>JAHJHL010000207.1 GCA_018823905.1 Alphaproteobacteria bacterium
CAGCTCGAAGAGCGCTTTGTGCTCGCGTCGGCCGCCCCCGACTATGGAAAGATGGACTTCACGCAGACGACGCCGAACGAATATCTGACACAAACCGCGCCGCTCGAACGGGTCGAGCACCGCGTCCGCGCGGAGATGCCCGATGCGCGAACGCACGGCATGCTGGGGCTGTCGGATGCCGAACCGGTGCTGCGGATGACGCGCCGGACGTGGAGCCACTCCCGCCTCGTCAGCCACGCCTGGCTGACGCATCCCGGCTCGCGCTTCGAACTCTCGGCCGCCTTCTCGATCGACGATTGACGACCGATAGTCAGGCTGTGCTGCGGGTCACCACAGGCTTGCGGCGCCGGCGCAACCAGCGGAAATCGGCGCGGCTAAAGCTTTTGAAGAGCAGATAGAAGCCGGTCCCGGAAAGCCATAGCGCGCCAAAGGCGACGAAGATGATCAGCGGGTGATTGAAGCTCTTCCGGTTCACATAATCCATATTGTGGAGCATCCAGAAAAAGTCCCACGTCCGCCAAGTATCGCCGCGCATCACAAGGAAACGCGCGGTGTCGAGCGAGACATAGGCGCTGCTGTTCTCGGCGTCGGCAAAGTCGACGCGCCACATCGCACCGTCATGATCGCGCGCCTCGAGATTGGGCTTTGCCAATATGCTGACCTTCTGGATCGGCGCCTCGTTCATCATCGACGCGACCTCGCGCGCCATGCCTTCATCGACGCGCATGTCCTTGCCGGTGGTGGCATCGACGAGGCGGATGCCCTTGGTCGTTCGAAGCTCATAGACCGGCCGGGCGCCGAGGTCGCGCAAGAGAACTCCCGTGACAGGTTCGCCGCGCGGCAAGGCAGCGATGTCGAAATATTCGCCAGCAGGCAGGGGATGCGCATGCGACATGCCGCCGCCGTGGCCACCGACCTTGTCCTTGTCGAGAAGCGCCATGACTGAGCCGCTCAAGGCCCAGAGCAGGAACTGGAGCCCGAGAATAAGCCCGACCCATTTGTGGATGCGGCGGAAAAAGAGCGGCGTCAGCCGGATGCGTTTCATGCCGTCTTCTTCTTTCGGCGCTTGAAGGACCAGATCAGCAGCCACGCGCCGGTCAACGCCATGGCAAAGGCGCTCCAGGTCGCGACGCGGAGCAGCGGGTTGTTGACGTCGGTCCGTTCGTCATAATCCATGATGTGGAGCATCCACGCGAAGTCGAAGACGCGCCAGAGGGCATGCCGGCGCGAGATGAGTTCGCCCGTCTGCGGCGACAGATAGAGCGTCGGACGGTTCCAGCCTTCGAACTCGACTTGCCAATAGGGCGGCTTGCGCGACTGCATTTCCTGCGGCGCCTTCGTAAGCAGCCGCACCGAAACGATCTTGCCCTCGCCCGTATAGATGCGCCGCGCCTGCGCCCGGACCTGGGACTCGGTCAGGGCAGGCAGCGGCGCACCTGAACGGGCATCGAACAGTTTCGCGCCTTCCGGCGTCTCGGCGCGCCATACGGGGGACCCGAAAAATCGCTGCAAGCGGATTTCCGAAACGCCGGGTGCGGTCGCCACGATCCGCGATGGCGGCGCAAGTCCCGCAAGGTCGAACGCTTCGGCTGCCGGCGCCCGCACCAGATGGTCGCCATGAATGGTGTCGATATGGACAACGACCATGTAGAAGCCCGTCAGCGTCCAGAGCAGGGCCTGGACGCCGACCACGAGAGCCAGCCATTTGTGCGTTCGCCTAACAAGTAGCGGCCAACGAATTGCCATGTCGCTACCCTCAGAAAGCCGTGCGGAAGCCGACATAGAAGCGCCGCCCGAGCAGATCGTAGGTCATGGTGTCGGTGTTCGCATCGGTAAAGCTCTGGATATAGGGCGCCTTACGATCGAAGAGATTGTCGACACCGACCTGGAAACGCGTCTTCTCGTCGATCTCAAAAGCAACCTGGAGATTGTGATAGAAGACATTCGGCGTGCTGTAGCCGATGTCTCCGGGCGCCGCATTGAAGTCGGTCGCCTTGCCGATCCACTGCGTCGACCAGGTCGCGCTGACGCCGTCCTTTTCGGCGGTCAGCACGCCATAGCCGCGCCACTTCGGGTAGCCGCCGTTGCCGCCGCCAATGAAGCCGTCGAAATCGATCGGCGCGCCGCCGGGGAAGGGCAGGACGACATATTTGTTGAGGTAGGTCAGGTTGACGTCGAGCGAGACATTCACGCTGCCGATGTCATTATTATAGACGAGGCCAAGATCGAGGCCGTTCATCTCCTCGCGACCGGTGTTGATTGGCTGCGCCGAAAGGAAGGTGACCTCGCCGGTCAGCGGGCTGCGCGTGAAGTCGTCGCAGAAGGGATGCGACAGGTTGGCGCTGGCGTAACAGATGGCGAGCTTGGTCGAACCCGGGATCGCCCGGATCGCATCCTTGATCTTGATGTCGAACCAGTCGGCGGTCAGCGACAGGCCGGGAACCAGCCCCTTGGGCGAAATAACCGTCCCGACCGTCCAAGTCGTCGAGCTTTCGGGCTGAAGATCCTCGTTGCCGCCAACGGTTGTCAGGATCGTCGTGCCAAGCTGAACATAGTTCGCCGGGACGCCCGATGCCTGGCAATTGGCAATCAGCCCGGCATTGCCGCTTGTCGAATAGCGCGAGCAGGGATCGGTCGTCGTAAGATTGCCTTCGGACACGCCGCCGAACAGTTCGGGGACGTTCGGGATACGAAAGCCGGTGCCGTAGGTGCCGCGCAGACGGAAGCTGTCGTTGATGACCCAGTCGAGGCTGGCCTTATAGTTCCAGTCGCTTCCGAACAGATCATAGTTTGAATAGCGGACCGCGCCGCCAGCCGTCAGCGCCTGGAAAAAGGGCGTATCGGCAAGAATGGGCACCGACAGCTCGAGATAGGCTTCCTTTGCGATGCTGGTCCCCGAGATCGGACTTTGCTGGTTGGTGTTGGCAATGCCGAGCACCGTCAGCGGATCGGGATCGCGCCAGCCTTTCTCCTTGCGATAGACCACACCAGCCGCGAAGGAGACGGGTCCTGCGGGCAGCTTGAACAAGTCGCCGTTGAGGTCGGCGGTCACTGTTGCCAGCTCGTTGCCGCCGCGATCGCGCGAGGTGAAGAGGATATAATCGAGCACTTGCGGGGTCAGATCGCCGAAGCCGAGATAATCGGCGCAGGGAATCGACGCGCCCGCGGCGAGGCTGCACTTGCTGGTGTCGAGCGTGTTGGCGACGCGCTCGAGATTGGCGATGTTGGTAGACCCATCGACCGCAGTATTGCGACCGAAGCTGCCCGCGACTTCCCAGCCCCAGTCATTCGACAGCTTGCCGCGCAGGCCAAAGGTGCCCTGCCAGGTGTCGGTTTCCTGAAAGAATTGGCGGGGCCCCGGCTCGGCGAGACGCCGCTGGATGAGGACGATGTTCTGCCCGGTCGGATTGGTCGGGTTGCTCGCCGCGATCGACAGATTGCGCAGCGTGCCCGGCGTCGCAATCTGGTTCGACTTGCGGAAGGTATAAAGGAATTCGCCGAACGCCTCGATATTGTCGGTCAGGTCATAGTCAGCGAAGAAGGCCGTGCTGACACGTTCAACCGGGCTAACCGCGTTGAGGAATGGGTTCGAGTTGAAATTATGCTTCGCCGCGCTGTAGGGCTCGAAAAAGTTGCCGTTGCCGCCGAGGACCTGATTGAAATTGATCTGCTGACCGTTCGGCAGCACCGCGCGGCCGCCGATCGTCGAGGCGCTGTTGACGCAGCCAGGTGTGCCGGGGGTGGTTTCCGCAAGCGAGCAAGGTGCGCGGGTCGCCATGTTGACGGCGCTGGTCTTCTGGTAGGTCACCGCAGCCATGAAGCCGCCGCGGTCGTTGCGGATGCCCCAGATCAGGTCGGCGGTGAAATCCGAGCCATCGCCCTTTTCGGTGATGCCCTGACGAACGCTGAGGCCGAGACCTTCATAGTCGGTCCGCGTCACGAGGTTGACGACGCCCGCCATCGCGTCGGCGCCATAGATCGCGGAGGCGCCGTCCTTGAGCACATCGGTACGTGCGAGCGCGACGACCGGGATCATGTTGAGGTCGGGTGATGAGTTCGCCCCGGTGCCACCGGCGACGAGGCGGCGGCCGTTGAGCAACACGAGCGTCCGCTTGATGCCGAGACCCCGCAGATTGACCTGCGCGGTGCCATAGCCGTTGTTCGCCCAATAGGCCGAGGTCTGGTTGCCGGCGAAGCCCGCATTGGCAGGGAGCCGTTGCAGCACCGTCTCGATGTTGACGAGCCCGGTGTTCTCGATCTGCTCGGCCGATACGACCGTTGCCGGACCGACGCCGGCGAGATCCTGGCGGCGAATGCGCGAGCCGGTCACGACGATGTCCGATCCGTTCGGCGCGTCCTCGGCTGCGGGTGACTGTGTCGCAGCATCGCTCTGCGCGAGCGCCGGCGTTGCAAAAGTGGCGACCGCCGCGGCGCTGGCGAGCAAAATTGTCCTGATCATCATAGCGAAACCCCCTGATGGTTACCTGATTCCCCTCAAAGAGCATCAAATGTATATACAGGTCAACAGGATTTAATCGAATTATATCAATTAGTTATGAAGAACATTTCGGGCGCACGATACATACTATATACGCATCCAAAAGCTTTACCCCTCATCAATTTTGAAAGTTTTTTCGCGAGCTTTTCGCGCAAGGAGCTGACAGGCCCCCACTGAGTGGTCCGCGTTGATTGTTAGTGCATTGCCCCCTCCTTTGCCATCGCCGCCTGGAGGTGGAGCGAAGCGGAACCGGAAGGCGGCAATGGCGGAGAAGCCGTTTCCGGCGCTGGCGGTCGGTAGCCAAGACTGCTGTGGGGGCGGATCGTGTTGTAATGCCGCCGCCAGGCTTCGATCAGCACCTTGGCCTCGGCGAGGCTGTAGAAGATCTCGCCATTGAGCAGTTCGTCGCGAAGCGACCCGTTGAAGCTTTCGTTGTAGCCGTTCTCCCATGGCGACGCCGGGGTGATGTAGAGCGTCTTCACGCCGACCTGCGCCAGCCCCTTCTGGACTGCCGTCGCGATAAATTCGCTGCCATTATCGGACCTGATATTGGCAGGCGGCCTGCGCGCGATGAACAGGTCGGCCAAGGCCGCCAGCACGTCTTCGTGTTTGAGCTGCCGCGCTACGATCAGGGCGAGGCATTCGCGGCTGGCCTCATCGATGATCGTCAGAATGCGGAACTTGCGGCCATCATGAGTCCGGCCCTCGACGAAGTCGTATGCCCAGACATGCCCCGGATATTCAGGGCGCAGCCGGACAATCAACCTGAGACATAGGTCTTGCCAGCGGCAATCAAACACACCAAAACGACCTCGTCGCGATCAGCGCTTCTCATCCTGATCGTCGCGCTACAAAAGCCGTAACCCGGCGATAGCCGTAGCGACCATATTGGCGCGCCAGGGCCACGATGTCGTCGGTGAGAGCTTCCTCGTCATCTGCCCCGCGCGGGACCTTGCGCTGCGTCGACCGATGCTGGCCAAGCACCCGGCATATCCTCCGCTCGGATACCGCCAGTTCGCCACGCACATGATCGATGCAGCGCCGCCGGCGCGCAGGGCTCAGAAGTTTCCCCGAGCCGCCTCCTGCAGGATCAACTTGTCGAGCGTCAGGTCGGAGATCGCCCGCCTGAGCCGAAGATTCTCCTTCTCCAGATCCTTCATGCGCCGCGCTTGGTCGGTCTTCAGACCGCTATACTCCTTGCGCCAGCGATAATAGGTCTGCTCGGTGACCGCGATCCGCCGACACGCATCCGCTGTCATCCCGCCCTGCGCCAACACGATCTCAGCCTCACGCAGCTTGCCGATAATCTCTTCCGGCTTGTGCCTCTTGCCCATTCCCAAACTCCTTCATGATCCAAAATAACAGAGATTTTGGACCACTCAGAAGGGGGCAGATCAGGTCGAGCGACTCTTGCATCCAAAAAATTGCTGGCTGTCATCTTATATCATCGGGAATATGCATCCATAAGTCGCGGGTGTAGTCAATCAGGAGATCCCCCGCGATCGCGCCGTAGATTGCGAGGAATAAGACTAACATCAGAAGCTTCGGGATAAAACTTATCGTCGGCTCGTTGATTGACGTGGCTGTTTGGATAATCGAGATCACGAATCCGATAACGAACATTAGTATGAGCGGAGGTCCTGCGACAATCATGATGACCCAGAGTGCCTGGCCCATCGATAATGAAAACGGACTATTTAACTCCAACGCGCCCGCCCCTTTTGCCAATGGACTATGTCTATATTACGCATCGATTGCGCCTCCCCCTCGCTCCCCTGGTTTTTTTTGAGAAAAGCGCCCACTTCCAAGGGCAGGCTCAGTGTGCCGCGTATAATAACGATACAACCCGCGTCAGCGAAGGATGGCCATGTACGACTGCATTATCATCGGCGGCGGACCGGCAGGCCTGACCGCCGCAACCTACTTGGGCAGATTTATGCGTTCTACACTGCTATTCGACGCTGGAGCAGGCCGAGCAGCTCGGATTCCGACGACACATAATCTCCTCGGATTCCCAGACGGAATATCTGGCGAAGAGCTACTTTCACGTATGCGTGAGCACGCCGCTCGTTACGGCGCCGAACTGGTGAATGGCGTCGTCAAATCCATCGAGCGGGTCCAGACTGGCTTTATCGTCCGCACGGATTCGCAAGCGATAGAGGCGCGAACCATATTGCTTGCGCAAGGCGTTTTAAACCATCAACCAAGGATTCCACAGGAAACACATGATCGAGGGGTTGCCTACGGGCTTATACGCTATTGTCCAATCTGTGACGCCTACGAAGTCCGCGGCAAGAGAGTTGCGGTACTTGGGTGTTCTGAACATGGCGCGGCCGAGGCGATGTTCGTGCGCCATTATAGCGAAAGTGTGACTTTGCTCACGCAGGAGGTTTCCCAACTGTCAAAAACCGAAAGTACAGACCTCACTCAAAACGGTATCATTATCAAACAGGTGCCCGTTCGCGACTATTCGGTCAATGATCAGGATATTGGCGTAACTCTGGCTGATGGTCAGTACATGCAATTCGACACGCTATACGTTGCTCTTGGAACCTCAGCGAACTCGAAATTGGCGCGAATGGTGGGCGCAAACTTGAGCGATTCATCTTGTATCGTCGTCGATGAGCACCAGCAAACAACGATCAGTGGTTTATTCGCCGCAGGCGACATTGTTGAAGGGCTAGATCAAATTGCCGTGGCGTCAGGCCAAGCCGCCAAGGCGGCGACGGCAATACACAATCGTTTGTCCAGCTAACCTGGGGAGAGCGAACGCCAACCACGGAAGTTTTTTAACGTCCGGCTTTGGAGTCGTCTGAGCGCCGAAGACAGTGAGCAAGATCTTCGTAGATGAGATTGAAACACGATGTGGCCTTCAGCGACGGTCATCGTAGTGACGTCCGCCCTTTCGCAACTCCTCGGATCAGGCTCGCGACGATGCGCTGGTGATCGTCACAGCACGGCGACGGGCTCAATGAAGGGTTCCTGCGGATTCGAATCATCGCGACCTGGGGTCTTTCGCTTCACCGAACGCAAGCGAACCACAGGCTACGGCATCATGAGACCGGAATCAGACTGTCACATTTTGTCCATGTCGTGGCCGGCATGAGGATCGGGTTCGGGATCGGCCGGTTTCACCGCTTCCGGCATGGCCTTTGCCCGAGGCGGAGCAGCCACTTTCGGTTCTTGTTTGGGTCGGGATTTCTCGGGAGGCCGGGTCACTTCAGTCGCTTCCGCCGGGTCAGCAGCGGTTGCCGCCGCCTCTGCAGCAGGCATGGTCTCGACCATCGTAGGGGCCTCACCAGCCGGAACCTCGCTCTGTTCCGGTGTGGCGGCACTCTCCTGCGCAGGCTCGGCGCCGCATCCTGCCAACGCGAGCATTAGCGCAGCGGCGCTGGATAGAGGAACGAATCTCGTCATATCAGTCTCCACTTGTTGTTCCGGCAGGTCATGCACGGAATACCGAAACCTTGCCGTCGCTGCCGAACGCCGTCACTTCGAACGCGTCCGCACTGCCGTCTGGCATTTCCATCCCCGGAGACCCGCGCGGCATTCCAGGCACCGCTATTCCACGAATGTCGCGCGGCTTGTCACGGAGAAGTCTTGCGACATGCTGCATCGGCACATGGCCCTCGATCGCATAGCCGCCGATCACGGCCGTGTGGCACGACGCCAGTTGGTCGGGCACGCCATATCTCGTCTTTACGGCAGCCATGTCAGCGCGGTTCTCGACGGTCACCGCATAGCCCTCAGCGCGGGCAATATCGGCCCAGGCTTCGCAGCAACCGCACTCGGGGTCCCGATAGACGAGGATGGGCACACCCACCTTCCCTTTAACTGGCGAACTGGGGCCGGCTGCCCCGGATACCCCAACGGCGGCCGCGGGCTTACGATCGCACCCCGCCAGCGCCGCTCCGCTGACCACCGCGAAAAGTCCGAGTAGCCCGCGTCGGGTATAAGCAGACGTCATGCTCATTTTCGTTTCAAAATTTGCTTCATTTGATCGATCTCCGACTTTTGGCCAGTGATGATGCCGCTGCAAAGCTGCCGGACTTCGGGATCCGAAAGCTTCGCTTGCTCGCACATCAGGATAGCGCCCGAATGATGGGGAATCATCGAGCGGAGAAAAGCCGTGTCGCCGATCGTTGTCTGGGTCCGGATGAGCGCAAAGCTCCCGAAGAAGGCTACAGCCGATCCCAGCAGCAGAAGCGTGTTTAGCCGTTTCGACGGGAACATGTCGCGCATCGCAAGGACCATCAGCACAACCATCGGCGACACCATCATCAGCGTCATGTAAAACATGTTGAGATTGTTGTAGAAGCTCGACAGGCGGTCGATCATCACAAACATCACCAAATACATGATGATGCCGCTGACGATCGTCTGCAGTGCGAGGCTGCGATAGGCTGGTTTCACACCTTTTCTCCTAGACTATTGTCGCCCCACAAAACTAGAACCAGAGTCTCACCCCCATGACGAGACTCACGCTGTCTGCATCCTCTCCTGCCGTACGCGCAAATCGCGCCGTGTCGCCGACCTTGCGCGCCCATTCGACGCCGACGTAGGGCGCAAATTCCTTGACGATCTCGTAGCGTAGCCGCAGCCCGAGTTCGAAGTCGGACAAGCCCGAGCCGATGCCGGTCTCGGGCACGTCCTGCAGGGCGAAATTAGCCTCCGCCATCGGCTGGAGGATCAGTTTCTGCGTAATGCGCTGGTCGTAATAGCCTTCAAGCCGAGCGAGCAGATCACCCTTGTTCGAGAGGAAAAGCGCGCCCTCAACTTCGAACCAATAGGGCGCGAGCCCCTCGAAGCCGATCGTCGCATAGGTGCGGTCGGGACCGGGTCCAAGGTCTTGCCTGATACCCGCCTGCGCGTTGAAATAAGGTCCGATCGCCCGGCTGTAGAGCGCCTGCACTTCGGCGCTCTCGATGCCTTCACCTAGGAGGCCCTCGCCTTCGCTCTTGATCGTAAGCCGGTTGATGTCGCCGCCGTACCAGGCCTCGCCATCCCAGCGGAAACCATCGCGGCCCTTGCGCGCCTGATATTCGGCGAGATTAAAGCTGATGAACGCGGTGGTTTGCCCGCCATTCTCCTTCATCATCTCGTGCCGCGACCGGTCCATCTCGGTCGCGGGATAGACGCGATCGGCATACCAATTACCCGGTGGTGCTGGCGCGGGGGCGTCGCCCGGTGCAAGGTCGGTGCCGGCCACGCCTGCGGTCGGTTCGTTCGTCGTACTTGCCTTCGGCGTGCAATGTCCCATTTTCGCATGCTCGGGAGGGCAGTCGGGGTCGGCCGGCGCGGCGGCCGGTTCGTCCATTGTCATCGCGGGCTTCGACGGCTCTGGTTCGGCGGTGCAATGGCCCATCGCAGCATGCTCCGGGGCACAGGCGGGCGGGCGCGTGTCTGCCTGATTCATCTCCATGCCGGGCATATTGCCATGATCCATTTCGGGCATGGGCGCGGGTTCGGATTGGGGCTGCGGGACCGGCACCGTCTCGGCGACGGGCTTTTTAGGTTCGACCGGCATCGTCATACCAGGCATCGATGAATGATCCATCGATTGCGCGGCAGCGGGAGACGCGAACGAAAGTACGGCGGTGCCGGCTAGAAAAAGAGCTGTGCGCGTCATGCCGCTTCTCCCCGCGGACGGACGCTGACGACGCGCATCATCCCGGCGTGCATATGGTAGAGCAGATGGCAATGGAACGCCCAATCGCCGACTGCATCGGCGGTGAAATCGAAGCTCGCGGTGCCCCCCGGCTGGACAAGCACCGTATGCTTGCGCGGCGAGCGATCGCCCTTCCCCGTGACCAGTTCGAAAAAATGACCGTGAAGGTGAATAGGATGGCTCATCATCGAATCGTTGATGAGATTGATCCGCACCCGCTCGCCTTCGATGAAGGGGATCGGCTCGTGATAATCGGACATCTTGACGCCGTCGAACGACCACATGAAGCGTTCCATATTGCCGGTCAGATGGATGTCGAGTGAGCGTTCCGCGGCACGGACATCGGGATTGCGCTCGAGCGCCACAAGATCGTGATAGGTCAGCACCTTGTGGCCAGCGTTTTCAAGCCCCTGCCCTGGCTCGCCCATGCGATCCGATGGCATAGGGGAAATCGTCTGAACCCCAGGATTCTTGTCGACTTGCGGGGCGACCGAGAAGTCGCGCATTTTCATGCTGCCATGGTCCATTCCTGCCATCGCTCCGGCAGCGGGCGCAGCGGCACCGGGCATTTCCATGCCCGGCATCGACTCCCCTGCGGGCATCTCCATCGCTGCCGCCCCGCTTTCGGCTCCCATCGCCATGCCGCTATGATCCATGCCAGCCATCGAATCGCCCGACATGTCCATGTCGCCCATGCCCATGTCCTTCATGTTCGCGAGCGGCCGTTCGCGGAGCGGCGGCACCGCGGCGACCATGCCGGCGCGCGGTGCGAGCGTTGCGCGCCCCATGCCCGAGCGATCGTTCGCCTCGGCGACCAGCGTATAAGCGCGGTCCTCGACCGGCGTCACGATGACATCATAGGTTTCGGCGACGGCGATCTGGAATTCGTCGATCTCGGTCGGCACGACATTGAGCCCGTCGGCCTGCACAACGGTCATTCTGAGACCCGGGATGCGGACGTTGAAGATCGTCATCGCGGACGCATTGACGATACGCAGCCGCACGCGCTCACCCGGGCTGAAAAGCGCGGTCCAGTTGTCGCGCGGGCCGTGGCCGTTGACGAGGAAGGTGTAAGTCGATCCGTTGACGTCCGCGACATCGGTCGGATCCATCCGCATCTTGCCCCAGTCGATGCGTTCCTTGAGCGACTGATCCTTACCGGCAAGGAGGCCGGACAGCGTCTGCCGCTGCATATTGAAGTGGCCGGGGTTGACCTTGAGCTTGCGGAAGATCGCCTCGGGCGAGATCTGGCTGTGGTCGGACAGCACCACGACATGCTCGCGGTCGTAGCCGATCGGATCGGCGCCCGCCGGATCGATGACGATCGGGCCATAGTGGCCGAGTTGTTCCTGCAGGCCCGAATGACTGTGATACCAGTAGGTCCCCGACTGGACGACCGGAAATTCGTAGATGAATTTCGAACGCGGCTTGATTCCGGGGAAGCTGACGCCCGGCACGCCGTCCATCTGGAACGGCAGGATCAGGCCGTGCCAATGGATCGAACTGTCCTCGTCGAGGTCATTTACGACGGTGAGCTTCGCAGTCTGTCCTTCCTTGAGGCGTACCAGCGGCGCCGGCACTGTGCCGTTGATCCCAATCGCACGGCTCAGCTTGCCGTCTATCCGCATTGTCTGGCGTGCGATGCGCAGCGTAATATCGTTGCCCGACACAGTCGGCAGCGGCGCGGTGATGCCGGGCGACACCGGCTGGGCCCAGGCCGGGAACCACGCGGCCATCGCCGCAGCCGCCCCTCCGCCCAAAGCTCCACTGACGAACCGACGCCTTTCCATCTGCATATTCTTCCCGACCGTTACTGAGTGTTCCTAAAGCTATACGCAGGCGGCACGGCTGCCCCTCAATAAAAATGCCGGACGATGAGGAGATGCCGCCTGAACGAGCGGTCGAACCCTCAACCCTCGGCGCTCGCAGATGTTCCCGCGAGCAATTCCCGGAGCCTGGTCCGCGCTCGATAGAGGCGCGTTTCGACTGTTTTCTCGCTGACGCGCAAAATGACCGCTGTTTCGGCCTGGCTGACCTCGTCGACACCGCGGAGGAGCAACACTTCGCGCAAATTCTGCGGCAGCTGATCGATCGCCCCACGAACCCTGGCGAGTTCTCGCCTATCGGTCGCCACAGAGTCCGGCGCGGGTCCATCGCTCGCTATGTGATGCGCACTCTCGAGCGGAAGCGCACGGGAGAAAAAGGCACGCACCTTTCGTCGGCGCGCCCAGTCGTGACATTTGTTGAGCGCGATATGAGCTATCCAAGTGCGGAAGGGGCGATCCCCATCATAGCGATCGAGCGCCGAGAAGCCGGCGACGAAGGCTTCCTGCGTCAGGTCCATCGCCTCGTCGGCATCGCCGATCTGCCTCACGATGAGCCGATAAACGCCCGCTTTGTAACGGCGCAGAAATTCGCGATACGCATCCTCGCGGTGTGCGCGAGCGAGGATCGCCAGGTCCTGGTCGCTACACTGCGATAGGTCAGCGCTCACCGCGCGTCGGCGGTCAGCGCCTTGACCACGCTTTTGTCGAACATCTCCGCCTGACCGGGATTGAGGACCCCGCGCATTGCGAAAAGATGCTGGAGCGTTTCCTTTTGCAGGCCGCCCATCACCTCGTGGGTCTCGTCGACCGCCTTGGTGACCTGCTGCCCATAGCCATGTTCGGCCTCGATCGCCTGCGCGAGTCTGACATTGGCAGCGCGCATCTCAAGCTCGAGCGCCCGGCGGCGGCCCGAGAAATCGGCTTCGATCCGTTCGAGCTTCGCTTCCTGCTCCGTGGTCAGGTCGAGTTCCCCGTGGAGAAGGGCGTGCAGTTCGGTCTCGTTCGCTTTCGGCGCATCCGACACCATGCGGCCGACGAAAACACCAGCGATGGCAGCGGCGAAAGCGATGAGCGCGACGAGAAGAAGGCGGCGCGAAGGCATCGTTACCGCACGTCCAGCAAGGTGGAAGGCGCCAGTGTGCTCGGCGGACCGAAGGGTGCAAAGGGACTTGCCGCAACTGCCGGCTGGGGGACTGCGCTCCCCGCAACGATGCCGCCGCCGAGCGAAACAAAGGCCGCCAGCGCCATCAGGCGGCGCATCGCAACCGCTTCGCGCCGGCGGATCGCCAATGCGCCCATGATGCGATCATCGAGCGCGTCGAGCGCTGCGGGTAGATCGATCCTGTTCAAAATGCCAAGCTCCTTATCCATCGATCTTCTCTTCAAAACTTTCCATTATTGTACATACGCGCCGAAGCGCCTCATCCCTCAAACCATAATATTATGCCAGAATATTGAGGGCCATGCCGACATCCTGCGTATAGACAAGACGGACAACCATTTGGAGGTTTTTATGTTCAAGTCTTTTCTCCCCTCTGCAGCGGCGGCTTTCGCACTGCTTCTCATGCCGACCGCAGCGAGCGCGCACACCAAGCTCGTCGGCTCGACGCCGGCCGCCAATTCGACCGTTTCCAAGGTCACTTCGGTCAATCTGCAATTCAACGAAAAGGTGATCACCTCGACCCTCAAGACCGAGCTTGTCATGACCGGAATGCCCGGCATGGCCAATCATGCGCCGATGAAGGTGCCTTACTCGTCGATGATGGGCAAAGAAGGCAAGTCGGCAATGCTCATGCTCAAGCGGCCGCTGACGGCCGGAACCTACAAGGTCACATGGTCGGCGGCGGGCGCCGACACCCATCGCATGGGTAGCGAATTCAGCTTCACCGTAAAGTAAGGCTTTGGCAGACCCCGTCCTGATCGGCATCAGGTTCGCACTTTATGCGGACCTGATGCTCATCGCCGGCCTTGCGGCGTTCCCGCTATATGCGCTGACACGGAGCGAACGCCTTGCGCCGCAGCCGATGATGGCCGCGATCTGGCGCGCAGAACGGTGGCTCTGCACCATTGGGCTGCTCGTCTCCACCCTCGGAATGGGCGTGCTGGCGGCGTCCATGCAGGGTGTGGGCATCCTCTCCCTGGAGCTTCAACCCTTTTGGGATCTGGTTCGCGAAACCGAGGTCGGCATGGCCTGGATCTATCGGAGCGCTGCTCTGCTCCTTGCGTTGGCGGCGGCAGTCTGGATGACACGCCGGCAGACAATCGCAGCCGCCATACTCACCCTTGCCGGCTCGGTCGCCGTCGCGACCTTGGTCTGGGCGGGCCACGCGGGCGCGACCGAGGGCACTGCGGGGACCGTGCATCGGGTCAGTGACATATTGCACCTGCTCGCAGCCGCGGCCTGGATCGGCGCGATCGGCGCGTTCCTGATCCTGATCGCGCCACAACGTCTCCGCGAATGGCCGGGCGGACTCCAAATTGCGGCGCGGAGCCTCGATCAATTTTCGCGCGTCGGCACGATCTGCGTCCTCGTCATCGCCGCCACCGGCCTCATCAATAGCCAGATGATCGTCGGCGCCGAGAATCTCGGCCGGTCTCTCAGCTCGCCTTATGGCCAATTGCTCCTTGCCAAGCTCGCGCTGTTCGCATTGATGCTTGCGCTCGCGGCCGCCAATCGCTGGCGGCTGACACCTGCGCTCGCGGCGGCCGCAGGCGACGATGCAGAAAGCGTCGATTCCGATCCAGATGCAGCGCTCGCGGCCATGCGCAGGAGCCTGATCATCGAAGCATCGGCCGCGCTCGCCATACTCGTGCTGGTTGCCTGGTTCGGGACGCTCGAACCCTTCGTCGCCGCCGATCCGGTTTGACCGCCAGCACCGCCTCCTGGTCGGGTTCGATCATGCTCGGGACCGGCTGGGCATTGATCGATGCTTGCATCGGGAACAGCCGTCCTCATAGCCATGTGGCGCATCAGATCAGCCTCGCCGTCGAACGCGACCTCGAAATTTCCGGCGATGTCGACATGATAGTCCCTGCCGGACATGCGGTAGCCATAGCGTCGCAAGTCCGGCACCGCCTGGGGCCGCCAGGTGCCCTCGTGCGATCATTTTATCTCGACCCGCTTTTTCGTGTCGGCACCCGGCTGTCCATCGGATCGGCGCCTGTCCTGTTGACGCCGGTAGAGGCAGCCGGACTATGCGATATCGCAAGCGGCGCGGACGCGAAGCGCTGGGCGTCCGACTATCTCGACCGGTCGCAGGCGCGTCCGGTGGATGCACGCCTGTCCGAGGCGCTCGCGGCCCCCGATGATTTGTCGAGTGCCCGCGCCTTGGCCGACGTTGCCTGCCTCTCACCCTCGCGCCTGCGCGAAATCGTCAGCCGCGACTTCGGCGTGCCTCCGGCCAAATTGCTGCAATGGCTCCAGCTTCAACGCGCAGTGCGGGCGCTGGTCAGCGGCGAAGGTCTCGCCGACGCCGCGGCGGCGGGAGGCTTTGCCGATCAGTCGCACTTCACGCGCCGCTGCGCCCAATGGCTCGGAGTGACGCCTTCGGCTGGCCTCAGCGCCTTCGCTTTCGAAATCGTGCCCTGAGCCGCACACGCCTAGCTCCGGCGAAACATTCAAGACCGGCGCGCCAGCTCGCCCCTAAACGCCTCGTCAGACCCGCGCGTGGCTGCAGTCCAGCGGCAAGCCAAGCCAAAGCCTCGAAAGGAGACGGCCATGCCCGACCCGATACCCGTAGCGAGTTCCTACACGCCAGCGGCAGGATATCACTTCCTGACGCCCTTTTATGATTTCGGCGTCGCGGTGACCACGCGCGAGCGCGTGTGGCGCGACCGTCTCGTCCACCATATGGCGCTCGCCGAGGGTGACGTCATTCTCGACATCGGCTCGGGTACGGGAAATCTCGCGCTGGCGATCTCCCGCCATAGCCGGGACGTCCACTATCTTGGTATCGACCCCGACGAGGCTGCGACGCAAATTGCCCGAAGCAAGACCGCGCAGATTGTTCCACCGCCGGAGTTTCGAGTTGGCTTTTTCGCGGCTTCGGCGATCGATGACTGGCCCTCGCCTGCCAAGATAGCGATCTGCCTCGTCCTTCATCAGGTCGGGCTTGAGGAAAAGGCACGTCTGCTACGTGAGGCCTGGCAGGTGGTCGCGCCCGGCGGCAAACTCTATGTCGCCGACTATGGGGAACAGCGCAGCCGCCTAATGAGGCTATTGTTTCGCCTGACGATCCAGCAACTCGATGGCGTCCAAGACACCCAGCCCAATGCCGATGGATTGCTCCCGGTGCTGATGAGAGAGGCCGGCTTTCGCGATGTTCGCGAACTTGAGACGTTTCGCACGCCAACCGGTGCGATCGTCATCATCGAAGCCGGCAAGCCCCGGACCTAGCCGCACGGGGCAAAGAAAATCCAAGGGATAACCCCCGTTCTTGCGTATCAATAGGAGCGGCTCCATTCTGGAACCGCCAGGAAAGACGCCATCGGCGAACTCGACCGGTGGCGTTCGGACGGCCCCGCCATCAGGCAGCATCAAACATGTACGGGAGCGGCGACGGTGCACGATCATCAGGGCGCGGAAAAAGGCAGCGGGAGCACGACCGATCCAGTCTGCGGCATGACGGTCGACCCGGCCACCACGCCTCACATTGCGACGCACGGCGGCGAACATCTTTATTTTTGCAGCGCAGGCTGCCTCGCAAAGTTCGAGGCCGATCCCGATCGCTATGCTGTAAAACGCGAGCCGGCCGCAGCCGATGCGCCCGAGGGCGCCATCTGGACCTGCCCGATGCATCCCGAAATCCAGCAGGCCGGTCCCGGAAGCTGCCCCATCTGTGGCATGGCACTTGAGCCTGTCATGCCGACCGCATCGGACGGCCCCAGCGAAGAATATCGCGATATGCGGCGACGCTTCTGGATCGGACTCCTTCTCGCCTTTCCCGTCGTCGCGCTCGAAATGGGCGGCCATCTTACGGGCCTCCAACAATATGTCGGTCGCCAGACGAGCAACTGGATTCAGATGCTGCTCGCGACCCCCGTCGTTCTCTGGGCGGGCTGGCCCTTCTTCGAGCGCGCCTGGCTCTCGATCCGCAACAAGAGCCTCAACATGTTCACCCTCATTGCGATGGGTACGGGGGTCGCGTGGGGCTACAGCATGATCGCGGCGATCGCCCCGCAAATCTTCCCGGCCGCCTTTCGCGCGGCCGACGGCTCGGTCGCGGTCTATTTCGAGGCCGCCGCGGTCATCACGGTGCTGGTGCTGCTCGGGCAGGTGCTCGAACTCAGGGCGCGCGAGACGACGAGCGGAGCGATCCGTGCGCTCCTCGACCTCACGCCCAAGCTCGCCCGGCGCGTCCGCAGCGACGGGAGCGACGAGGAGGTCGCGCTCGAGGACGTCGCTGTTGGCGACATGCTGCGTATCCGCCCGGGCGAAAAAGTCCCGGTCGATGGCATCATCCTCGAAGGCCGCGGAACGGTCGACGAGTCGTTGGTCACGGGCGAGTCGATGCCGGTCACCAAGGAAGCCGGCGCGGCGCTCATCGGCGGGACGATCAACCAGACCGGCGGCCTGCTCATGCGCAGCGAGAAGGTCGGGCGCGACACGATGCTCGCCCGGATCGTACAGATGGTCGCCGACGCGCAGCGCAGCCGGGCGCCGATCCAGCGTCTTGCCGATACCGTTTCAGGCTGGTTCGTGCCCGGCGTCATCGTCTTCGCCATTGCCGCTTTCGTCGTCTGGTCGCTTCTCGGCCCTGCGCCCGCCATGGCCTATGGTCTGATCGCGGCCGTCTCGGTGCTGATCATCGCCTGCCCATGCGCGCTCGGCCTCGCAACGCCGATGTCGATCATGGTCGGCGTGGGGCGCGGCGCCGAAGCCGGTGTGCTGATCAAGAATGCCGAGGCGCTTGAACGGATGGAGAAGGTCGACACGCTCGTCGTCGACAAGACCGGGACGCTGACCGAAGGCAAGCCCTCGGTCGTCGCCATTGAAGTCGCGGACGGCTTCGAGGAGCAGGACCTCCTCCGGATTGCCGCGAGCCTCGAGCGCAGCAGCGAACATCCATTGGCGGCCGCGATCGTCAAGGCGGCCGAAGACCGGGGCCTCGCGCTCGTTGAGCCATCGGGAGTCGACCAGCCGGTCGGCAAGGGCATCGTCGGCGCCATCGACGACAAGGCGATCGTCCTCGGCAATGCGAACTTTCTCGAAGAATATGACGTCGATCTGGGCGCGCTCACCGAGGCGGCCGACCGCCTTCGCGGAGACGGTGCGACCGCGATCTACATCGCGGTCAACGGCAAGGCCGCAGGCGTCATCGCCATCGCCGATCCGGTCAAGGAGACGACGGGCGAGGCGCTTGCGGCGCTGCGCGAAGCTGGAATCAAGGTCATCATGCTCACTGGAGACAATCGCGTCACCGCCGAGGCGATCGCGCGGCGCCTCGGCATCGACGACGTCGAAGCCGATGTCCTCCCCGACCAAAAGAGCGCGGTCGTCCAGCGGCTGCGCGAGCAAGGCCGGATCGTCGCCATGGCAGGCGACGGGGTCAACGACGCTCCCGCGCTCGCCGCCGCCGACGTCGGCATCGCGATGGGCTCGGGAACCGATGTCGCCATCGAGAGCGCGGGCATCACGCTACTGCGCGGCGACCTATTGGGCATCGTGCGGGCGCGGCACCTCAGCCATGCGACGATGGCGAACATCCGCCAGAATCTTTTCTTCGCCTTCGCCTATAATGTGGCGGGCATACCCGTGGCGGCGGGCGTACTTTATCCGATCTTCGGGCTGCTGTTGTCGCCGATCATCGCCGCCGCCGCGATGGCGCTCTCGTCCGTCAGCGTCATTGCCAATTCGCTGCGGCTGCGCTTTGCCAAAATCTAATCGAAACCGCCGAAGACACTCGTGAAGTGCAGACGCAACAAGGGGAAATGATATGAGACGACTGACGATTACAGCGATAGCATCGGGAATGCTGGTGGCCGTCCCGGCTCAGGCAATCGAGCCTGCGGATTATCAAGGTGTTGCTGCAGCGCTCGCGCAATATAAATCAGCGATGGAAAAGCGGGACCTGACCGGAGTCGAGGCACTCTTCGCGCCAGACGGCCAGATATTCGAGTCGGGCGGCGTCGAAGGGAATTTCGCCCATTATCGCGACCATCATCTCGGTCCCGAACTCAAGGAGTTCAAATCCTTCATCTTCCGCAACTACAAGATTTCCGTTCGGAGCGAAGGCGATGTAGCAATCGCGACCGAGACCTACAGCTTCTCGATCGTGCTCGGGAGCGGCGAGACAATCGAACGGGATGGCGTCGCTACGAGCGTCCTCAAACGGGAAAACGGAAAGTGGCAGATTTTCAATCTGCACAGCTCCTCAAGAAAGCCCAAGGTCCGGCCGACGGGCGGCGCCTGACCGGGTGAAGAAAGGGATCACCCCGGGGCTCGCAGGCCAAGCACATCCTTCCGGCCTCGCCGAGCCCGCGCCCGAACGAAGCGCATGAGTCCGATCGAGAGTGGGCGCCCGGAAATGCCTCTACGCGGCAAGCGCCGAAACCACCTGCCTCTTTTGCGACAAGTGAAAACGCGTTGCGGTGCGTATCACCTATGAGCAGCGTTTGCATCGCGTTCGGCTTCACAGCTCAACGCCTGTTTTTGAGGGAGATAGATGATGGAGCATTTTCGAAACTTCGATTTCCGGAAGCATATGCCAAGCTTGGTGTTCACGCTCGTGGCAGTTGCCTTCATAGCTGGCGCTGGAGCAATCACCGTTTATCTCGGCCTGTATAACATTGCCGCTGACGCACCTCATAGCCGGATGACTTACAGCGTCATGGAAACATTCAGGGAGCGATCCATCGCAGCCCGGTCCGGATCGATCGCGGTGCCGACAGATTTGGCGGCTCCGGCTCGAATTGCATCGGGCGCCGGACTTTACACGGAGATGTGCAGCGGCTGTCATCTGGCGCCCGGAATGGAAAAAACCGAGATGAGTCAGGGGCTGTATCCGCAGGCACCCATCCTGTTTAAAGGTTCGAATCGTTCGGCTTCGGAGCAATTCTGGATCATCAAGCATGGAATCAAGATGACCGCTATGCCGGCGTGGGGGAAGACGCATGACGATCGTCTTATCTGGGATATGGTCGCGTTTGTCCGAAAACTCCCCGGCCTGTCGCCGGCACAGTATCAGGCTATGACGCAGGATCCGCCAATGGACCATGACGCGATGATGAAGGGCATGACCGAGGCTGAAGGCGCGAGTCAGGAACCAAGTGGGGCGGGCGAACACGCTGGGCACTGACGTCATCGACAATCATACAGCGCCGGCGTGAATCGAGACGTTCCGACCTCCGACATTCCCCTACTTTGCCGGTGAGACGGAAGGTTTCGACTTTCGCTACGGGCCGGAGCGAGCGAATTGTCTTGGCGCAGCTAGTCTCAGGTGGAAAACAGCAATTCGGAATGGATCTAGCGGGACTATGCACATGGAGAGCGACCTTGTCCGCGAACTGATTGAGCGCTGGCGCGGCGATCCCGGCTCGACCTATCAAAGCTGGTTCCTATGGGAGGAACGACTGAAGAATTTTCGTTCGATCAGAAGAGGAATCTCGCAGGTCGTCGCCGAAATCGAGGCCGGCACCTTCGGAGCGGCATATCGGGGTTCGTCATTGGAGATCATTGTTCATTCGGTCGCCGAGCAACGACAGATTTTCAAAGGTGCGGATCATGCATTCTTGTGGAAGCCCAAACTCAGAATCCCCGACATCTACGAGAACGCCGACAATCAACGAGCCTTTGGCAGACTTCTTCACCATTGCTCCTGCTGCGATACTGCGGAAGAAGTCGTCGCCGGGATCCACGCAATCGATAGACAGAAGATTAAAGGGTTGGGTCCCGCGGTAGCCAATCTTCTCTATTTTCTGCATCCCACTCTTGTGCCTCCCTTCAATACGGCAATCGTCAAGGGCTACAACGCGGTGACGGGTGCCAATGTGAAGCTCGGCAGTTGGGAGCATTTCCTCACCATGCGCGCGGGCATTCTCGATCTCAACGACCGCTACCGTGATCTTCTCTCCAACGACTTGGGGGCCGTTGGCGGGCTGCTGTTCGATATCGGATCGGGAAGGTTTCCGGCCCCGCCGCGCAGTGATTCGACCGAAAACGCTCGCGACTGGACTGCCATGCTGGACGAAACGCGCGCGCAGGCACAAAAGCTCGACAAGGCTGTTGCAAATCAGAAAGAGAGCGACCGGACGCACGGCGAAATCCAATCCTGGCTTCGCGATCTCGGGCTTGCACTGGGATATGACGTTTGGATAGCGGCAAACGACCGGGGGCGCCTTCATGAGGGCTTGCCGCTCGGTTCTCGATGTCTCGATAGCTTGCCGCATGCCATCGCAACCGCCCAGGGAAGCGATGCAATAAGGCTGATCGACGTTCTTTGGCTCGAGCACTCGACCGCTATGGTCGCGGCGGCATTCGAAGTAGAGCATTCGACATCCATTTATTCCGGAATTGTCCGCATGCTCGATCTCGCCCTGAGCAGCGAGAATCTTCATTTATCGACGGCACTTTTCCTTGTTGCACCTGACGCCCGAGAAGCAGATGTCCGCGCCCAGCTCCGACGCCCGGCATTCAGCCGGATCGGAGACCTCGACATCTCCTACCTGCCGTATAGCGAACTCGAGCGGCACCAGACCGCCATCGCCCGCTTCGGATCGGGTCTGAAGGCGATTAAGGCGATTGCGCATCAATTGCCTTGAGGCTCCGAAAACAGGGTTCCGTTCCAAACCAATCGACCATTGCATCGTTGCGATGTTCGCGGGGCTCGAAAGACACATAAATTTCGCGCGCTGCAGGCGTTCAGGATCAGACTGCTCTGATCTGCTCGTGGAAATCGCCCTGACCCGCTCAGCGTCCCATCGTCCTTGTTCCCGATGTGGCCATGCGACAGCGCCCCTGGAGTGACGAGCATACGATGACCTGCGTCCAGAAGAGATATTCCTCCCGGGCACGTTAGCGCCCGGGAGGACCGACGGCCGTAGGGGTGCCGCCGGGGACCTCGCAGAACGAGGAGCTCAGAAGAAATAGCGCAGCTGCAGGCCGTACTGACGCGGCTCGCCGTAGATGTAGAGCGGCAGGGTCGGATTCGAAACACCGGTCGCGTCCGTCCCGATCGTGCTGTAGCTCACATATCGCTCGTCGGTCAGGTTTCGGCCATAAAGCGCAATTTCCCAAACCTCGCTCCCAGGCTGCCATGCAACACGACCGTTGACGAGTGTCGTAGCGTTTCCTGAGAAGAGCGGATTGTTGTTTGGCTTGAAAAAGACGCTGTCGCGCCATGACACATCGGTCCGCAATGACAGTGTTCCATCTCCAAGTGGTGCCTTATATTCGCCGCCAAGAGTGACGTTCCATTGCGGCGCATTCGGCAGGCGGTTGCCCCTGAGGCTTCCGCCAACATCATCAAAATAGACGTCGTAGCGGGCATCGAGATAAGCGATCGTCGATGTGAGCGTCAGCCGATCAAGCGGGCGCGCCATGAGCTCCGCCTCGACCCCCTTGATTGTCGCCTTGCCGGCATTGGTCGTGCTGGCGACGCCATTATTATATTCGACCACCTGAAGATTGGTATAATCATAATAGAAGGCCGAGAAGTTTGCCCGAAGCCGCCGGTCGAGGAGGGTCGATTTCAGGCCCACCTCATAGCTCCAAACATATTCAGGAAGAAAGGGCCGCCCGTCGCCCAGCTGGAATCCGCCCGATTTGAACCCGCGGGTTGCCGATGCATAAACCATGACATCAGCGGCAACGTCGTAATCGATCCCGATTTTTGGAGTCCAGGCGGTCCAGGATGATTTGGGCTGACCGGCATCGACCTGATTTCCGTTCAGCAATACCCGATATGCGAAATCCTTTTTCTCGTAGGAGTATCGGAGCCCCCCGGTCAGTCGGAGGCGGTCGATGAGTTCGTAGCTCGCTTGACCGAAAAGCGCGAACGCGTTCGTCGTGTTGCTTTCCGGAATCGCGAGCCGACGGCTCGGCTCAATGATTCGTATTTCGTCATTGCCCTTTTCATTGAGATAGAAGGCTCCGACGATCCAGCGCAGCTTGTCCGCATCATTGTTGAGGAGTTGGAACTCCTGCGTGAAGCTGCGTGAGCGTTCGTAAAACTCGATATCGCGGAGGAAGAGGTCGGTTGAGTCGACGTCGAGCGCCTGAACGACCTTGCTCTTGCGCAGCGCAGTGATCGAGCGGACCGTAACCGGACCACCGTCCCAGTTCATCGTCGAGGAGACGCCCCAAGCATCGACATCGTAACGCGGCAGACGGTCGAGCGCGGCTTCTTTGTCATTGGCTGGGATCGTTGCACCCGCATCGATGAAACCCTGTGGATAGAAGGGGCGGACAGAGCGCGCGCCGGTCTCGCGATCGCGGCTGGCATCCGCCCGCAGCACGATCTCAAGACGGTCGCTAGCGTCGATCGCAAGCGTCAATCGTCCGGCGAGATTGTCTTCATTCTGGTATCGCCGCCCCGAGACGATGTCGCGGTAGATGCCTTCGCGCTGGTTAGCGAGCAACGTGATGCGGCCCCGGACGCGTTCACCGAGCGGCCCAGAAATCGTCCCGCTGGCGGAGCGCTTCTCATAATTGCCGATAGTGAGTCCAAGCGTACCGCTCAGTTCGTCGGTCGGCATTTTGGAGATGATATTGAGCGTGCCGCCCGCAGAGTTGCGACCAAAAAGTACGCCTTGTGGGCCGCGCAGCACCTCTATGCGTTCGACGTCGAACAAGTCTTGATAGCTCGTTGTGGGGCGCGAGATATAGACGCCGTCGTAATGAACCGTCGTGCTGGGGTCGGTTGCGACACCAAACGCGGAAGTCCCAATCCCGCGAATATTGATGATCGCCATCGAATCGTTGGTAATCGAAACACCGGGAACGAAAAATTGCAGGTCTTCGACATTGGAAATCCCATTCGCGGTGAGCGCCTCGCCGGTCATCGCTGTGACCGAGACGGGAACAGACTGCAAATTTTCCTCACGCTTCTCGGCGGTTACGATGATCTCGGCGAGGCCTTCCGACTGGGCTTCCTGAGCCTGCACGGGCATTGTGAAAGCCATCGCGATCGCCGCTAGCGAGGTTCGTTGTATTGCACGCTTCTTTGACGCGCAGCAGTATCTATTATTCATTATGCTTCCCCTGTTTCGAAGAACAGCGCAGTCGCGCAGCTCCAATGAGTTCGGGGAATTCGAGTACAAGTCATACATGCCCGGAAACCGCTATTTACGGCGTCCGGGTTCAAGCACCCAACATCCCCTACTGATATTGATTACGCACCAGGACGCCCCATCCCTCAAAAAATGATACAGAGGCCGTTAGCCCGAAGGAAATGGGACTCCCGATTTGTCCAGCTTGCCAGAAGAAGTTGACTTGGAATGCGCAGAGGATCATGCTTTGATCATGAAGCGCAGCTTCTCTTTCCTGCTCCTCCTCGGAGCCTTGTTGGGTCTTCTGGCTCAGGAAGCGGCGTTCGCTTCCGCGATGCCGATGCCCGACACGGCCATCGCCGCGTCGGCGATGCGCGACGAATGCGCGGAGATGATGGGCATCGACACGTCGCAGGACAAAGGGCCCTGTCAGGGCCTGACGCTCGACTGCATCGCGAAAATGGGCTGCGCTTTGCCATTGGTGGTCACCACGCCCGCCGCGCCGCTGGTCGTCGCCCAGCGTCGACACGATCCGGTCGAACCGCTCGCGGCCACACGCCTCATTGGCCGCACCTTCGGGCCCGAGCCTGAACCCCCGCTATCCCTCGGCTGAATTGCGCGATGCGCGCCGCTCAATGAGGCGCGCATTTCCTAGCTTTTCAATCGAGGAATTTCCAAAATGAAAATAATATGGTTCGCCGCAGCGATTGCGGCCCCCGGCCTTGCCACGCCGACCTTCGCCCAGGAAAGGTCGAACGGCCATTATGAATGGCAGTCACGCCAGCTTCCCGGCCCGAACAAGTCCAAACGCTCGTTGCGGGTGCGTGTGTGGGTCAAGGGCGTGTCCGAACAGGACGCCCATCGTGATTGCGATATGATGCGGTCCGATGCCGCCGGTTGCATGAAGATGGCATCCGGCAAACGCATGACGCACTCGAAAGTTTGACCGCCGCCACTCCCCGCATTCGCCGGGTGCGGCTTCGCCAATTTCCAAAGGGGGACGTCATGCGTATCTTTATCGCGGCGGTCTTGCTGATCCCGCTGCCCACGGCGCTTCATGCCGAACCGATGACATTCGACGCAGCGCTCGGCCGGGCCGCCAGCCACGCGCCCGAACTGCAAGGAAGCGATGCGGGGATCGCAGCGGCTCAATCGGCCGCGATTGCCGCCGATCGGCTGCCCGATCCTAAGCTCGACCTCGCGATCAAGGATTTTCCGGTGACCGGACCCGATGCGGGGCGGCTCAATCGCGATAATTTCACCATGCAGGTCATCGGCATCAGCCAGGAGTTCACCAATCCGGCCAAGCGCCAAGCCCGCGCGGCGCGCGCGCAGGCCGAGATCGGAATCGCATTTGCCGACCAGGCGCTCGAAGCGCAAGACGTGGGACTGGGCACCGCTCTCGCCTGGATCGATCTCCATTACGCCAAAAGGCGGCTGGGCCAGCTCGACCTTCTCGACGAAAGCCTCAATGATCTGCAATCGACCGTCACCGCGCGCTTGGCGTCGGGTTCGGCGCGCCCCGCGCAGGCGCTCGAGCCCGAACAATTGCGCGCCGCGATCGCCGACCGACGAAGCGCCCTCGCCGCCGAAGTCGCTAGGGCGCAGGCTATGCTAGTGCGCTTCACCGGCGACCCGATGGCCGATGTGCAAGGTGGGCCGCCGCCCCTCGCAATCGATGGCGAGAAACTGAAAGCGGAACTGGCGTCGCTGCCGCAGCTGCGCGTGCTGGATGCCCAGACGACCGCCGCCGATGCCGAGACGCGGCTCGCGCGGGCGGACAAGCGCCCCGACTGGACGGTGAATGCTTCCTATGGTCGCCGCGAACCCAATTTCGGCGATCTGGTCACGGTCGGCGTGACAGTCGACCTGCCGCTGTTCGCCAAGCGCCGTCAGGATCCCAAAATTGCGGCACGGGCGAGCGAGGCGTCGCGCTCGCGATTCACCCGTGTTGCGGCTGAACGCGAAATCATAGCGGCGCTCAGTTCGGACCTCGCCGATTACCGCATGCGCCGCCAGCAGCTCGACAATGCCCGAAAGACGCTAGTCCCGCTCGCGAAAAAACGCGCCCAGCTTGATCTCGATAGCTATGCCGCCGGCAATCTCGATCTGGGCACCGCGTTGCTCTCGACGCTGGCGCTGGCCGAGGCGGATGTCGACGCGCTAGCGCGCGAAGCCGATGTCGCCCGCGACGCGATTCGCATTCAGTTCACCTATGGGGACACACAGCCATGAACGATATTTCAACCGCGGCGCGCTGGCGCGCCGGGATTTTGGCGGCCGTCTTGATCGCCGGTGGGGGCGGATACTGGCTCGGCCACCGCGGCGACAATGGCTCGGGGACCGCTTCGGGCAAGGCCGATGGCCGCAAAATTCTCTATTATTACGACCCGATGGTGCCGCAGGAAAAGTATGACAATCCGGAATCGTTGTCGTCGATGGGCATGAAGACCATCCCGAAATATGCAGATGAAGGCGATAGCGGCGCAGCGGGCGTCAAGGTCGATCCATCGGCGATACAAAATCTCGGCATCCGGGTCGTCGCCGCCGAAATGGGCAGTCTCGCCGCGACCTTCGACGTCACCGGCGCAATCGATTTCAACGAGCGCGATGTGGCCATCGTGCAGGCGCGCTCGGGCGGCTTTGTCGAGCGCGTCTACCGGCTGGCACCCGGCGATGTCATCCGCGCCGGGACACCGATCGCCGATGTGCAATCGCCCGAATGGGGCGGCGCCCAGACCGAATATCTGAGCGTCAAGAAACTCGGTCGGCCCGAGCTGACCGCGGCGGCGCGGCAGCGGCTGCGGCTGATGGGCATGTCCGATGGCGTGATCACGCGGGTTGACCGCACCGGACGGGCGAGCGGGACGATCACAATCAGTTCACCGATCGGCGGCGTCGTCCAGACCCTCAACGCGCGCGCCGGGGTGACATTGGCGCAGGGTCAGACGCTCGCCGAAATATCGGGACTAGGCACCGTGTGGCTCAACGCCGCCTTGCCCGAGGCGCAAGCCGGGGCGGTGCGCGTCGGGCAACGCGCGGTTGCCACCCTCACCGCCTTTCCCGGCGAGACGTTCGGCGGGCGGGTCATCGCCATTCTACCGACGGCGCAAGTGGACAGCCGGACGCTGACCGTGCGGATCGAGCTCGCCAATCGCGGCGGACGCTTGCGTCCGGGCATGTTCGCCAATGTCGCGCTGGGCGGCGACGCCAAGCCCGCGCTGCTGGTGCCGAGCGAGGCGGTGATCCGCACCGGGACGCGCAGCATCGTCATGCTCGCGACCGGCGACGGGCGCTATCATCCCGCCGAAGTCCAAACCGGGCGCGAAGGGGGCGGTCAGAGCGAAATTTTACACGGGTTGGCGGTCGGCGAGAAGGTCGTTGCCTCGGGCCAGTTTCTGCTCGATTCCGAGGCAAGCCTGACCGGCATCGCCATACGCCCGCTGGGTGAAGCCAAATGATCGAGCGGATCATTCGCGCCTCGGTCGCGGCGCGCGGGCTGGTTATTGCGGCGGCGCTGATCCTGACGCTGGTCGGGATAGCCGCCGTGCGGACGACGCCGGTCGACGCCATCCCCGATCTGTCGGACGTTCAGGTCATCATCCGCACCACCTATCCGGGCCAGGCACCGCGCATTGTCGAGGATCAAGTGACCTATCCGATCAGCTCGACGATGCTGTCGGTGCCGGGTGCGCGCGTGGTGCGCGGCTATAGCTTTGTCGGCGACAGTTTCGTCTATGTGCTGTTCGACGATAACACCGACCTGTATTGGGCGCGCAGCCGGGTGCTTGAATATCTGAGCCAGGTTCAGGGAAAATTGCCCGACGGCGCAACGGCATCGATCGGTCCCGATGCGACCGGGGTCGGCTGGATCTATGAATATGCGCTAGTCGACAAAAGCGGACGCCACGATTTGGCCGAACTACGCTCGATCCAGGACTGGTTCCTGCGCTATGAATTAAAAGCCGTCCCCGACGTCGCCGAGGTCGCGACCATCGGCGGGATGGTCAAGCAATATCAGATCGTCCTCGATCCCCAGAAACTGGCATCCTATGGCGTAACAATAGGCGAAGTCAGCGACGCCGTGACGGCGGCCAATCAGGAAACCGGCGGCGCGACGGTCGAACTGGCCGAGGCCGAATATATCGTCCGCGCCAGCGGCTACCTAAAGACCCTCGACGATTTTCGCGCGGTGCCGATCCGCACCGCCGCCAGCGGGGTGCCGGTGACCGTCGGCGACATCGCGACGGTGCAAATCGGCCCCGAGATGCGGCGCGGAATCGCCGAACTCGACGGCGAAGGCGAAGTCGCTGGCGGGGTGATCGTCATGCGACAGGGCAAAAACGCTCGTGAAGTGATCGAAAATGTCCGCGACAAACTCGACAGCCTGAAGGCGAGCCTGCCGCCCGGGGTGGAAATCGTCACCACCTATGACCGATCGGGCCTGATCGACCGCGCTGTCGAAAATCTCTCGACCAAATTGGTCGAGGAATTTGTCATCGTCGCGCTCGTCTGCGGACTGTTCCTGTGGCACGCGCGCTCGGCGCTGGTCGCGATATTGACGCTGCCGCTTGGCATCTTGATCGCCTTCATCGCGATGCGCGCGCAGGGGCTGAACGCCAATATCTTGTCGCTCGGCGGCATCGCGATCGCGGTTGGCGCGATGGTCGATGCGGCGGTCGTGATGATCGAAAATGCGCACAAGCATATCGAGCGATGGACCCACGACAATCCTGACGGCAAGTTGGAAGGCGCCGAGCGCTGGCGCGTAATCACCGGCGCGGCGGCCGAGGTCGGCCCGGCGCTGTTCCTCAGCCTGCTCATCATTACCTTCTCTTTCATCCCGATCTTTTCGTTGCAAGGTCAGGAGGGGCGGCTGTTCGCGCCGCTGGCGTTTACCAAAACCTATGCGATGGCGGCGGCGGCTTTGCTGTCGATTACCCTCGTCCCGGTGCTGATGGGTTGGCTCATTCGCGGCAAAATCCCCGACGAGAATGCCAATCCGATCAATCGCTGGCTGACCCGACTCTATCGTCCCGGGCTCGACTGGGTGCTTGCGCGCCCGAAACAGGCGTTGCTGATTGCGGCGCTGATCTTTGCGACCAGCCTGTGGCCGATGGCGCGGCTCGGCGGCGAATTCATGCCGCAGATGAACGAGGGCGACCTCCTCTATATGCCCTCCGCGCTGCCCGGGCTTTCGGTGGCGGAGGCGGGGAAATTGCTTCAACAGACCGACCGCCTGATCAAGACGGTGCCGGAGGTTAGCCGCGTGTTCGGCAAGGCCGGGCGCGCCGACACCGCGACCGATCCTGCGCCGATTGAAATGTTCGAAACGACGATCCAGTTCAAACCCAAAAGCGAATGGCGCGCGGGGATGACGCAGGAAAAGCTGATCGACGAGCTTGACGCGCGGGTGCGGGTGCCGGGGCTCGCCAATTTCTGGGTGCCGCCGATCCGCAACCGCATCGACATGCTGGCGACGGGGATCAAAAGCCCCATCGGAATCAAGGTTGCGGGGTCCGATCTCAAAGCCATCGACGCCAGCGCCAAGCGGATCGAAGATGTCGTCAAGACGGTCCCCGGCGTGGCCTCTGCACTCGCCGAACGGCTTACCGGCGGACGCTATATCGATGTCCAGATCAATCGCGGCGCGGCGGCGCGTTATGGCATGAACATCGCCGATGTTCAGGCGGTTGTGTCGGGTGCGATTGGCGGCGCAACGATCGGCCAGACGGTCGAGGGACTGGCACGCTATCCGATCAGCGTGCGTTATCCGCGCGAAATCCGCGACAGCCTGGATGAGATCATCAATCTGCCGGTGCTGACGCCGTCGCGCCAACAGATCACGCTGGGCACCGTCGCCGACGTGCGGATCAGCGACGGTCCGCCGATGCTGCGCAGCGAGAATGGCCGCCCGGTGACATGGATCTATGTCGATGGACGTGGGCGCGATCTGCAAACGCTTGTGACCAACATACAGGCGGCGATCGCGCGCGATGTCAAACTGCCCCCGGGCGTCAGCGTTTCCTATACCGGCCAGTTCGAATTTCTGGTGCGCGCGACCGAGCGGATGAAAATCGTCGTTCCGGTGACGCTCGCGATCATCTTTGGGCTGCTCTATCTGACGTTCCGCCGGTTTGATGAGGCGCTGCTCATCATGGGCACCCTGCCCTTCGCGCTGACCGGCGGGCTGTGGCTGCTCTATCTGCTGGGATATAATCAGTCGGTCGCGAGCGGCGTCGGCTTTATCGCGCTGGCCGGGGTGTCGGCGGAGTTCGGGGTGGTGATGCTCATCTATCTCAAACAAGCCCTCGCCGCGCGCGCCGACGGCGATGTCGCGGCGGGCGTACGCGAAGGCGCATTGCTGCGCGTCCGGCCCAAGGCGATGACCGTCGCGGTCATACTGGCGGGGCTATTCCCCATCCTGATCGGCACCGGCACCGGATCGGAAGTGATGAGCCGGATCGCCGCCCCGATGATCGGCGGGATGATCACCGCGCCCTTGCTGTCGATGCTCGTCATCCCCGCTGCCTATCTGCTGATGCGCCGCAATGCTGCGCCGCTCCAGCTCAACTTGAAGGAGAGATGATATGAAGACCATGCTGATGTTGATGACCGGCCTGTCCGCGCTGGGGTTGGCGGCCTGCGACCCCGCCCCCCAATCCACCGCGCCCGCCGCCGACACGGTGCCGTCCGAAACACAGGCCGCAACCGCGATCACCCAGGCCAAAGGCACCGGGACAGTGACCGCAATCGATTCCGCCGCAGGCAAAATCACGTTGGATCACGGCCCCATCGCCGAACTTCAATGGCCGGCGATGACGATGGCCTTTGACGCTCCGCCCGCGCTGCTGACAGCCGTCAAGATTGGCGACCAGGTGTCTTTCGATCTTGATTGGGACGGTACAGGCGGAACGATCACAGCGTTCACACCCGCCGATTGAACAGGTAGACTGCAAGGGCCATCGAGGGGAATAGGATTCCCCTGCGTATGTCCTTCAAGAAGAAGAACGCGACCGCGCCGGTCGGCAAAAGGGAGAACAGGGATGATTAAGGTTTGGAGCTGGGGCATCGCGGCGCTTGTCGCTGCGGGCACCGTCACGGCTGTAAATGCGCACGAACCGGCCAAAACGGCATCGGCAAGCGCTTCGCTCGCACCGACGGCGCTCGAGGCCGCTGCCGTGATCGACGCCTTTCATGCCGCGCTTGATCATGGGAACGAAGCCGATGCTCTGGCCCTGCTCGCCGATGACGTCCTGATATTCGAAAGCGGCGGCGCCGAACGCAGCAAGGCGGAATATGCGGGCCATCATCTCGCGGCGGACGCGACCTTTTCGCAGGCGACCGCACAGACCATCACCCAAAGGACCGGTCGAGCGGAAGGCGATCTGGCTTGGATCGCGACCGAGAGCAAGACGGTGGGCACGTACAAAGACCGCCCGATCAATCTCATCGGAACCGAAACGATGCTCCTGCGCCGCCAGAATGACGGGTGGCAGATTGTGCATATTCACTGGTCGTCCGCCAACGCCAAATAGGATCCCCGCTCTTTGTCGGCGGTTCCGCCCGGGCCGGGTTTGGCGAAGGAACCTCGACAGTCTTCCGGCATTGTTTCTGATGGAGGGGTCAAAAGCGGCGGCTGACCCCAGATTTGGAAGGAACAGGGGCTATGGACGATGACATGAAAATGCAGCGATCGAGCTACGGGCGGTTCGGGGCAATGATCGTCACATCGACGATCGTCATGTTCGTGCTGATGTATCTCAACAGCTATGCCCTCGACCATGTCTTCTACAGCCAGACGCGGACATGGATGGCGGTCTATATGGGCGCCGCCATGGCGATCGTCATGCTTGGCTTTATGTGGTCGATGTACAAGGATCGGCGCAAGAATGCCGCAATCATTGCGGCCAGCATCCTTGTCTTCGCGGTTTCACTATGGCTCGTCCGCAGCCAGCAAACCGTCGATGATGTCTCTTATATGAAAGCCATGATCCCGCATCACTCGATCGCGATCATGACGAGCGAACGCGCCAAAATCCGCGACCCTCGGGTTCGCAAGCTTGCCGACGGCATCATCGACGCGCAGGTTCGGGAAATTGACGAGATGAAGTCCTTGATCGCGGATCTTGAACAGCACCCGACGCCGGACGATGCTCCATTGCTTCCCGACTATCGACAGAAATAGGACGTCGATCGCCGATGTTGGCGTTTAAGGCCGCGTGCGTCGCTAGGCCGATTTCTCGGGAGTGCTGGCGCGGCGGGTGGACAACCAGAATATGATCGTGCCGACGGCAACAATAAGTCCGACAATCAGAAAATTGTCGATTGTCGAGTAGCCAATCAGCCACAGGGTGAGCAAAAATCCGATTCCCGGTATTATCAGCCCTCCACGCAATTGGAACTGTCCCGCTTCGGCCGCGATTGTCTTTTCGATTTTCGGCAGGGACGCGATGCAGAGGGCATAGCTTAGCAGCCGAACAAAAGTGCTGAGCGTAACGAGCCACACAAAACCATGGCTGACCGCCAGTCCCATGCTGAACACCCCGCAAAACAGGATCGAGTTCACAGGTGTTCGGCTCTTTTCGTTCACTTTGCCAAACCAAGCCGGCAAGCTGCCATCGCGGGACAGGGCAAAGGTTAATCGCGGCGCAGTGAGCAATGAAGTCAAGCTTCCGCCGCCGACCGAAAACACCACACCGAGCCCCAGTGCAAGCGCCCCGGCGGGTCCCATGAGCCTTCCGGCTACGTCGACAAGCGGCGCCTCGCTAGTTCCAAGGTCAGATCCAACCGACACAATTACGAGCTGGATAAGCGTGTAGGCGACCGAAATGGCGACAACCGTGCCGACAAGTGTCCGCGGAATCGCCGTTCGCGCATTGCGGGTCTCGCCGGCCGCGATAAGGCTGAATTCGAATCCGATAAAGGCGTACATTAGGACGAGCATGGATTGCCCCAGCGTCTCGGTACCCGGGATGTCTGCGCCTGCCACACCTGCCCATTCAATGTGAGGAAAGCCGACAAAAATCAGCAAGATCAGCGGCGCAAGTTTCAAAATACTGATGACATACACCATCGCCATTCCTGCCCGCACTCCGACGGCATTCAAAAGTGTAGCGATGGAAATATAGCCGATAATCGCCGCGATTTTGGGAGGGCCCGATGCGAGCGGCGCCCATAGGGCGGCGGCATAGCTTACAATGAGATTGGCGCTGGCGGCAATCGCCGCAACGCGGCTCACGTAAATCAGCAAACCTGTCTGGAAACCCACATATCGCCCAAAGGCGTGGGTGGTGTACGCAACTGGCCCGCCGGTGATGTCAAAAAAGCCAGCGGTACGCGCAAGCGTTAGTGCGACGGAGAGGATCAAGAGACCGCACAGAATGAAAACCCAGGGACTGAAATAACCGGTCTGCGCGATCGCGACGGCAGGCAATGCGAAAATGCCCGATCCGATCACGCCGTTCATCGCGATCGTCCCGACACCGATTTTGCCAATCTCGCGGCGCAGGAGCGAGTCAGAAGCCTCCGCCTGCATCATCGATCACTCTCGTCGCTGGCGAGTTCCTTATAGCCATTTGAGGTTGCAATCAGTGCAACCGTTTCGTCGGGTGAAATCACCTCGTCCTTTAGAAGAAGCTCGAGCCCTGTGAGCGCGGCCGCCGATGACAGTTCGGCGTAACAACCATGGCGTGCGAGGCGAAGTTGATCGCGGGCGACCATTTCATCGACGACAATCACTGCGCCGCCGCCAGACAAGCGGATCGCCTCTATCGCCTGATAGGTGACGGTTGAACCACCTATCGATGTGAGTTTTGTCGTTCCGGGAAATGAGCCGGTGACCGTCTCTCCGCCGAGCACTGCGCTGATCCGCGCAAAAGGCTCGACTGCGAACAGCCGGGGTACTGCGGTGGTCAAGTCTGCGGCCTTAAGCTGCCGGAAGCCTTCGAAAAGTCCCCAGATAAGATCGCCTCGCGAGGTTGGAACCAGCACGGCATCGACGAGATCCGGCCCCAATTCTTCGAACATCTCATAAGCGATGGTCTTGAACCCATCTAATCCAAAATGATTGCTGCCGACGGGCGGGTCGAGATAGTTTGTCGCCGGAAACGCGCTCTGTTCCTTCACCATGTTGGCGATATGGTCCCAACGCTCGAGGCTGTCCGAAGCGGTGACGATTTGGGCACCGGTCATTATGATCGCTCGCCTAAAGACCGGCGACAAGGCAGACGTCGTGACGATGCAGCATTGCAGCCCCGCCGCTGCTGCATAAAGTGCCAATGACGCCCCGCCATTGCCACTCGACGCTGCAACTATCATTGTCGCCCCGACGTCGAGCGCGCGGGTAACCGCGAGGCAGCTCATCCTGTCCTTGTGCGATCCGCTGGGGTTCTGACCCTCATTCTTGATGTGAATCGCAGCCACCCCAAGCTCATGGGCCAAGGAAGAAAAGTTCGTGCAGGACGTCCCGCCCTCGCCGAGCGAGACCCACGACATATAGGGCATCCACGCCGCATAACGTTGCATCCCACGGGCCTGATTGTCGGTCAGCGCGGTCGGCAAGGCGCTATATGTCGACCGCAACGTCGAAGGCTCGCCGCGCGCAAGACAGGACGGGCAGCCTTCAAAATAGTCCGCGACCGCCAGTTCCAATTGGCACCGGATGCATGAAAATCCCGCCAGCACCGGATTCAACGCATGACGGCGTGCATTCCCGGCATCGACGAATTGGCTTGGCTGCGATGGAATGGATTTCGTCACGGTCTTCCTCCGCTCCGGAAGGCCCGGAGCCGGTCGAAAGCAGCCGACAGATCATCGATCAGATCCTCGCCTGTCTCAAGACCCGCATGGACGCGGATCAAGCTGCCTTTTTGCAGCGGCGTGCAACTACGCTCCGGCGCGGGCCAGGCGGGAACAATCAGACTTTCAAACCCGCCCCAGCTGGCACCGAGCTGAAACAACCGGAACTGATTGAAGAAAGCCGAATTTTCTTGCGGTGTCATATCGTCCAGCAAGACACCGAACAGCCCCGTGGCCCCGTCAAAATCGCGCCGCCAGATCGCATGCCCCGCGTCCGAAGCGATGCCGGGATAAAGCACATGACGAACTTCGGGCTGCTGTTGGAACCAGTCGATGAGCTCCAAAGCGTTGCGCTGATGGCGCTCGAGGCGCACCTCAAGCGTGCGCAATCCGCGATGCACGAGGTAGCAATCGTCGGGGCTCACGCAGTTTCCCCAGTAACGCGCCGCATCCTTCAGCCTCCGGAAGATGTCGGCATTCGCCGCGGTCATTGCGCCGAGCATGACGTCGGAATGTCCCGAAAGATATTTGGTCGCTGCAGCGATCGACACATCGACACCATGTTCAATCGGCCGAAAATAGAGCGGGGTAGCCCAGGTGTTATCGATCATTGTGATGATCTCGCGTGGGCGCGCCACAGCAGTGATTGCCGCGATGTCGGGCATCTCGAAGGTCAGCGATCCCGGCGTCTCGAGAAAGATGGCGCGAGTGTTCGGCCGGATTTGGGCGACGATGTCGCTGCCGACGCCTGGGTCGAAATAGGAGACCTCGACACCCATGGCCGTCAAAACATCGTCACAAAAGCGGCGCGTCGATCGATAGACGGTGTCGATGACCAGCAAATGATCGCCCGCCGTCAGGAACGCCGACAGGCTGAGCGAGATAGCCGCCGTTCCCGAAGAGGTCACCACCGTCCGGTGGCCGCTTTCGAGCGCAGCGATCGCCGCCTCGAGCGCAAAGGTCGTTTCGGTCCCATAGAGGCCATAGATGACATCGTCATAAATGCGGCTATGCCGACCCGTATAAGCCTCGACGCTATCATACGTAATCGTCGAAGCGCGGTGAACCGGAGGATTGAGCAATCCCGCCGCCTTTGCGGATGGCGATCCCGAATGAACCAGATTTGTCATTGCCGACACCCTGCGAGATCGGGCGCCATATTCGCCGCGTTTAGCGGTCTCGTCATTCATTATATTTGCCTTCTAAACCTGGAGTCTGCTCGACCCCGCTAAAATGTCGCTTGAAGAATCAAATGAGGAGCAAATGCTGGCGCCAGCGCAGCCGAATTTACGAAGAAAGGCGCGCGCGATTTCCTCATCGACGGCCCCGCCACAGCGCAGCTCGATATGGAGAAGTCATTCCTTGCGCCCCTGTATCAATCTTGGTCTATAACCAATGCTGATAACTTGGGAGGGTTTTGGATGAATTTGCGCCAGTTGGAAGCGTTTCGGGCGGTCATGGTCACGCGGTCGATCACGCAAGCCGCACAATCGATGCACTTGTCGCAGCCGGCGGTGAGCAAGCTCATCGCTGACCTTGAATATGCCATCGGGTTCAAGCTTTTTGTGCGATCGAAAGGCAGCGCCCTCACGGTAACGCCCGAAGCCGAATATTTTTACCATGAGGTCGAGCGCAGCTTCATCGGCGTTGATGCGCTCAAGAAAACGGCCGACGATATTCGCAATCTTTCCACCGGCAACCTTCATATCGCCTCGCTGCCCGCACTCGCGTTCAGTTTCTTGCCGCATGTGATCCGCGCGTTCCAGAAAAGACATCCGGGCGTTTCGATCCATCTCGACACGCATAGTTCGTCCACCGTCCGGCAGTTGGTTGCGAACCAACAGTTCGATATTGGCCTTGCGACGCGCGCGCACGAGGTAGCGGGAATGTCCGCCAGCACCTTCCTGCGTTCTGTTGGCGCGTGTATATTGCCGCCGGGGCACCGACTCGCGGACCGCGCCTATATCGAACCGGCGGACCTCGCCGGCGAACCCTTCATATCGCTCATGCACGGCGATCGGACACGACGCCGGGTCGATCGCATCTTCGAGGACGCTGGCGTAGAACGCGATCTGGTTGTCGAAACACAATATGCCATCACCCATTGCAACCTCGTAACGCTGGGCGTCGGCTGTTCGATCGTTAACCCCGCGACCGCCATCGGATTTGTCTCGCAAGGCCTGGTCATTTTGCCATTCAGGCCGCGCATCGAGTTCGAATATCTGCTCTATACGCCCTCGTTCCGTGCGCTGTCGCAAACCGCGTTGCGCTTTATCGAGATCATGACCGAGGTTCGCGACGAGATGGTCGCCGCCGGAACCTTTGGCGAGCCGCCAGTCGGTCAGGGAGCACCGACTGACGACACATAAATTGGCGACCATTTGTGACCATGGCCAAGCCGTGATGGTTCTGGACAACCTGTCGTCCAAGGCGCCGTGTTTTCGCTGAGACGTACACGGCCCCTTATGATCGGAATGCTCGCATACACGTTCGACCGGATTGATAGATGTCATGACGGCGAGATTCAGAATTTTGCCGTGCCCCGGACGTACCAGAATCCCCCATTGAAACCGATCGGGGAAAAGCGAAGATATTTGAAACCATTCCCAATCTGTCCGGCGCGCATTTCACGATCAGGATAATTATTGAAAATGTTGCTCCCACCGGCTGCGAGAGTGAAATTGTCGGTAAGCCGGTAAGAAATTTCGGCATCGACGAGAATTTCGGCTCCGCCGGTCTGATCGTTGGCAAGATCGGGACCAAAATCGGTCCACTTGCCATAATAGCTTGCGGTGGTTGTGAAGCCGATCCGATCACCCTGATAGTTGAAATTGACGCCGCCTTTCCAGTCGGGGACAAAATCTTCCAATTCCAGCAGCCGCTCGCGATCACCCGCGATCAAAGGCCCGGCCCTGGTGACTTGATTCTTGGTATAATTGGCGTTGGCGCTGAGCGTTGCCTTGCCGCCGAACATATCAAATCCATAAGTCAGGACCGCATCGACACCCTGCGTGCGGCTGTCGAAGGCATTGCCGAAGAACTGGATCGTGCGGAAATCACCGCCGCCAGGAATTCCTGCCGCTACCAGCTGGGCTCGCTGCGCCGGGGTCAGCGTAAAACCTCCGGAAAGTCCAATGCGTTCATCGATCTTGATATTGAAATAATCGAGCGTGAAGGTCAGTCGCCGCGCGGGTGTCAAAACGATGCCCGCGGCAATATTAAACGACTTTTCCCGATCGAGCGGCTGGGCGCCGAAAAGTTGAGCGACCGGATTGCTCGGCGATACGATGCCGGTGATGAAGGGCGCGCCCGTAATTGCGTCGATATTGGCAAAGGTTGAGGAAACATTCGACTGACCGGGGGTCGGCGCACGAAATCCGGTGTTCACCGAACCGCGAATTGCAATCGCATCGGAGAATTCGACCCGACCATTGACCTTCCACGTAAAGGCCGACCCGAAATCCGAGAAATCCTCATAGCGCGCTGCAAGACCGAGACTAAACCAATCCGTCACATCTCCCTCAAGTGCGGTGTATGCGGCCCAATTGCTTCGCGAGAAAGTCCCTGCCTGCGACGGCCCCAAGCCTGGAAAGCCGCTCGACCCTGCGGGCAGGCCAATACGGTCTGTGGGATCAGGCGTGTCGGGATCGAGAACCGACGCAAAGGGCCCGACCTGATAGGATGCCAGTTCGCCGGGAGTGACCTCCCATGTCTCGCGGCGCCATTCGAGACCGCCCGCGAGATTGAGCGGCTCGGCGAAACCAACTTCGATCGGATAAGTTAGGTCGACGTTGAAGTTGAGTTCGCGCTGTTCGAGTTCACCCGTCCGAAACTTGGTTGGCGAAAGCGGGCCAAGCGACGGATTGACCGTATTGGAGATGCTGTAGGACACATTATTTTGCCCATAGGAGCTGCTCACATCATAGGTGAGATCGCCGGCAAGACTACCGCGCAAACCACTAACCAGCGAAGCATCGCGGATGGTGGCGTGGAAATCTGGAGCAAAGCCGCCCGGGAAGATTGTCCTGAAAGTGAAGCGGGGTCCGCCGGGAGTTTGGGTGAGCGGAACGCTGGTGAAAAGCGAATTGGTAACGGGGTTTCGATAGAAAAAAGCCGTTGTCCCTGCCGTCCAGCTATAGTTTCCAAAGGCGTAGAATTCCGTCGAATCGCTGAGATTGACGCCTGCATTTACAAATAGTCTGGCCGCTTCGGCCTCGGGGTTGCCGGTTCGCTGCGCCGGAACGGGTACGCCCTGAACGCCCATATCGATCAGTGCTTGCGCATCGGGGCGCTGGTTCTGGCGCGAAGTTATCCCCGAATTGCTATACTCACCGCTGATATTCACAAACCCGTCGGGCGTGAACGGCAAGCCGACATTGCCCTGAAGCAGATAATCCTCGCCATCACCCTTATAATATTGCCCGTAGCGAGCGATGAAGGTCGCTCCTTCGCGGTCGTCGCGCAGACGAAAATTGAGCACACCGGCGATCGCATCGGACCCGTAATTCGCCGACGCGCCGTCGCGAAGCACTTCCAATTGGCCGATAGCGATGGAAGGAATGGTTGCAAGGTCAGGGCCTTGCGAACCCCGAATATAGGGGATGTTGGACAATTGTACCGTCGCACCGCGATGCCGACGCTTGCCATTCACCAGCACAAGCGTCTGATCCGGTGGCAGGCCGCGCATGCTGTACGGCCTTGTGAAAACCGAACCGTCATTGCTGGTGAAGCGTTGGACATTAAGCGCCGGCACCTGCTGGCGCAGGATATCGGTTACGTCCGACGAACCCTGATTGAGCAATTCGTCCGAACTGATGATATCGATAGGGGTCGGGGATTGGGCAGCGGTCAAATCATTGCGGCGCGTGCCGGTCACGATGATCTCTTTATTCCGATCTGAATCGGCTTGAGCAGCGCCGGTATCGCGCGGCGGTGCGCTGGCTCCTTCCTGCGCGTGTGCGGCCGTTGCGAGACCCAGCGCCAAAAAGGATGCGATGGCGATTGCTGACGTCGATGTTGCTTTGGCTCTCCACGTGGTCATTTTGATGATCCCCTCTTCGGAACGTCGTTCACCTTCACCAGAAGGCGCATGCGTTTCTTGAAGCTTTGTTAGCTGACATCGAACCCGAGCTCTAAGATAAATGCCGAGTCATCGAATCTTTCGACGAGGTTATCAGATTAAGTTATATATAATGGATATTTGGTTACGAATGTCGCTTCTGCTGCTTACCCGCGAAGCGCGGCACCAGCTCGCTCGCGTTCGAAGCTAAGGTGGCTCAATGAGATAAGTGACCGGCGCAAAACCGTTACAAGTCCAGTCGTTGGCCTCGGCGTCATTACATCAGCGATCTGGCGGTCTTTCCACGCCATCCCCCCCTAGGCCGACCTCATGGGCGGCATCGGTGTCGTGGCATTGCTCGTCAACATGTCGGCGGCGCTGGTGCTGAGCCGCTTCCGTGACGAAGGTGACGCGGCCGCCCGCGCGATGTGGCTGTTTTCAAGGAACGATGCCCTCGCTAATGTAGCGGTTATTGTCGCGGCGGGTCTCGTTGCCGTGACGGGCGAAGCCTGGCCTGACCTTCTGGTCGTCGGCGTCATCGCCCTACTCTTCCTCCATTCGACCTATGATATCATCCGCGGCGCGCTTGGGGAGATTTCTTCGCACAAGCTGGGACGGGCCGCACAGTAGCGCAGGACCGAAACTCGCCCTTTTACATCCCCGCAATCACGCGGTTTCTTTCGGGGCGCTGTCAAGTCGCGCGCGGCGCGCTCGCACGGTTGAACCAGAAACCCGCGACAAGGACGATCGCGGCCGCCAATTGTGCGACAAGCGTTTGAGCCGTCGGGTACACCCCCAGCATCGGGATTCGCGGAAACTCTGCCAGCGGCGTAACGCCGAGCAAGCCTGCTTCCTGCAGCCCGCCAATGCCCTTGCCAGCTAGCACGACGGCCAAGACTGCTATAAGCGCCGCACTCCAAGCAAAGAACTGCGTGATCGGCAGCCGAGCACTGTAACGCAGCATAGCCCAGGCGATCAGCCCCAACAGAGAGGCAGCCGTGGCCGCCCCCGCGAGCATTGCACCGCCATTTCCCTGCGCCCATATCGCGGCGTAAAACAGGATGGTCTCGAAGACCTCGCGATAGACAACGAGAAAGGTCAAACCGAACAGGAACCACGCCGACCGGCGCGACAGGGCAGCGGAGATCTTCTCCTTGATATACCGCTGCCAGGCTTCGGCATTGCTTTTGCCGTGCATCCAGATGCCCACCGAGATCAGGATGATCGCGGCGAAAAGCGAGCCAAAGCCTTCGGTGAGCTCGCGCGACGCCCCGCTGATTCCGATGAAATAGGTAGCGACGAACCAGGTCGCCGCCCCCGCGGCTAGAGCGGAAACCCAGCCGCCATGGACATATCCCATGACGTCGGTTCGCCCGGTTTTGCGAAGGAAGGCCATCATGGCGATGACGATCAGCAGCGCCTCGAGCCCTTCGCGTAGCAGGACTCCGAATGCGCCAAGAAAGCTCGACGAAGCGCTTGCCTGTTCGGGCGCGAGGGCCGCCTCGGCTTCGACGAACAGCCGCGCCACTTCGGCATTTGCTGCCTCCACCTCCGCGAGCGGTCGGCCCTTGCCAATGGCCGAGCGCAAATTCCCCATCGCCATCTCGATCTTCGCCATGAGGTCAGGATCGCGGGCCGCAAGGACCGGCTCGACGGGCTCGAAACCATCGAGATAGGCGGAAAGTGCCAAGTCGGACGCGGCGCCACGGTCGCCGGCCGCATAGGCCTTTAGGCTCGCGTCGAGGCGCTGGCGGGAGAGCATCAGCGAGCCGGCCGGTTTCGCAACGACGGCTTCGGGCTGGCGGCGCAGATATGAAGTCAGCGGCCCGGCCTTGCCGTCGCCCAGTTCACGGGCGATATCCGCGGGAGTCTTGCCGACGAGAGTCGAAAGATCGGGGATGGCGGCACGAACGCGCGCGTCCTTTTCCCACATCTGTCGGCCCTGCGATTGCGACGATTCCGGAAACGCGAGGCTTCCGACGTAAAAGGACAGGGCCCAGCGGTCGCTGTCGGGGAGGGCTTCGAAGCTCGCCATCGACGTCCCCTCGAGCCCCTGCGAAATCACCTGATAGAGCGCGAACAGGCTGCGCTCGCGTGCGCGCGCCGCGTCCGTGAAGGCGATCGGGGGCGGATCGAGACCCGCGGCGCCCGGGCCGTTTCCGGCGCCGGTCGCGCCGTGACACATGGCGCAGTTTTCCGCATAGAGCTTCGCGCCGCGCGCCAGGTCGGGAGCCGAGCGCGGCGCGAGCGGAACGGGATAGCTTGCAAGCAAGGCCCCGGCGAGCTGCCGCGACTGCACCTCGATGGTCGCCGGTGCGGATTTCGCTGCGATCGATTGGCGCAAGGTTGCGGCTTGGGCCACCAAATTTGGCTTGGCGGTCTTCTGCGGCAGGCGTTTCAAGCGCGTTTCGACCTGCGCTGCGAATTCGGTCATCTCGGCATATTCCGCCGGACTGACGACCTTGCCGCCCGACACCGCACCCGGATAATCCACAGCGACATAGTCAAGCAGACGCCAAATGGTCTGAACCTCTGGCTCGCTCGCGCGCGCTGGCTGGACCGCGACCAGCGCCAGCAGCAGGAAAGCAAGCGCCCCCCTGCCCAGGGCACGCATCAACGCGAAGGAAACGCTTTTGGAGAAAATCGCCACGCCAGCTGCCTTTATTGAGAATGATTTGCATTGGCCGATCCGAGCGTGGCAATCAACGCAGAATCGGCTCTTGGCAATCTGGAAGTTGCCAGCGACAGCCTCACCCGCAGCAGGATTTGTCGCCGCTCTCCTGAATCGGCGGGCAAGGGATATCGCCGTAGGAACAATAGACGCAGCAGTCTCCAGGCTTGGGCTTGAGAACCGCACCGCAGCCGCGGCAATCGTAGAAATATTGGCACGCGTTGGTCGGCATGGTCTCGGTCGACTGGTGGCCGCATTTCGGACAGGTCAGGGTCGAAAACAGTTGGATCGCCGCGTCAGACATAGGTGTAACCCGCCCAGAGCAGCGCCGCGCCGAGAAGCAGACCAAAAAATGTGAGAATGCGCATCCAGCGCGGCGTGCACAGGCCGCCGGGGCCGCAGCGCGCGGCAATCAGCTGCTGCCGCGTCAGCAACATGGCACCGACAATGAGGCACAAGGCGCCGATGACGAGCAAGGGCGTTCGATATGGAGCCGCCACGATGGCCACGCCGCCAAGCCACGCCGCACCGATGCCGATCGATGCCAAGAGAAAAGGCAGCGCGCAGCAGGCGGCGGCGGCGAACGCGGCAGCGATACCCGCGAGGGTAATCGTGACGGTAGCGATCCCCTTGGACGGATTTGGCGGGTCGATCATGGCAGACTCCTTGCGAGTAACATCGGGCCGCTCTACCATCTGTAGTAACTACAGATTCAAGAGGTATTTTTGCGATGGCGGCGAGCGGCGCGCTCCAGATCGGCGAACTCTCGCGCCGCACCGGCTGCAACATCGAGACGATCCGCTATTATGAGAGAATTGGCCTCTTGCCGACGCCCTCTCGTCGGGGCCGTTTTCGCAGCTACGCACGCGAAGATGTTGCTCGCCTCGGCTTCGTGCGACGCGCGCGGGAGCTGGGCTTCACCTTAGACGAAGTGCGGGCACTGCTCGAACTGGCGGTGGGCGGCAAGAGCCGCTGCGCCGACGTCCGTGCGCTTGCCGCCTCGCACCTGAAGGACGTGCGCGAGCGGATCGCGGACCTTAGGAAAATGGAGCAAGTTTTAGCCGCTTCCGTGCACGCTTGCGATGCCGGCTTGGAGCCGGGATGCCCGCTGCTTGACGCGCTTGGTGCGGAATTGCGGATCGCAGGCGCCGCGTAGGGGCTGCGCACGCGTCCAGCGCCGCGAAATTCTTTGCTGACGCAATACTGCGGCCACGACAAATTTGCTGATCGCCTGGTCGTTGCATGCTCGGGCGAAGAATGATTATGAACAGGTATGACGCGCGCCAATTGTGAACGCCAAGCGAATTCATCGACCGGGGTGACGGCCAGGTAGACCTGCTGCTATCAGAATAGCATGACCGGCCTCGCACATTGGAAAGGCAGACTTCGCATTGGCAATTTCCTCGCCTGCTGGTCGGGTTCGGTCGGCGATACCATTCCCCATCGGCACTTCGCCGCGCAGGCGGTCTTTGCTGACGATCCGGTCGAAGTCACCGACAGCCAGGGGCGGCGCTACAAAGGTCGGTGCCTGCTCATCGAGCCCGAAGCCGTTCACTGTCTTCTTCCGGCGAGCGAGGCGGAGCTTTGGTATGTCGAGCCGACGATCCAATTCGGTCCGCCCGACGATCTGAAAGCGCGCCTGAACGGCGTGACGCCGGTCCATGTCGCGAGCGACCGCGGCGCGGGCTTCTGGAAGGCTTGGATCGCACTTGAACCGCGCCGACCGCTCGATGCGCGCATCGTGCGAGCCGCGACGACGATCGATCGGCTCATCGAGGCAGGCCCCGTCCGGCTTGCCGACGCGGCCCGGGAGAGCGGCCTGTCGCTCGGACGCTTCCGCCATCTCTTCGCCGCCGAAATCGGAATGCCATTCCAACGCTATGTGCTGTGGCGCCGTTTGCTGATCGCGTTCGAGGCGATCGGCCGGCAGCGGAGCGCAACCGACGCGGCGCATATGGCGGGGTTCAGCGATAGCGCCCATTTCGCGCGCACGATCAAGGCGATGTTCGGCATTCGCGCGAGCGATCTCATGATCGAGGCATAGCCCCTCCGTTCAAGCGCGGATGCGATGGCCGCCGTTAAAGAAGGGTCATGACCGACACCGACAGAGATTTCGTACCCGCGCTTGGCAAGAGCGGGTCGCTCGACCGCTATGACGCCGCAATCGCACTCATGACCCGCGAGAAGAGGTGGCGAAGCGACTTGCTGAAGCTTGTCGCACCGCAGCCGGGCGATCGGATCGTCGATATCGGTTGCGGCACGGGCACCCTGGCGATCGCGCTCAAGGGAGGCGAGCCGGAAAGCGAGATTTTGGCAGTGGACCCCGACCCGGCCGTGCTGGAGATCGCTCAAAGCAAAGCCCGCACTGCCGGCGCCGATATCCATTGGTTCGAGGCGATGGGCGATGCGCTGGATGGGATCGCCGCGCTTCAGGAATGCGACAAGATCGTCTCAAGCCTCGTGTTTCATCAATGACCGATGGAGATCAAACAAGCCATAGCCGCGCAGATGCACCGCCTGCTTAGGCCGGGCGGCCAACTGTTCATCGCCGATTACGGCGAGCAGCGCTCGCCCCTGATGCGCATGCTGTTCCGCCAGATCCAGTGGCTCGACGGGGTCGAATATACTGAACCCAATGCCCGCGGCTGCATGCCGGACACTCTCGCAGCCGCCGGGTTCGACGCCGTGGAAGAGGCGAAGGTCATCGCAACGCCGACCGGTTCAATTTCAATCTATCGGGCGCAGCGGTAACAGCCTTCGCCCACGGCGCGATCGGGCCTAGCCGCGCCAGTGGCGACCGCGATGATGATGGTGCATACGGCGCTTCTGGTAGCGCCGTTCATAGCGATCGCGCCGCTCGTAGCGATGATCATTGCCGCGATAATAGCGGTCATTCGAGCGATAGCCCCGGTCATAGCCATGATTGGGTACGTCGTGGCGCGCCGAATGATAATCGCGGTCGTGCCCCCGCGGGGCATCATGGCTGCGGCTCCAGCCGCCGCGATCGTCATGATGCTGGGCAAGGGCGGTGCCGGGAACGGCGAAGGCGAACATCGCCGCCGCAATGGTCAGAAATCTGCGCATGTCAGTCTCTCCTTTTCGGCTTCCAGCAATTCGCCCTCGTCTTTGAATGCCTTCTGAATATGCCGTCTTCGCCCGCGACGGGGCGGCAATCCGGGTCATATTCGCGGCAAGGTGGCCGGAATCTTGCGCATCAATTGCGGTGCGGAGGCCCCGCCCCGGCCTTCGCCGGGACGGGAATTATCACTTGCCCTTCGCAGCGACCGCCGCGCGAACCTCAGCTTCGAGCTGTTCCGGCGTGGAATTGGGCAGTTTTTGTCCATTGATGAAAAAGGTGGGCGTTCCGCGCACGCCGACAGCGCGCGCATCCGCGATGTCCTGCTCCATCCATGCCATCGCCTCGGCCGAGGGCATGGCACGCGCCTTGGCGACATCAAGCCCCGCCTTTTCGGCCGCCGCCCATGCCGCGTCCATCTTGCCGTCGTGCCAGTCGGGCTGGGCTTCGAGGACCGCGGCCATCACCGGCTCGAGCTTGCCCTGGACACGTGCGGCCTCAAGCATAACGATCGCTTCGGCCGATCCCGGGTGGAGGGGAAGATAGCGCATCACCAGGCGCACATCTTTCGGATATGCGGCGAGGATTTCCTTCACCTTGGGAAAAAATGCGCGGCAAGCTTCGCATGACGGATCGAAGAATTCGACGATGGTCACCGGCGCCTTCTTCGGCCCGATGACGGCCGAATGCGGCCGGATAAGTTCGTCGACGGGACCGACGGCCGCCTTTGGCGCGGGTTCGCCGGCGACCGATCCGCTGTAGAACATGGCGCCTCCCGTGAAGGCGAGCGCTGATACGACCAGGGTCGCGACCACACCGAAACGTCTATTCATGATTTCAGTCTCCTTTGGAAAATGAGCAAAAGCCCGAAAATGGCTGAGAAGGCAGCGAGCGAAAGCAGAGGAAGCGGCACGCCAGCGATACGCATCAATCCACCTGAGCAAGAGGGTCCGCCGTCGCACGGGACGATCGGTGCGGGGATGAAGCCCGCGTAGAGGAGCAGGTGGTAGAGGGCGACAAGCCCGCCCCCTGCCGCCAGGGCAAGTCCATAGGGCACGATATGACGGTCCGAGCGGAAGGCGGCGATGCCGAGCAGGATTGCGAGCGGAAACATGAAGACGCGCTGGAACCAGCAAAGATCGCAGGGTGCCTGCCCCATGACTTCGCCGATGAAGAGGACGGCAAGGCTCGACACCAACGCCACGCTCCAGGCAGCGCCAAGCGGACGCCATTTGCGCGGTGCGAGCATGGGAGAGCTAGTCATCGCCGGCCGCCGCGACGCGCGGGCCTGGACTTGCTTGGCGTCGATCCGCGCGGGGGCAATTCCCGATATTTCCTTTCCAGATGGGTGGTGAGGATGGCGTCGGTCGCATTGAGCATCGTCTCGAAGCTCTTGCGCACGCCGGGCAGGCGCAGCCCTACGAGGAGCCCCCGGCAAGAGATGCTGTGATGAAGTTTCGTCCCCCCGGCCACCGGCGACAGGGCATAGCTGTCCTCGAACTTGAGGAGAAAGCTTGGCCGTACGTCAATGGTCAGGAGGCGCTCGGGATAAGCTGCGAGCAGGGTTGCCGCGACCTCGACAAACTTCGGCTTTTGCGGGTCCATGCGCAGCTCGTACCGGAGCGTCATGGGATCTCCCTGGAAAGCCTTGAGGCGCACATAGGGGTTCCAGACCCGATGGTTCTCGAAATCAGCGAGGACCTCCCAGATCTGTGCGGGCGTGTAGGGGAGGATGCGCTCCCGCTCGAACTCGACCACCTTTCTCACTCCTTTCTTGGACCCGGCGCGTCGCGGCGGATCTGCCAATGTCAGTCGGTGCCGGTCGCGGGGAGCGGACCGGAATGGGCGCCGCCGGTCGTGAACCAGCGTCGAAGGCGTGGGCCTATTCTTCGCTCGAAGCCCGAAGCGAGGCTGAAGGATGCGGGAACGATGAGCAGCGTCAGCATCGTCGACAGGATGAGGCCGCCGATCACCGTCACCGCCATCGGCGCGCGCCAGGCCCCGTCGCCGGTCAGCGAGAGCGCCGTCGGGATCATGCCGGCGACCATCGCGACGGTGGTCATCAGAATCGGCTGGGCGCGCTTGTGGCCGGCATCGAGGATCGCCTCGTCGCGCGGCACGCCCTGCGCCATCTCCTCTATCGCGAAGTCGATGAGAAGAATGCTGTTCTTCCCAACGATGCCGAGCAGCATCAATATGCCGATGAAGACTGGCAATGACAGCGGATAGCCGGCGATCAGCAACGCGATGGCGCCGCCAAGGGGCGCCAGCAGCAGTGACCCCATGTTGACAAAGGGCGGAATGATCTTCCGGTAGAGCAGGATGAGCACCGCGAGCACGAGGAAGATGCCCGCCACAACCGCGATCGCGAAGTTCCGCAGCATCTCCGCCTGCCACTTGGCGCTGCCGAGAACGAGGCGGGTGACACCCAGAGGAAGCTGCTTGAGGGCTGCGAGCTGCTCGACCTTCTCCATCGCCTGGCCCGTCACAAGGCCAGGCGCGAGGTCGGCGCCGATCGTGAGCTGCCGGACCTGGTTGGTGCGATTGATCTGGGTCGGGCCGGCGCCGAAGTCGATCTCGGCGACAACCGATAGCGGAACGGTGCCGCCGTTCCGGGTCGGCACGGGCATGTTGCGGAGCGTGTCGAGACGCTCGCGCGCGGTGGCGGCAAGCGCCACGCGTACCGGAATCTGTCTGTCCGCGAGCGAGAATTTGGCGCTGTTCTGGTCGATCTCGCCGAGCGTCGCGACACGGATCGACTGGCTGAGCGCCTGAGTCGTCACGCCGAGCTGCGCCGCAAGGGCGAAGCGCGGACGAATGACGATTTCGGGCCGCTGGAGATTGCCCTCGACGCGCGGCGAACGGATCTCCTTCACGCCGGCCATCTCGGCAAGCAGCCGCTTTCCCACCTCTTCGAGCTTCTTAGGATCGTCGCTGCCAAGCGTGATCGCGATATCCCGGCTGCTTCCCCCGCCTCCGCCATGCTGCGACTGAAAGTTGATGCGCGCGTCGGGAACCTTGGCAAGGGTCGGAGCGCGATCCTTCTCGAACTCGGTCGAGGTCATGCCGCGGTCCTTGCGGAGTTTCAGATAGACCGTCGCGGTTCCGACATCGACGCGCGACAGGGCGGATTCGACGATCGGGTCACGCTGCATGAGCTCGGTCACTTGGTCAGCGACGGCTTCGGTCTGCTTGAGCGTCGTGCCCGGCGAAAGCTGGATCGAGACGCGGCTGGTATCGGAGTCGATCGACGGCTGAAAGGTCATCGGGAGCAGCGAGAAGCTGAAGATGGTGGCGACGAGGGCGGCCGCGCCAATGCCCATGACCCAGACGCGGTGATCCTTGATATAGCCAAGCCACCGCCTTCGCCCGCCCTTCGCGCGCGCGGCCTTGGCGCCGCTCGGGTCGAGGCTCCAGCGTAGAAGACGCATATAGCCGTCGATCAGTGGCCCCTCGCCATGCTTCTGCCGCCCCTGAGCGGCGAGAAAATTGGCGGCGAGCATCGGCGTGATCATCCGTGCGACCGCGAGGCTCATCAGCACTGCGGCAACAACGGTCAGCCCGAAATTCTTGAAATATTGTCCCGCGACCCCTGGCATAAGGCCGACCGGCAGGAAGACGGCCACGATCGTCATCGTCGTGGCGAGGACCGCCAGCCCGATCTCGTCCGCCGCATCGATCGAGGCCTGATAGGCCGATTTGCCCATTCGCATATGGCGAACGATATTCTCGATCTCGACGATCGCATCGTCGACGAGGACCCCCGCGACGAGGCTGAGCGCGAGCAACGTCATCATGTTGAGCGAGAAGCCCATCAGGTCCATGAACAGGAAGGTCGGAATCGCCGAGAGCGGGATCGCGAGCGCGGAAATCAGCGTCGCGCGCCAGTCGCGCAGAAAGAGGAATACGACGACGACCGCGAGGACAGCGCCCTCGATCATCGCGTTGAGCGCCGAATGATATTGGCCTTTGGTATATTCGATATCGCTGAAAAGTTCGGTGAACCGGACCTTGGGATTTTCCTTCTCGAGCTTGCGGAGTTCCTCGACCGCCGCGTCATAGACGGTCACGTCCGACGCGCCCTTCGCGCGTTCGAAGCCGAAAGTCAGGACCTGTCTGCCGTCCTGCTTCGAGATCGAGCGCTGTTCGGCGTAGAGGTCCTTCACCTCTGCGATATCGGCGAGCCGGACGGTGCGATTGGTCGCCACCGAGATCAGCGTCTCGCCAAGAGCGCGCGCGCTGCTCGCGTTGCCGATAATGCGGACCGCCTGCTCTGACCCCGCGACCTCCATCCGCCCCCCGGCCGCGTTGACGTTGAGCTGGACGAGCTGCGTATTCACCGCCGCCGCGGTGAGACCATAAGCGCGCATCCGCTCGGGCTTCAGGATGACGCGGATTTCGCGGCTGACGCCGCCGCGGCGATAGGCATCGCCCATGCCGGGGACGGCGATCAGGCGCTTCGCGACAATATTGTCGACATACCAGCTCAATTCCTCGAGCGTCATGTCGGTGGCCGATGCCGACCAGTAAGCAAGCGTGTTGCCCGAGGTCGAGAGGCGGATGACCTGCGGCTCGAGGTTGCCGTTCGGAAGATTGCTGCGGATTTGCGTGATCTTGTCGCGAATGTCGGTCACCGCGCGGTCGATCGGCGTGCCTATCGCGAGCTGGACGAAGGTCTGCGACTGGCCCTCAGTCACGGTGGAGTTGAGTTCGTCGATCCCCTCTATGGTGCGTACCGCCGCCTCGACGCGTTGGGTGACCTGCGTCTCCAGTTCGGTCGGCGCGGCGCCTGGCTGCGCGATGATGACGATCGCGCCCGGGAAATCGAGGTCGGGATCGCTCTGGACCCCCATCATCATGAAGGAGACGATCCCGGCGACGGTCAGGCCGAAGAAGAGCACGAGCGGCGGGATCGGGTTCCGGATCGACCAGGCCGAGATGTTCTTGAAGTTCATCGCGTCTCCCCTTTTCGCTGTGCCTCAGGCTCGCATGCTCGATCAGGCCATGCTGCGGTCTCGATAGGCGAGCAGGCGCAGCGCGTTGGCGACGACCACGAGGGTCGAGCCTTCGTGCGCGGCGACTGCGGGACCGATGCCGAGACCGAAGATCGTCGCCGGCACGAGGACGACGACGACCCCGAGGCTGACGACCAGATTCTGGCGGATTATCCGTCGCGTCTGGCGGCTGAGACCGATCGCGAAGGGCAGATGTGCGAGGTCGTCGGCCATCAGCGCGACGTCGGCGGTTTCGAGCGCCACGTCCGAACCCGCCGCACCCATCGCGATCCCGACGGTCGCGCTCGCCATGGCGGGCGCGTCATTGACACCGTCACCGACCATTGCGACCGGCATCTCGGCGCGAATCTTCTTGATCGCATCGACCTTCTGGTCCGGCATTAGGTCGCCCCATGCCTCGCTGATACCGACCTCGGCGGCGATCGACTCGGCCACCTTCTGGTGATCGCCCGAGATCATGATCATCCGGCCGATCCCGAGATCGCGAAGCTTCGAGATGGCATTACGGGCCGCGGCACGCGGCGTATCCATCAGCCCGATGGCACCCAGATCGCGGTCGCCCATGCGCACGACCATCGTCGTTCGCCCAAGCTCACGAAGCCGTGCGATCTCGGCGGCGATCTCGGCGCCGATCGGCGCGATGCCGTCGACACCGAACATCTCGGCCTTACCGATGAAGACCGTCTCGCCCTCGACCGTCGCGGTCACGCCTTGACCCGTGAGGCTGTTGAGATCGTCCGCAGCGGGCACAAGCGTTGACGCCAGCATTGTAATTCCGTCGCGCGCGATAGCGGCTGCGAGCGGATGGTCGCTGAGCCGCTCGACCGCGACCGCGATCCGCAGCAGCTCCTCTTTAGGAACGCCTGCTGCGGGAACGACGTCGGTGATGCGCGGCTTGCCCTCGGTCAGCGTGCCAGTCTTGTCGAAGGCAAGCGCGGTCAGCGAGCCGAGATTTTCGAGCGGCCCGCCGCCCTTGACGAGGACGCCGCCGCGCGCGGCGCGCGCAACGCCCGAAAGCACGGCGCTCGGGGTCGCAATGGCAAGCGCACAGGGGCTCGCGGCAACCAGCACCGCCATAGCGCGGTAGAAGCTGTCGCGGAAGGGCTCATCGACCACGACCCAGGCGAAGAGCAGAACAAAGACCAGCGCGAGCACGCTCGGCACGAAGATACGCTCGAAGCGGTCGGTGAAGCGCTGAGTAGGCGATTTTTGCGTCTCGGCCTCGCTCACCATCTTTACGACCTTGGCAAGGGTCGTGTCGGCGGCGAGGCGCGTCACCGCGATTTCGATCGCTCCAAAGCCGTTGATCGTGCCCGCGAAGACGCGATTTTTGGCTTCGAGCGCGTCGGGCTTCGCGGCGGCCAAAGCGCGGTCGGGCACCGGCTCCTTGTCGACCGGCACGCTCTCTCCGGTGACCGGGGCCTGGTCGACCGCAGTGCGGCCGACGACGACGAAGCCGTCGGCAGGAAGGCGCTCGTTGGGCTTGACGATGACCGTGTCCCCGATCTGAAGAAGATCGACCGAGATTTCACGCGTCGCGCCATCGGCGCCCTTCACGGTCGCCGTCTGCGGCGCCAGCTCGGCGAGCGCCTCGATCGCACGCTTCGCCCGGCCCATGGCATAATGTTCGAGCGCATGGCCGAGGCTGAAGAGGAAGAGAAGCAGCGCGCCCTCGGCCCAGGCACCGAGCGCCGCGGCGCCAGCCGCTGCGACGAGCATGAGCGTGTCGATCTCGAAGCGCTTGAGCTTCAGATTCTCGATAGCCTCGCGAACGGTGAACCAGCCGCCAAAGCCATAGGCCGCAAGATAGCAGGCGAAGCTCACCCAATCGGGCGCGAGCTCCAATTTTTCGATGCCAAAGCCTATGCCGAGGACAAGGCCGCAGAGCAGCGCGAAGATGAGCTCGGTTCGCTCGCCGAAGATGCCGCCATGGTCATGGCTTTGTTCCCCGCCCTCGCCATGCTTGTGGTCCCCGCCATGTTTGTGTTTGTGGCCGGGTCCATGATCGTGCCCGTCCTCGCCATGTCCTGGATCGGCCTCTGCCGGGATGGCGGCGGAGACGGCCGCAGTCTTTTGGGTGACGCCCATAGCCGAAAGCTCTTTCCTGATGATGTCGATGGAGGTTTCCGAGCGAAGGAATTCGGCGCGAAGCGTTCCCGCGGCGCCAACCTCGGCCTCGAGAATCCCGGGGATTGCGCGGAGCCGGGCGCCGATCGTCCGGGCGCGGCGCATGTGGCCAACGCCCTCGAGATCGTCCCAGAAGAGATGCTGATATTGCTCGGTGAGCTCGGCACCGACACTTCGCGCGAGCTGGCGGACCCGATCGAGCGGGAGGATGTCGGGCTGGTAATGAATGCAGAGCTGCGGCGCCGCACTTCCGTCGGCGCGCACAACATGGACCTTGTCGACGCCTTCGCGGCCTTCGAGCTCGCTGGTCAGCCGCGCGACGCAGCGATCAGCCTCGTCGCCGACCTCTGGCAGAAGAAGCGGTATATCGAGCCGCAGCTGGTCACTCATCATGCGATCCTTTTTATGTGCCAAATTCGAGAGGTTCCGGACGACATCCGGCCCTGCCGAAAAGATGAGGTGCGGGAGCCTTGGCACGCGACCCGCTCCCGCACCTCCTTGACCGCCAGTGACCCTCGACCGGGTGGCGGGGGGCAAGGAGCCAAGGACTCCCGGCGGCCAAGATTTCGTGATCCCTCATGCACGCCGGCCGCGGGGCCGGGCGTATCGGGATTGTACCGTCGAGCGGCGGAAATGCTGTTCGAGCGCGTTGTTCGAGCGCGTCAGGAAGACACGGCAGAAGCGCCGCAGAAACGGGTAGCCGAGCCAGGAGAAGAAGCCGCGGCAGGCGAGCCGATGTGTCACCTCGACGCCTTGTCCCAATTTCTCGAGGCGGTAACTTTCCTCGATCACGAGCACGCCCGGCATCCCCGTCTGCCAGGAAAAGCTGATCAGCCAGTGTAGCCCGGTAATCCGTCCCTCGGCGGCCAACTCCGGTCCGCGGGCGCCGCGCGGCGAATAGATATAGTTCAGCCGCTCCTCGTCGCCGGGGCGATCGGTAAAGCGCAGCGTCGGGTGCCAGTCGCCGTAGCGCTCGACATCGACGAGCAAGCGCCAGACGCGCCCGATCGGCACCTGCAGACGGAGCGAGGTTCCTACCGCGAACATCGGCAAATTCCGCGCTTCGGCAAGCTAGTCCGCGACGCAGGCGGGGGACCTGCGCCGCGGTGAAAACCGGCAAGGTGCCGGTCAGCTCTGGACGTCGTGACGTTCTGCGGCGCACGCATCGGTGCCAAATCGGAAAGAAACGGGGACAGCGGATGCATCCTGTCGCATCTCCGTCGCTGAGCTTTCACCGATGCCGCCGAGTCTTCCATCTAGGTCGATCCGTCCTTTGCGGCTTTTTCCTCGCTGCGCGCGTCGCGCAGGATTTCGATGCCGCCCTTGATCGCGATCCCCGCTGTCGCGAGGCCGACGAGCAGATCGGGCCAGTTGCTGCCGAGCCACAGGACGAGCGCTCCGGCGACAAGAATGCCGCCGTTGGACACGAAATCGTTGAAACTGAACGTCGTCGCTGCGCGCAGGTTGACGTCGGGCTTCTCCAGCCGCTGCAGCAGCCGCAGGCAGATATAGTTCACGACCGCGGCGATGGCGGACATGATCATCATCGTTGCGCCAATCGGTTCGCTCCCCTGGAGATAGCGGCGGGCGACGTCGACGAGTATGGCGACAGCGAACAGCAGGAGCATCGCACCCGACGCCTTGGCCGCGCGCGTCTTCCACTGGTCACCGCGACTGAGCGCGGCGAGGCTGATCGCATAAACGGCGACATCGGCGCTATTATCGACCCCGTTCGCCACCAGCGCGCTGGAATCCGCGAAGAAGCCGCTGACAAAAAAGCCGCCCGCGATCGCCGCATTGAGCAGAAGAACGACCCATAGCGTCCGACGTTCGTTCGGGTTTTCCGAACCGCCCGCGGCGCCGGCACGATGGGGAGCCCCGGCCATGTCAGTTCACCTTGGGCGGGCTTTGCGGCGCCGCCTTGTCGCGCCGCACCAGCCAGCTTCGCATTATGGTAATTTCCTTCTCCTGCGCTGCGATGACCGATTTGGCGATGTCGCGCACTTCGGGATCCTTGCCATGTTCGAGTGCGACCTTGGCCATCGCCACGGCGCCCTCGTGATGCGGGATCATCGAGCGCATGAAGTCGGTATCGGCATCGCCGGTGAGAACCACCGCCATATCCTTGTGCATCTTGTCAGCGGCCGCCTCGAACGCTTTGGCCGCCGGTGTCGACGTGGCCGCGGCCGCATGCTGCATATCGCCATGTCCGGCGCTGTCCGCGTCGGCGCTCGGCTTCCCGGACGAACAGGCCGCAAGCAAGAGTCCAAGCAGCGATATGGAGGTCTTCATCACCCTGCCTCCCGGGAACGCCGATGGCGGCGGAGAGCCGCCATCGGTTTCGTCCTGCGTGTCATGAGGAGCTTGATGCTCGCTCATGCCGGTTTGCCGCCCGTGTCGTCACCGGGCAGGAACACCCGTTCGCCAAGCGCGGTTACGTCGGTGTAGTCGCCGGCGACATGCTTGTTGTGCCGGCCGCGAAGCAGCAGATGGCTGATCGCGGGCAGGACGAACAAGGTCAGCAAGGTCGAGGTGATCAACCCGCCGATGACGACGATCGCGAGCGGTTTCTGCACCTCGGCGCCGGTTCCGGTGGCGAGCGCCATCGGCACGAAGCCGATCGCGGGCACGATACCCGTCATCAGCACCGCGCGGACGCGTTCCATGACGCCCTCGCCGATCGCGACGTCCACCGGTTTTCCTTCGTCGATGCGCTGGTTTATGCTTGACATCACGACCAGCCCGTTGAGCACCGTCACGCCGGAAAGCACGATGAAGCCCACCGCCGCCGATACCGAGAATGGCAGTCCCGTCAGCAGCAACGAGAAGACGCCGCCGGCCAGCGCGAGAGGGATTGCGGAATAAACCGCGATCGCCTGCCGCACACCGCCCAAGGCCATGAACAGGATGCCGAAGATCGCGGCGAAGATGATCGGGATGACGATCGACAGCCTTGCCGAGGCGGCTTGCAGATTTTCAAACTGCCCGCCCCACTCGATGAAGCTTCCGGTCGGCAGCTTGACCTGTGCGTTCACCTTTTCCTGCGCTTCGGCGACGAAGGATCCCAGATCGTTGCCGCGGACATTGGCTTGCACCACGACGCGCCGCTTGCCGTTTTCACGGCTGACCTGGTTCAAGCCTTCGGAGAAGCCGAACTTGGCCAGTTCGCTGAGCGGCACCGAGGCCCGCGCGCCGCCCTCGCCCGGAAGAAGCACGGGTAGCGCCCCTACCGCGTCGAGATCGTCACGCGTGGCGCGATCGAGACGGACGACGATGTCGTATCGCCGGTCGCCTTCGAACACGATCCCGGCTTCGCGCCCACCGAGCGCCGCCGCAACGGTGTCGCTGACATCCTGCAACGTCAGCCCGTAGCGGGCGATGGCATCGCGATCGAACTGGACGTCGAGCACAGGGAAGCCCGCCGTCTGTTCGACCTTGACGTCGGCAGCGCCCGGAACGGTGTTCAGGATCGCCGCCACCTGCTGCGCCGCGCGGCCCATTTCGTCGAGATCGTCGCCATAGAGCTTGATCGCGATATCGCCGCGCACGCCGGCGATCAGCTCGTTGAAGCGAAGCTGGATCGGCTGGCTGATCTCGAACGCATTGCCAACGAGCGGTTCGAGCTTCTTCTCGACCCGCGCGATCACATCATCCTTGGTCTTGACGCCATCAGGCCATGCGTCCTTTGGCTTCAGGATGATGAAGGTATCCGAAGCGTTCGGCGGCATCGGATCGCTGGCGACCTCCGCCGTACCGGTCTTCGAATAGATGAAGGCGACCTCGGGAAGCGTTGAGACGGCCTTTTCGACCTGTAATTGCATCGCCTGCGACTTGTTCAGCGACGTCGAGGGGATCCGAAGCGCCTGCATCGCGAGATTGCCCTCGCCCAGCACCGGGATGAACTCGCTGCCGAGCATGCCGAACACCAGGATAGCGGCGGCAAAGGTCCCGCCGCCAGCACCGATCCACGGCCAGGGCCGTGCGATGACGCGCTTGAGCACGGGCTCATAGCGGGTCTTCACCCATGCAATCGCGCGCACTTCCTTCTCGGCAACCTTGCCGCGAAGGAGCAGTGCGACCATCGCGGGAACGAAGGTCAGCGAGGCAACGAACGCACCCGCCAGCGCCAGCAACACCGTGATCGCCATCGGCGAGAAGGTCTTGCCCTCGACCCCGGTAAAGGTGAGCAAAGGCACGAACACGAGAAAGATGATCGCCTGCCCGTAGATCGTCGGCTTCACCATTTCACGCGAGGCTTCGAACACCTCGTGCAGACGTTCGCTCAGCGAGAGCAATCGCCCTTCATGATGTTGCCTCTCGGCCAGTCGCCTGAGGCAGTTTTCGATGATGATGATCGAGCCGTCGACGATGAGGCCGAAGTCGAGCGCGCCGAGGCTCATCAAATTGCCCGACGTGCCCGTGATGTTCATGCCCGTCCCCATGATCAGGAACGAGATCGGGATAACGAGCGTGGCGATCACCGCCGCACGAAAGTTGCCGAGCAGCCAGAACAGGACCGCCGCCACGAGCAAGGCGCCTTCGGCG
>JAHJHL010000208.1 GCA_018823905.1 Alphaproteobacteria bacterium
ACGCGTGGCGATGGACGATTTCGGCACCGGCTATTCGAACCTCGCCTATCTGCAACGCCTGCCGATTGACGTGCTCAAGATCGACCGCAGCTTTGTCGAACATATGGTCGACGACCGCGACAAGGTGGCGATCGTCCGCACGATCCAAAGTCTGGCCGAAGTGCTGGGGATGAAAACCACCGCCGAAGGCGTCGAGACTGCCGACCAGGCGCGACTGCTGTCGGCGCTGGGATGCGATTTCGGGCAGGGATATTTGTTCGCGCGGCCGCTGGAAGGCGCCGCCGCGCTCGATTTCTGGCGTCAGTCGCTGGTGCGCCCGATTTTCTGATCGACGAGTTCGGCGACCCGCGCCGCCCCCGGAAAATCCTCGGCCACCCACGCCGCCTCGACATCCTTCAGAATGCGCGCGACCTCCGGCCCGACCGCAATCCCGCGCGCGACGATGTCGCCGCCCTTGACCGGCAGCTGCGGCACGTCCCATCCCGTAAGATCGCGCACCGCTGCGGCTTCGCCCCCGATTAAATGCACATCACGCGCTGCCTCGACCCCGATCCTATGCGCGAGCTGCCGGATCGGGCGCGCGACGTCGCCGCGATGTTCGGCCACCGCGCCCAGATATTTGCGTTGCCGTGTCGACAGCCGCAGGCGGCTCGCCACCTGCTCGGCGACGGAGCGATCGGCGGGCAGCAGCGCCGCGAGACGACGTTGCGGGGCAATATCGGTCCCCGCCGCAACCTCGTTGGCCAGCAGGCCGTCGAGCGTCGCGGCAAAATCCGCATCGAGTTCGGGCAGGAGCACCCCAAAGATGCCGTCGGTCGCCATCTGGCCGACGATTGCGCGCGGGTCGGGCAGCGCCAAGATCTTGGTCAGCTCGTCGGCGATACGTTCGCGCGACAGGCTTTTGAGCGACTGGCGCGCGGTGACCACGGCGGCGTGGCTGCCTTCATCAAGCGCACCGCGCCCGAAGCGCGCCGCGAAACGATAGAAGCGCAGGATCCGCAGGTGATCCTCGGCAATCCGCGTCGCCGCATCGCCGATAAAGCGCACGCAGCCGCGGTGAAGATCGTCGATGCCGCCGAAATAATCGTCGACCGCCCCCGTTTCGGGATCGGCATAGAGCGCATTGATCGTGAAATCGCGCCGCGCCGCATCGTCGCGCCACTCGCTCGCGAAGGCGACCGTCGCCCGGCGTCCGTCGGTTTCGACATCGTGGCGCAGCGTCGTGATCTCGTGATGATCGCCGCTGGCGACCGCGGTGACGGTGCCATGCGCGATGCCCGTCGGAATGACCTTGATGTCCGCCGCCTCCAATCGCCGTGTCACCTCCTGCGGCAACAGCGGCGTCGCGAGGTCGATGTCGGTGACAGGCAGGCCCAGCAGCGTGTCGCGCACGGCGCCGCCGACGATCTTCACCGCACCGTCATCGCTGCTGAGCGCCGCGACGATCCGGCGCAGCCCCACCCGCGCGCGCCATTCGGCATCGGGCAGCACGCTCACCGGTGCCAGCCCGCGGGCATCCGCCGCGCCAGATTGATGATGATCCCCGCCGTCACGCCCCAAATCCGCCGTCCTTGCCAGTCCATGTCATAATAATGCCGGTCCTGACCCCGCCAATGCGCGTGCTGGCGCTGATAATTGGCAGGATCGAACAAGATGTCGAGCGGCACTTCGAACCAGTCCTCGACCTCGTCGGGATTGGGATCGAGTGGCAGGTCGGGCGGGATGACGCCGAGTACCGGAGTGATAATATAGCCGCTGCCCGACCGATAGGGCTCGGTCACCCCCGCCACCATCACATCGCGCGGGCTGAGCCCGATCTCCTCCTCGGCCTCGCGCAGCGCCGCATCGATCGCGTCGCGGTCTTCGGGGTCGATCTTGCCGCCGGGAAAGGCAACCTGCCCCGCATGGCTGCGCAGCCATTGCGGCCGCTGGGTCAGGATGACGCCGGGGTCGGGGCGGTCGGTAAAGGCGATCAGCACCGCCGCATCGCGCAAGGTCGGGGTTCCCAGATATGCCTCGTCCTCCACCGCATCGGGGAGCAGATTATCGAGGGCGGCGCGCAGCTTCGCCGACAGCATCAGCGATCGACCAGCTGAAATTGCGCGCCGTTCGACCAGATCGCTGGCGGATCGCTCCCGTCGGCGAGCGCCATCTCGACGATCTCATAATAGAGCGCGCGATCGATCCGCGCCTCGAGTCCGTTGCCGACGGTGCCGCGGACGTGGAGCCGCGGGTCGGGGTGGTCGGGGTCGCTGCCAAAGCGGAGTGGATGGTCGGGTCCCGCCATGACGAGGTCGTCGGTGTCGAGCCTGAACACGAGCTGGCGCGCCGCGCCTTCGCCCTCGCTCTTCATCTCGACGGCGCGAAACGGCGTGTCCTCGACCGCGATGTTCAACCGTTCAGCTGGCGTCACGAGGACGTAACTGCCATCGGCTTCGCGGCGCAGGATCGTCGAGAACAGCTTCACCATCGCGGGCCGGTTGATCCGCCCGCCTTCATGAAACCAGCTGCCGTCGGCGCGGATTTCCATGAAGCTGTCGCCGCTTCGTTCGGGATGCCATTGCTCGACCGGCGGCAGCTTGCGCGCCGCGAGCAGTTCGGCGGCTTCGGTGAGCGAGAGCTGCGCGAAGTCTTTGGGAAGTGAGGGCGCGGGGGTGACCATGGGACCGACATAGGGGGCGGGGCGGTGGGTGCAAGTGCCGCGGCGCTCAACTGCCCTTCCCCCTTGATGGGGGAAGGATATGGAGCCTTGTCGCCACAGGCGACTAGGCGCAGTTGGATGGGGGTGTGGGTGCGTCCGTGCGCCGTCATCGCGGGCCGAGAGCACACCCCCACCGCTGCGACTAGGCAGCAAGCTGCCAAGTCTCACTGCCTCCCCCATTAAGGGGGAGGAGTACCGTCATCGCGGCCCGATCATCCCCGCAACCGTCGGCAACCCATGCCCGTTAACCGCGCGCGCCAGCAAACGCCGCCGCTCGAACGGTCCCGGCAGATTCCAATCACCCGTCGCATCGGTATCAAACCCAAAGAAGCGCCCATAATATTCAGGATCGCCGATCATCATCAGCGCGCCGTCGGCCTCACGTTCCGCCGCATCCAGCATATGCGCCATCAGCACCCGGCCATGCCCGCCGCGCTGAAGGTCGGGGCGCACCGCAACCGGGCCGACCATCACCAGCGGCGTCGCAGCACCATCGACCGCGCGATGCGCGACCGGCCAGCACTGGATGGTGCCGATCAGCGCGCCATCATCGACCAGCGCAAAGCTCAGCGCCGCGACCGCATCGACGCCCGCGCGGATGCGGTACGCGGTTCGTCCAAAGCGGTCGGCCCCGAAAGCCGCGTCGAGGAGATCCTCGACAGCCTGCGGTTCGATGTCCGACAATGGAAGTAACTCGACCAACGCGCGCCCTTTCGCTAATGGGGCGGCGCTTTAGGGGTGCGGCGCGGCGATGCAAAGCCGAATGTCGCCCGCGTTCGACAGGATTTCTTGTGACCGATACATTGTGGCTGGAGGTGGACGGGCTGATCGCCCAGGTACTGACCGGCATTTATTCCGAAGAAACCCACCTGCCGCAGCCGCTGCGAATCGGGGTGCGGGCGCGGCTGAGCATGGCCGATCATTATGATCCGACGACCCCGCTCAGCGCATCGAAAAACTACATGCACCTGAAATTCGCGGCGACGGAGGGCATTCCGAAGGACACGCATTTCGTGCTGATCGAGAGCGTCGCCGATCACATCATCGATACCCTGTTCCTGCAGGACGACAAAGTCGAAGAGGTCGAGGTGAAGATCGTCAAGCTCGCGATCGCCGAGGACGGTGAAGAGATCGGCATCACGATGCGACGGGCGCGCAAGTGACGCAAAAGCTGGCGCTGGTCACGGGCGGCCTCCACCGCGTCGGCGCCGCGATTTCGGCGCGGCTGGCGCGCGAGGGCTATGCAATGGCGATCCACAAGCGCAGCCCGGGCGACGCCGACGCGATGCTCGCCGACGCGCTGGCCGAGACCGGCGCGATCAGCCACCGCTTCGCCGCCGATCTGGCCGATCCGGCGGCGGTCGATGCACTGATCCCTGCGGTGATCGACAAATTCGGCCGCGCGCCGGATCTGCTGGTAAACAATGCCGCGCTGTTCGCCGAGGGTGAGTGGACGGATTTGTCGGCGGCCGCGCTTGCGAGCATGATGCAGGTAAATCATCATGCGCCGGTCATGCTCGCCAAGGCGCTGGTCACCGCCAGTGAAGGCGGGCGTCCCGCCATAGTCAACGTCGTCGATCAACGCGTCGCGCACCCGGTGCCTGACCAGCTTGCCTATAGCCTGTCGAAATCGGCGCTGTGGCAGGCGACCGCGACGCTGGCGGTCGCCTTCGGCAACCGCGCGCGGGTCAATGCCGTCGCGCCGGGGCTGACGCTGGCGACCGACGATTATTCGGCAGCGCAGGTTGAGCGGCTCGCGGGACGGATGCCGCTCCGTGCATTACCGACCCCGGCGCAGATCGCCGATGCGGTGGTGTATCTGGCGCGCGCCGAGGCGGTGACCGGGCAGACGATCTTTGTCGACGGCGGCGCGCATCTGGCACCGATGGGGCGGGATTTTGTGGCGTTGGA
>JAHJHL010000209.1 GCA_018823905.1 Alphaproteobacteria bacterium
CGATGTTATCTTCGCCGGTGCCGATGGCGGGCTCCAGAACATTACGGGGTCTCCCTACGACCCGGCGCGCGTCGTCGCCTTCCTCGATGCCCGCGACCGCAATATCGCGCGGCAAAAATATCGCGGCGTCGACATCGCGGTGCGATATGATGTCGAACTTGGCAGTGATCGGCAGCTGAGCCTGAACGCTGGAGCCACCTGGCTCGACAGCAGCCAGCAATTGCTTGCCGGTCTGCCGGTGACCGACCTCGCCGGAACGATCTTCCGCCCGCCGCATCTTCGGGCGCGCGGCGGGCTCACGCTGAGCGACAAGGCGTTCTCGCTCGCGGCCTTCCTCAATCACAGCGCTAGCGTTACGGACAATCGTCGTCCGGCAGCAGTCAAACTTGGCGGATCGACAACGCTTGACCTGACCGGCCGATTGCGGCTCGGCGCAGGCACGGAAGTCGCGCTGAGCGCACAGAATGTGTTCAACAGCAAGCCCGAGCCGATCTTCACCACCTCGCCTTTCGATGCGCCATTTGACACGACGAACGGGTCAGCAATTGGCCGCTTCCTGAGCGTCACGGTTCGGCATGACTGGTAGCATCCGCCTATTGCCGCTCCTTCTGTTCGTCAGTCTCGGGAATGGCGGGCCGGCCGTCGCGAAGGAAGGTCGGCGCTGGACGGTCGAAGATGTGGTGACCGTCCCGGCGGATTTCGATTTGAGCTTGGCGAACGACGGCAAGTCGCTCGCCTATCTCGAACGGCGAGCGGATCTCGAAAAGAATGAGACCGTCTCGATACTCCATCTGCTTGACCTGCGCTCGCGCGTCTCGCGCGAGATTCTGCGAGCGCCAAGCGCAGAACAGCTCCGGCCGCTGCCGAAAGGCAAAGGCTGGAGCCTTCTGCTAGATCGGGGCGTTGGCCTTCAGCTCTATGCGCTCGACGCCGAAGGGACGATCAAACCGCTACTGGGGCGTGATGCGAAGGTGACCGTCGGCCAGACCGAAGGCGGGCTGTTCGCGGTCCGAAGCGGTGCGCCTCGCCGTATCGGTATCTTGTATCACGACTGGTCTCCCGACGGACTGTGGCTCTGGTACGCCACGCTCAAGCCGCGTTCGGAGCCGGTCGATGTGTCCGTTGACGACGCGGTGGTCGGCCAGCGCAACCGGCGGCGCGCGCCGGTCAAGGCAATCGTCGAACTGCGCCTAAGGTCGGCCATTGGCGAGGAGTGGCTGGTGGCATCGCGGCCATCGAGCGACCGGCTTGCTTTCTATTTTGGCGGCAATGTCGAATGGACCGAGGAAGGACCGCGCTATCAACTGGAGCAATCCGATGCGGAACGGACCGAAGGCATCGGGACTTTTGCCTGGAGCTTTGCCACCAAGGCGAGCCGCCCCATCGAGGAAAGTTTCGGTTTCCCGGCAATCGGACTGCTGCGCGGCCCGAACGGCGGAACGCTCGCCAGCGAAGGTTTCGGAAGCGCGTTAGCGCTTACCGAGACGCGGACCGATGGCCGAAAAATCCGATATGGCGGCCAGCCCTATTATATCGGCGATCCGCGATCCGCGGGAAACTGGCTCTCGGCGGATGGGCGAACGGCCCTGCTGGGGGTGCGAACGCTCTCGCATCCGCGGTACGGCTTGGTTATGCTTACAAGTCGGCGCGCAAAGCCGCTGATCCACTCAAGCAGCTTGACTGCCTGCGATTTTCGCAAGGATCTAGCTTGGGGTATTTGCGTCGAGGAGGGGCTGAACCAAGCCCCGCACCTCGTGCAGGTCGCACCGCATGATGGGCGCGTACAGACATTGGCCCCGCTTTCCTCTGCCCATGAGTCGATCGCACCGCTGCACGTCACGCCCCATCAATGGACAAACCGGCTCGGCTACCGGTCGACCGGATTCATCATCTGGCCTCGCGATTACCAGGCAAGCAGCCGCTACCCGGCGATCATCATCACCCATGGCAGCGACGCGGACGAACGCTTCGCAAGCGCCGATATGCAATGGAACTATCCCGCCCAGCTGTTCGCCGAGCGCGGATATCTCGTCATTCTGATGAACGACCCTTCGGCGCGGCAGCAGGCGGACCTGTGGAACGCTTATATGGAGTGGTCGGGAGGCCCCGGCACACTCGGACCCGCTAAGCTGCGCGAGCTGATCTGGCTCAACGGCGTCTATAGTTTCGAAGACGCGATCGCTGAATTGACAAGCGAAGGCATTGTCGATCCCGACCGCATTGGCATTGCCGGATACAGTCGCGGATCGCAGATGGTGAATGTCGCCATGACCCAATCGGATATATTACGCGCTGCTTCCAGCGGAGATGGCAATTATCTTGAACCCGCTTCCTATTCGGATCCGAAAGACGGGTATCACGCCGTCTTCGGTGGCCCCCCTTCCGGCAACTACCTCGACGCCTATCGCCAGCTGTCGCCGTCGCTCCGTGCCGATAAGGCGTGCGGCCCAATCCTCCAGCAGATGGCTTCTCCCTTTGCGGGAGCGATCGATTTCTATGCCGCGCTTCGCGAAGCCAAAGTTCCCGCGCAGATCAGCCTCTATCCTGGTGAGACGACCGCCACCGATGAGACCCATCTGTTTCATATCCCGTCTAATCGGCTTCGCGCGATGCGAGAGAATCTGGCCTGGTTCGACTTCTGGCTCCGCGACCGGCGCGACCCGGAACTCGATGACAGAGGCGCATTCGATCGTTGGTCGAAAATGGCAAAGCAATGGAAGCCAGGGTGCACGCGAGCGCTGGGCGCTGAGCGAAGATAGCTTCATGACGCGCCCACGTCCGTCCACCAACGAACCCAGCTTTCGGCGGCACAAAGCGCGAGGATTCGCTGCGCCTGCTCGAACCCCTCGACGGTCGGTTGCGACGCCCCTTCCAAGATCCTGAGGTCGAGCAGACCGGCCCGCGCAAGCAGGCCGTTGCGAAGCAGATCGCCGGCCTCTTCGGCATTCGACTGAAATATTCGCTGCATGAAGCCGCCCGGTCCGCCCTTGGACGTGCGGCTCAGCAATGTTGCAGGGACGACGGATTTGAATGCTGCCCGCGCGACGGCGCGATCCCTCCCGCCCTCGATCCACTGCCATGTCGGGATCGACAGGCATGTTTCGACGATTGGTTGCGACAGCAGCGGCGCGACATGCTGCGGATGGCTGCGGCGGGGATAGAGCTCGATGCTCCGCTGGGCGCGCGCCAGCAGCCTGCCATGCGCCGCCTTGCCGGGCGGCGTGCCTTCGGGCGCTTCCATCCACGGGTGCGAGGGTCCGGGCTGATCGAGCTCGGCGATCGCTGCGGAAGAAAGCCCGGAAGTGTCGCGATGAAGGCGCCGGGGACGGCTGCAGTCGCGATAACGATCCCAAGCGTGCCGCAAGATGGTAGCGCCACTCGCTCCGGTAAGATCGCTAAGATCGCGCAACGTGTCGAAGAGCCCATGACGCGGCCCTTGCGCCATGAAGCGATCGACGAACGGCGAAGCGCTGCGGATCGAACAGAAGATATTGTCGCCACCATTGCCCGAGAAAAAGGCATCGATTTGATGCTCGCGGCGGAGGTCTTCATGCACCGATGTGATCGCCTGCATGTAGAATGGCGCGTGCGGCCAAGGATGGTGCGGCGCCACGGCGCGACCAATATCAACCTTGCCGAGGTCATAGTGGGCTTCAAGCAAGGGAACGCCGATCGCCTTGACGAGAATGGAAGCATAGCGGCGCTCATCACCAATCGCATCGTCTTCGATCATCGTCAGGCAATGAAGCGCGGCGGCGCGGCGAGATGCGGCGCCGGCGACAATCGAGGAATCGAGGCCGCCAGATACGCCGATCAATATGGAATCGAAGCAGGACGCCCAGCTTTCGATACAGTCGAGCGCCACGACACGAAGCTCACGCGCTGCCGCATCGAACCGCTTGTGGGAGACCTGCGTCCAATCCCACGGCGACCACCAGCTATCCAGACGATGCGATGCAGGAGAAATGATCAGGCATTCCCCCGGAAGCAGTACATGGACACCTTCGAGGCAGGTTTCTCGGCTCGGCGCGCCTCCATTTGCCAGAAACCGCGCAACTGCAGGATAATCGACACCGCCACGTCTGCCGAGATCGGCGGCTTCGCTCGACGCTGTGACGCCCGCCCCATCGGCGCGGTAGTAGACGGGCAACAACCCCGACGGGTCGCGAAATATCGCGAGACCTCCACCGGGCCGTGCCAGGATGGCGACATAGCCGCCCCAATAGTCGGACACGAGCGATCGACCGCTAGACGCCTCGATATTTGCTACCGCCGTCTCGTTCAGATTAACGACGCGGCGGCTCTTTTCACCTCGCTCGAAAAGGTGGCCGATCAGATATCCATGGCCGCCCAATGTAAGCGGCTGTCGGTCGCACCAAAGCCGAGCGCCCGGAAGCGAAAAGGCGTGTGGGTCCGCCTCGGTATTGTCACGATCAGCCTGTTCCAAAGTCTTGGAAATTTCTATGCGAAAGTGCCCCGGCATCAGGCGACCAGTATCGGTGTATAGGGGGTCACGATATCGAGCGGATCGGTCAATACGGTCGAGCCCAACTGAACCCAGCAATGCGCGGCGAATGGCAAAGTCACGCCGATCACCAGCCGTGCCTCGCACCCCTTTCCGGCCAGCACGCGGCGCATCGCGACGCCGCGGCTGAGGCATTCATCCATGCCGGAAAAATAATGCCGCGCTCGCTTAAACGCGGCGGCTACTTGGCGCGCATCCGACCGTTGAACCTGCGGCGGTGCCGGAACCACTCGCGAACGGTTGGGCAGAATTTCATTCAGAGCGAATTTCCGAACATGCCGCTGAGCTATGGCCAGGGCCCATATCGCACGGGCAGTCTCAACCGCGGACGCCATCTCGAGATCTGGCTCCTCCAGAACACTCCTGGTTGGAGCGATCCCTACGGCACCAGATTGATCGATCGGCGGCGCCAAATGATTCAAGCCGCGTGCGGCGAGCCAATACTTGTCGCCCTCCTCTTGCGCTCCACCGACGATCTGGGAAAAGCGAGTAGCCGCACTTCGCTCAAGCATGAAATAGCGATCGCGGGACAAGTCCAGAAAGATGAAGGTGCCGCCGACTTTGCACCAATAGGTCGCAGCGGAAGTGATGACATTCTTCATGGAAGCACGCGACGGAGCGGTGGCGTGCAGTGCAAGGACTGCACGCCACGCGTCAGTCAATCGTCGGCGCTGATGCCGCCGAGGATAAACTTGTCCCCGGGCTGCACGTCCTGCTGGCCCGACGGCAGTGCGCCGAGGATTTGGTCCTGGGCGGCGCCAAGATCGATGATGTCGTCATGCGTTTTCATGTCACGTTCCTTTTCAGCATTGCGACCAAGATGAGTCGCACGTGAAAAGTATGCCTCGTGATAGGCCGCTGCTATTTTATAATTGGATTATTATCGGGGCGAAGTTGGCTGAAAAAGTGACCGAGCAAAGGAAACGCGCGTCTGGAGCACGTACCGCCACCTTTAGCTATTGCCTGGACATACGTGGCGGAGCCCGGTCACTCGCCCAAGTTGACTGTACGGGCGCGCGCCTACCTCCAACGGAATGATTATAATTAGCAACCAAAACTGGAACCGAAAATGGATCTAATTGGTTTATGCTGCCCCAGACCTGCGCGACTGGGGGTTGCGCGTGCCCGACACGCGCGATCTCTGGCTAAAGCGGCCGCTCAAACGCCCTAACGCTTCTGCATCCCCGTCCGCCGCTCGGCAACTCAGACTGGTCAGATAATCTGTTGGAGGGCACCAGGTTCTTACCCACAACGCCCTATTCTCCGCCATCTTTGGCGAAGCTAACTGAGGGAGGAAATGAGGGAGGAGACTCTGCCGTCTCCCAAATAATCCAGCTAAATCAATGCTTTAGCTAGGAAATCTGGATGCCCCGCGAGGATTCGAACCTCGATAGGCGGTATCAGAAACCGCAGTCTTACCATTAGACGACAGGGCAATCGTGAGGCGGGCGCAATATGATTGCGGGGCCGCGCTGTCAAGGCCGCTGTGCTTGCCCGCACAAGGTCGCTTGCCCTGCCGCATTTCGCCGCTAGCATCGCGGCATAACAGACAAGGGGCCGCGCGCCCGCGCGGACGCCCGGAGGAGTGGGTTGATGCGTCATGTCGCGATCGTCGGGTCCGGCCCCGCGGGCTATTACACCGCCGAAACACTTCAGAAAGCCGAGGATATTGCAGTCGATGTCATCGACCGCCTGCCCGTCCCTTATGGCCTGATCCGCACCGGCGTCGCGCCCGATCATCAGTCGATCAAGGCGGTGTCGCGGCGCTATGAGGGCACCGCGCTGGCCGACAATGTCCGCTTTGTCGGCCATGTCGCGGTCGGCAGCGATGTGACGATCGACGAGCTGGTCGAGTTATATGACGCGGTGGTGCTGGCGACCGGCGCCCCGAACGACCGGCCGTTGGCCATTCCCGGCGCCGACCTGCCGGGGGTGATCGGCAGCGCCGCCTTTGTCGGCTGGTACAATGGCCATCCCGATTTCGCCGATCTGAACCCGCCGCTGGACGCCGCCGGGGTCGCGGTGATCGGCAATGGCAATGTCGCGCTGGACGTAGCGCGCATCCTAGCCAAGACTCCCACCGAATTTTCGGGCAGCGACATTGTCGCGCACGCGCGCGCGCAGCTGGCTGAGAGCGCGGTACGGCATGTCCACATCCTCGGTCGCCGCGGGCCGCACCAGATCGCGATGACGCCGAAGGAGCTGGGCGAGCTTGGCCATCTCGAGCGCGCCAGCCCGCGGGTCGATCCCGCCGACTTGCCGCCCGAGGGTGACGACGCGCTGCTCGAACCGGGGATGCGCAAGTCGGTGACGCATTTGCGCAGCTTTGCCGCCAACCCCGTCGCCAAGCCGGTGACGATCGATTTCGATTTTTTTGCGATGCCGGTGGCGATCGAGGGCGCCAAAGACAATGGGGGACATGCCGAGCGGATCATCGTCGAGCGGACGACGCTCAATGCCGAGCTGCGCAGCCATGGCACCGGCGAAACCTATGCAATTGAGGCGGGACTGGTGATCAGCTGCATTGGCTATCAGACGCCGCCGATCCCCGGTGTTCCCTATGAACATGGTCGCGGGCGCTTTGCCAACGACGACGGGCGCATCCTGCCCGGCCTCTACTGCGTCGGCTGGGCGCGGCGCGGCCCGTCGGGGACGATCGGCACCAACAAGCCCGACGGCGCAAGGATCGCCGAGATGGTGCTGGAGGATGTGGGGCGCGGCGCGGGCAAGGCGGGGCGGCCGGGGCTGGATGCCCTGCTGGCGAGCCGCGGGGTTGCGCCGGTGACCTTTGCCGACTGGCGGCGGATCGAGGCGGCCGAAGTTGCCGCGGCGCTCGACGGCAATCCGCGCGAGAAATTCGTTAGCGTGGAGGCGATGCTGGAGGCGATCGGGCGTTGAAAGATCGCGTCCGCACGGCGCTGCGCTGGCTGCTGGCGCTCGCCTATGGCTATGCGGGCTATCTGCATTTGGTGCGGCCCGGACCGTTTTTGGCGATCACCCCGCCGTGGGTACCGCAGCCCGAGCTAGTTGTCGCAGCAACCGGGGTGGCCGAATTGTTCGGCGCAATCGGATTGATGATCCCGGCCACGCGCAAAGCCGCGGGCTGGGGGCTGGCGCTCTATGCGCTGTGCGTCTGGCCCGCGAATATCCACCATGCCTTCGCCAATATCGCGATCGGTGGCGAGGCGTTGAGCTGGTGGTATCATGGGCCGCGGCTGGCGCTGCAGCCCATGATCATTTGGTGGGCGCTGTGGGCGAGCGGGGCGGTGGATTGGCCGTTCAACCGGGACAGAAGCTCTAACCCTCCCCCTTGATGGGGGAGGCAGCGAGACTTGGCGATGCCATCGCCTTGTCGCAGCGGTGGGGTTGAGGTTGCAGGCATGAGCCCAAGCCTGCAACCTCACCCCCACCCAACCCTCCCCCATCAAGGGGGAGGGCTAATTACTTCACCGCCGGCGTTTCCACCGGCAGCTGCCCCTTCTGGCTTGCCGCATAAGCCTCGGCCGCCTTCAGCACCCGCAGCATGTTGCCGCTCGCAATCTTCTCCAACTCGGCCTGCGTATAACCGCGCCGCGCCAGTTCGGTGAACAACGCCGGATAGCCGGTGACATCCTCCAGCCCGACCGGGGTCGCGTCCATGCCGTCATAATCGCCGCCGATCCCGATATGATCGACGCCAATCGTTTTCTTGATATGATCGATATGGTCGGCGGCGAGCCCTAGCGGGGTCGACGGCGGCGGGTTGGCGGCGTCCCATGCCTTCAGCGCTGCGGCGGCGCCGTCGGGATTGCCCAGATACAGCGCGTCGAGCCGCGCCCGTTCCGCCGTCCGCTTCAGACCATGTTCGCGCAAATTGGGGTCGACGAAGGCGGCGTAGAACACCACCATGATCACGCCGCCATTCGCCTTCACGGCGGGCAGCACCGAATCGGGCACATTGCGCGGATGGTCGTTGACCGCGCGCACCCCCGAATGGCTGAACATCACCGGCGCCTTGGTCGCCTCCAGCGCGTCCTTCATCGTCGCTTCGCTGACGTGGCTCAAATCGACGATCATCCCGAGGCGGTTCATTTCCTGCACCACCTGGCGCCCGAAATCGGTGAGCCCGTCGTGCTTCGGCGCGTCGGTCGCGCTGTCGGCCCAAGGGACATTCTTACCATGGGTCAGCGTCATGTAACGCACCCCCATGCCGAACATCTCGCGCAGCACCGCGAGCGAGGAACCGATCGACTGGCCACCCTCGATCCCCAGCATCCCCGCGACCTTGCCCGCCTTCATCTGGCTTTGCAGCTCGGCCGAATTATAGGCGAGCGACAGGTCGGCGGGGTAGCGCGCGATCAGCCGTTTCGCGACATCGATCTGCTCGATCGTCTGCTGGATCGCCTGCGCCTCGTTGGTGTTCGAGGGGACATAGACCGACCAGAATTGCGCCCCGACGCGGCCCTTGCGCAGGCGCTGGATGTCGGTGTGCATCACCGTTCCGTCGGGCTTTGGCTTGGTCGTGTTGTTGAAATCAAAGTTGTTGATGACGTTTCCGACTTGCCCGCGAAGTTCCCACGGCACGTCATTATGCCCGTCAAACACCGGGGCGCGCTGGAGCGCCGCTTCGGCAACCGCCTCGGGCGATTTCTGCGCCGCGGCAGGGGTGGACAGGAGGGCGAGAGCGGCAAGGCCGGCGAGCAGGATGGGCTTGTTCATGGAGCGCGACCCTAACCGCTTGTTCGCGCAGCGCAAGCGCGCGACCGCGAGGTCGTGCCATATTGTTTCACGCAAAGGCGCAAAGGCGCGAAGAAGGAAAGACTGAGACGATCTTCTTCTTTGCGCCTTCGCGCCTTTGCGTGAGACCTTCTTTCCGCTTCGCTGCGTCCGAACCCCGCCTTGACGTTTACGTCAACCGCGCGCAGCATCCCCGCCATGACAGCTTTCGACGACTGGCGCGCCCGCTCGCCCTATTATGACGAAACCCATCAGGCGCTGGCGCAGAGCGTCCGCCGCTTCGTTGCACGCGAGATCGCGCCGCACATCGACCGCTGGGAAGCCGAAGGCGAATTGCCGCGCGAATTACACAAGAAAGCTGCGGACGCAGGCATCCTAGGGCTGCGCTACCCCGAGCAATATGGCGGCCATTCAGAAGGCTTCGACAATTTCCACGGTCTCGTGCTGACCGAGGAACTCGCGGCGGTCGGCGCCGGCGGTCTCGGGGCGTCGTTGATGACGCATGGCATCGGCCTGCCGCCGATCCTCGCGCTCGGCTCCGAAGAAATGAAACAGCGCGTCGCGCCGCCGGTGCTGGCGGGCGACAAGATCATCGCGCTCGGGATCACCGAAGCGGGCGGCGGCAGCGATGTCGCGAACCTCAAGACGACGGCCGTGAAAGACGGCGACAGCTACAGCGTCAACGGCGGCAAGATGTTCATCACGTCGGGCATGCGCGCCGACTGGCTGACCTGCGCCGTCCGCACCGGCGGGCCAGGCGCGGCGGGCATCTCGCTGCTGCTGATCGACATGGATGCTCCGGGGGTCGAGCGCACCCGGCTCGACAAGATGGGCTGGCGGTGCAGCGACACCGCCGCGATCCATTTCAGCGATGTCCGCGTCCCCGCCGCCAATCTGATCGGCCCCGAAAACGGCGGCTTCATCGGCATCATGCGCAATTTCAACAGCGAGCGGCTCGGCATGGCGATGGGCTGCTGCGCCTATGCCCGCGTCGCGATGGCCGAGGCGGCCGAATGGGCGCAAAATCGCGAAACCTTTGGCAAGCCGCTCGTCGGCCACCAGTCGATCCGCATCAAGCTCGCCGACATGGAGCGCCAGATCGAGGCAACGCAGGCATGGGTCGACCTGTGCGCCTGGCAGGTCAAAAACGGCAAGGACCGCCCCGCCGACTTCGCGATGCTCAAGGTGCAGGCGACGCGCATGCTGGAAGCCGTCGCTCGCGAGGCCGCGCAGGTGCTGGGCGGGGCGTCCTATATAACCGGCAGCAAGGTCGAACGCATCTATCGCGAGGTGCGCGTCAATGCGATCGGCGGCGGCAGCGAGGAAATTATGCTCGACCTGGCGGGGCGGCAGTTGTTTGGGGGCAAGCGTTAGGACTCGCCACTTTCGTCGCGCTGCTTGTCCGCCAGAACGCGCGATTCGGCTTTCAATGGGCGCGATACCGGACAGACTTCCTGCACATAGCCGTTCAGCACATTGGTCAGCGCGTCGGGTAGAAGGCGATAGAAAACGAACTGACCGCGCTTTTCGCTGACGATCAGCCCGGCATTCTCCAGTACTGAAAGATGTTGCGACACCGCGGGTTTGCTCATTTCGAAACGCGCCGCAATGTCGCCCGCGCTCAGTTCCGCGTGCGACAGATAGGCGAGAATCTTGCGCCGCGGCGTCGATGCCAGTGCCTGAAAAACCCGTTCCATCCCTTCAAAATGGTCATCGCCACGCCGCTTGACAAGTAGCAATTTATTTAAGTAATTACTTATATACTTTTGAGCGAGGAGTCGGGCGATGCGAAGCGATGAGGACCCCCATGCGGTTAACTTCCTGATCGACGAGCCCGGCCCCGACCCCCGTACCGGCCGGGTCCGCGCCGACGCGCCCAGCATCATTTGGAACGGCGGCATGGCCGTGGTCGCGCTGGTAGCCGGCCCATTTTTCGTCACGCCGTCGGCGATCGCGCTTTTCATCGTCACCACCGGCGCCGCGCTGCTGCTCGGGCATAGCATCGGCTATCACCGGATGATGATCCACGGCAGCTTTGCCGCGCCGCGTTGGCTGGCCCGCACGCTGGTCTGGTTCGGCGCCTTCGTCGGCATGGCGGGGCCTTTTGGGATCATCCGCGCCCACGATACGCGCGACTGGGCGCAGCGGCAGGCCGACTGCCACCCGTTTCTTGCGCACAAGACGCATATCCTGCGCGACGCGTGGTGGCAGATCTATTGCCGCCTCGACCTAGATCAGCCGCCGCGATTTGATTTCACCGAACTCGACCACGACCCATTCTATCGGTGGCTCGAAGCGACGTGGCGTTGGCAACAGCTGCCGGTCGCGGTCGTCCTGTTTGCGATCGGCGGCTGGGGCTGGGTCGTGTGGGGCGTTGCGGCGCGCGTGGCGGTCGCCAACCACGGGCACTGGCTTGTCGGCCATCTCGCGCACAATCGCGGCCCTCAGCGCTGGACGGTCGATGCGCATGGAGTGCAGGCGTTCGATGTTCCGTGGGCCGCAATCCCGACGATGGGAGAGGCGTGGCACAATAATCACCATGCCTATCCCGGCTCGGCACGCATCGGTTTGCACCCCGGGCAAAGTGATTGGGGATATGCCGTCATTCGGTTTTGCGAACGATGCGGGTTGATGTGGGATGTCCAGACACCGGCAACGCTAGGCCAGCGCCCCGGCCTATCGGACGCCACTCGACAGCGGCCCGGCTTGGCGGCACACTCGCCGTATGGACACATCATCACATAATTGGCCCGCTGCGGCCGAAACGCTGCTCGACGATCTTGTCGACCTGCGCCGCGCCATCCACCGCGAGCCCGAGCTTGGCCTCCAGAACCCCAAGACGCTGGCGAAGATCAAACATGCGCTCGCCGGACTGCCGCTCGAATTTCGCGAGGGGCCGTCGACGACGGGGTTGGTTGCGATCCTGCGCGGGCCTGCCAACGGCCGCACCGTGCTGCTGCGCGGCGACATGGATGCGCTGCCGCTGGTCGAGGACACCGGGCTCGACTTCACCTCCGAAACTACCGGCGCGATGCATGCGTGCGGGCATGACACGCATGTCGCGATGCTGGTTGGCGCCGCGAAGCTGCTGTGCGCGGCGCGTGATCGGCTGCCCGGAACGGCGATGTTCATGTTCCAGCCGGGCGAGGAAGGGCATCATGGCGCGCGCTTCATGCTGAATGACGGGATCATCGATCCGCTGCCCGACGCGGCGTTTGCGCTCCACATCATGCCCAATGCGCCGCACGGAATCTTTGCGTCGCGCGCCGGGCCGCTGCTCGCCTCGTCCGACGTGCTGGCGATCACCGTCAAGGGCGCGGGCGGCCATGCGTCGATGCCGCACGATGCGGTCGATCCGATCCCGGTTGCCTGCGCGATCGTCACCGCGATCCAGACGATGGTGACGCGGCGGGTTTCGGTGTTCGATCCCGCCGTGGTGACCATCGCCAAGATCAGCGCCGGGACGACGAACAATATCATTCCGGAGACCGCCGAGCTGCTCGGCACGATCCGCACCCTGTCGCCCGAGCGCCGCGCGATGGTCGCACGCGAGCTGAAACGCCTCGCCCCCGCGATTGCCGAGGCGCATGGCTGCACCGCCGACGTGCAGATCGACGAGGGTTTCCCCGTCACCATCTGCGACAGCCGCGCGGTCGCGTTCGGCCAGTCGGTCGTCGAGGCGACGTTCGGCGAGGCGGCGTGGCTGACGATGGACCATCCGGTGATGGGCGCCGAGGATTTCTCCTACGTGCTCGAAAAAGTCCCCGGCGCGATGTTCTGGCTGGGCGCCAGCGCCGAAGGCAGCGACTGGCGTGCTTGCTGCGGCCTCCACAGCAACCGCATGGTGCTCGACGAAAAGGTGATGGCGCGCGGCGCGGCGCTGCACGCAGCGCTGGCGGAGCGGTTTTTGCATGAGGGGTTTGGCACATGATCAACATCATCGGCGCGATCATCTCGGGCCTGATCATCGGCGCGCTGGCGCGCTTCTTTTATCCCGGTGCGGTGCAGATGGGGTGGATCGCGACAATCCTGCTCGGCATCGGCGGCTCGCTGCTGGCGGGCCTCGCAACCTCACGCGGCCGCGGCGATTTCCACCGGGCGGGTTGTTTGGCGTCGGTGATCGGGGCGATTGTGTTGATATTGGTTGGGCGGTTGCTGGGAATCGGGGGATAGGGAAGAAAGAAATTATCTCACACAAAGACACAAAGAGGTGTGCCGATGACTGCAAGTGTCGAGGATTTGGCTAGGCTTGTCGTCGACTGCGGGTTCCGACTGCATCAGAATTTGGGGCCGGGCCTCCTTGAATCGGCTTATGAAGCCATTTTGGCGGATCAACTGGCAAGGCGCGGCATCGTTGTCGAACGCCAGAAGCCTATCCCGATCAAATATGATGGCATCGAGCTCGCTGAAGGATTCCGGGCCGATCTGTTGCTGAATGGCCAATTGCTCGTCGAATTGAAATCGGTTGAGCGGCTGTCGCCGCTCCATAGCAAACAAGTATTGACCTACTTACGCCTGCTCGACCTGCCACTCGGTGTCCTGATAAATTTTGGCGGAGCCACCTTCAAAGAAGGGGTACGCCGCATTGCGAATGGCGATTTGGGTCGATGAGTACACGCCCTCTTTGTGTCTTTGTGTGAGAAATTTTTACTGAACGAACTTCACGGCACCAGCACCGTATCGACCGCCTGCGGCAGCATCTCCGGATAATCGAGCGTGTAATGCAGCCCGCGGCTTTCCTTGCGGTGGAGCGCGCTCTTCACGATCAGTTCGGCGCATTGCAACAGGTTGCGCAGTTCGATCAGGTCGGTGGTGACGCGGAAGTGGCCGTAATAATCCTCGACCTCGTGCGTCATCATGTTGATCCGGTGCTGCGCGCGCTCCAGCCTTTTGGTCGTCCGTACGATGCCGACATAATTCCACATGAAGCGCCGGATTTCGGTCCAGTTCTGCTTGATGATCACCTCTTCGTCCGAATCGGTGACGCGGCTTTCGTCCCACGGGCGGATCGCGGGGGGCGGTTCGAGCTGGTCCCAGCGCGCGATGATGTCCTTTGCCGTCGCCTCGCCGAAAACGAAACATTCGAGCAGACTGTTCGACGCGAGGCGGTTCGCGCCGTGCAGCCCGCTTTCGGTGCACTCGCCCGCGGCATAGAGCCCCGGCAGGTCAGTGCGTCCGGCAAGGTCGATCAATATGCCGCCACAGGTATAATGCTGCGCCGGAACCACCGGGATCGGCTGCTTCGTCATGTCGATGCCGAGCGTCAGCAGCTTTTCATATATGTTCGGAAAATGCCCCGCGACAAAATCGGGGTCGAGGTGGCTGATGTCGAGATGGACATAGTCGAGCCCCGAGCGTTTGATCTGATCGTCGTTGGCGCGCGCCACGACGTCGCGCGGCGCGAGTTCGGCGCGCGCGTCATAATCGGGCATGTAGCGGTGGCCGGTCTCGGGATGCTTTAATATGCCGCCCTCGCCGCGCACCGCCTCGGTGATCAGGAAATTCTTGACGTCGAGGTTGAACAGGCAGGTCGGGTGGAACTGCATCATTTCCATGTTCGACACGCGGCAACCCGCGCGCCACGCCATCGCGATGCCGTCGCCGGTCGCGCCTCTGGGTGCCGTGGAGAATTGATAGACACGCCCCGCCCCGCCGCTTGCCAGGATCGTCGCGCGGCCGACATGCGCGTGGACCGTCCCGCTCTTTTCATCGAGCGCATAGACGCCCCACACGCGGCCCGATCCCGAATAGCGCTCCTCATGCCGCCCGGTGATCAGGTCGACGCACGCCTGCCCCGGCAGCAGCGTGATGTTCGGATGCGCCTCGGCGGTCTTGAGCAGCGCCGCCTGCACCGCCCATCCGGTCGCGTCATCGACATGGACGATGCGGCGGTGCGAATGCCCGCCCTCGCGCGTCAGGTGCAGTGCCTCGGCATCCTTGTTGAACGGGACACCCATTTCGACGAGGCGTTCGATCGAGGCGGGGGCGTTTTCGACAACAAACTCGACCGTCTCGCGCCGGTTGAGCCCCGCGCCCGCGACCATCGTGTCTTCGATATGATTTTCGAAGGTGTCGCCCGCGTCGAGCACCGCGGCGATCCCGCCTTGCGCCCAGGCGGTCGATCCGCCGGTCAGTTCGCCTTTGGCCAGCACCAGCACCTTGCAATGATCGGCCAGCGCGATCGCTGCGGTCAGTCCGGCGGCGCCGGACCCGACAATGATGACATCATATTCACTCATGGCGTCTCTGTTGCACAGCAGGACGCGGCGTGACAGGGGGGATCGATCGTCGCCGCCAAGGGGAATTGTCGTCATGGATAAAGCCGGACTTGGGCGGCGGAGCCTGATCGCCGCGATTGCGGCGCTGCCACTTGTCGGCTGCGCGACCGGCGGGCGGCGCGCGGCGCGCGACCTGAGCGTCGTTACATTCAACATCTGGCACGATGCCGCACCATGGCCGGCGCGGCTCGCGCTGCTCACTGCGGCCCTGCGCGACGCTGACCCCGATGTCGTCGCCTTGCAGGAAGTGCTCGAGGACAAGCGCAAGGGACTGCCCAACCAGGCCGACACGATCGCCCGTGCGCTTGGCTATCCGCATGTCCATTTCGTTGCGCCCGAACCCGAAGGCGCGCACAAACGCTATGGCAATGCGATCCTGACGCGGCTGCCGGTGATCGAGGTCACGCGGCGAAAGCTCGCACCGCTATCCGATTTTCGCACCGCGATTCGCGTCCGCGTGCAAACCGCGGCCGGACCGGTCGACATCGTCGCCACCCATCTTGCGTGGCAGCCCGACGCGGGCGCGGTGCGCGCCGAGCAGCTTGCCGACCTGCTCGCCTGGTTGCCGACCGACGGGGTGCCGCTGGTTGTGATAGGCGATTTCAACGCACCGCTCGACGATCCGGGGCTGCGCGCGATGGGGCCGCCCCGTTTCATATCGGCGCTGCCGCCCGCCACCGCGGCAACGACGTTGAACCCCGCACGCGGCCGCCAGCCGCGGGTGATCGACCATATTTTCGCCGAACCCGCCGCCTTTGCGGTCACCGCTGCACGGATCATCGGCGATCAGGCGGTGAACGACGAATATCCGTCCGATCATTTCGGGGTCGCAGCGCGCCTGAGGCGGCGCTGAGCGGTCAGGCGGCGCTACGCGTCAAATTCAGGAACACATCTTCCAGATCGGCCTCGCGGGTCGATACATCGACGATGCCGTGGCCCATCGCGTTCACGGCCGCGAGCACTTCGCCCGCGTTCATCCGGTCCTTGTTGTAACTGATCGCGAGCCCACGCTCGCCCTCGCGCTCGATTTTTTCGAACGCGGGATGCGTCGGCAGGTCGGTGATGTCGGCGTCGAGCGTCACGACGACAATCTTCTCGCGCGCCATATCGACCAGTTCGCGCGTCGGCTTGTTCGCGATCAGCTTGCCATGGTTGATGATCGCAATCCGGTCGCACAGCTCCTCGGCTTCTTCCAGATAATGCGTCGTCAGCACCACGGTGACGCCGCGGTCATTGAGCGACTGGACATAGGACCACAGCTGCTGGCGCAGTTCGATATCGACCCCCGCGGTAGGCTCGTCGAGGACGATGATCGGCGGCGAATGGACCATTGCCTTGGCGACGAGAAGGCGGCGTTTCATCCCACCCGACAGCGTGCGCGCATAAGCATCGCGCTTGTCTGACAGATGCACCGCGGCGAGCAGTTCGTCCGAAATACGCTTCGCCTTGGGCACGCCATACAGCCCCGCCTGATTCTCGAGCGTCTCATAGGGCGTAAAAAAGGGATCGAAGACGATTTCCTGCGGCACGATACCGATCGAATATTTGGCGTTGCGCGGATCGGCGTCGATGTCGAAGCCCCAGATACTCGCATGGCCGCCGGTCTTGTTGACCAGCCCCGCAAGGATATTGATCAGCGTCGACTTGCCCGCGCCGTTCGGCCCGAGCAGCCCAAAGATCTGGCCGCGTGGCACGTCGAAGCTGACATTGTCGAGCGCCTGTTTGCCGCCGGCATAGGTTTTGGAGACGGCGTCGATGCGGATGGCGGCTTCACTCATGGCCGCTTCCATAGCCGCGCGTCCGTCCGCGCGAAAGCCCGCTAATTTTCTGTGAGCACCGCGTTAACGCTAAATTCGAAACTCGCCGCTAGAGCAGCGGATGTGAGGACCAGCCACATCATTTGCCCGCTGCCGATGCAGCGCGGCCTAGCCCTTTTTGCGCTCCTGATCGCGCCCACTGCCGCTTCGCCGGCATTGGCGCAGGGCAGCGCGCAAGGCGAGGTCGAAGCTATCGTGCTTCGCCCGCTTTCCTTTTTCAAGGTCAACGACCTCGATTTCGGCAGCATCATCGCGTCGGGAACATCGGGGACGGTGCGGCTTGCCCCCGACGGCACGCGAACCCGCACCGGCGGCGTCACGCTTTCCGGCAATGGCGGTGAACCTGCACGCTTCGCGGGGCTCGGCACCCCGAACCGCCAAGTCAATATTTCGCTTGGATCGAATATGATCTGGATCACCGGGCCGGGAGTGCGGATGCGCGTGCGCGATTTCGAGATCGGCAGCACGCCGACCGCGATCCTGTCGACGACGCCAACACGCTTCAGCATCGCCAGTACGCTCGGCAATTACAATTTTCCGGTCGGCGGAACGCTCGAAGTCGGCGCGAACCAGACGCCCGGCGATTACAGCGGCACGTTCACGATCACGCTCAACTATCTTTAGGCAATCATCTTCAGACCTTCTGTGGGGGAAGGACGGCACCGGGGGACCACTTGCGCCCGAAAGGATGCCTGCACCGGTGCCGTCAAAGCCCCCCATCACGACGCAGACCCGATTGCCGAGCCTTCGCTCGCTTGCTATGGGCGCGGTCGATGACCCAGCCTGCACCCGAAACCATCCGCACGCCCAAAACCCGCATCGCCTGCGACGGCACCGGCGACGGCCTCGCCGATGCGGCGCTCGGCCACCCGCGCGTGTGGCTCGAAATCGACACCGACGAGGGTTTCGCCGACTGCGGTTATTGCGACCGCCGCTTCATCCTGATTGGCGGCGTTGCCGACAAGGCCTGATCCGCAGGCCGGAAGTAAACGGCCGATTCACCAACCCCGTGCATCAGTGATGAAGGTCCTGCTGGCATAAGATGTGCCAGACAGGAGCAGAATCTGTGGGGATTCAAGGGACCAGACATAGTCGGGGAGCGATGCGCGCCCTGACCATCGCCGTGGCAGCGGCGGGCGCGGCGCTGTGCGGACCGGCCTTTGCCGCCGACATGCCCGGCACCGCCAATGCGGCGGTGATCCG
>JAHJHL010000210.1 GCA_018823905.1 Alphaproteobacteria bacterium
AGGGGTTGGGGTGGGGTCCATCAGCCTTGCGCAAGGCCGATAGACCCCACCCGCTGTGACTAAGCCAGTAAGCTGGCAAGTCTCGCTGCCCTCCCCTGAAGGGGAGGGAATAGGGTCTTAGCCCTTCTTCAGGTGCCGCCGCCCCAGCAGCTCCGCGATCTGCACCGCATTCAGCGCCGCACCTTTGCGCAGGTTATCGCTGACGCACCACAGGTTGAGGCCGTTTTCGACCGTCGGATCCTCACGGACGCGCGAAACAAAGGTCGCGAAATCGCCGACGCATTCGACGGGGGTGATGTAGCCGCCGTCCTCGCGCTTGTCATGGAGCACGACGCCGGGGGCTTCGCGCAGGATGCGCTGGGCGTCCTCGGCCGACAGCTCATTCTCCATCTCGATGTTGATCGCTTCCGAATGACCGACGAAGACGGGCACGCGGACGCAGGTCGCGGTGACCTTGATCTTGGGATCGAGGATCTTCTTGGTCTCGACGACCATCTTCCACTCTTCCTTGGTCGATCCGTCGTCGAGGAAGCTGTCGATGTGCGGGATGACGTTGAAGGCGATCTGCTTGGTGAACTTCTGCACGTCCTTTTCGTCGCCGACGAAGATCTGGCGCGTCTGGTTCCACAGCTCGTCCATGCCCGCCTTGCCCGCGCCCGACACCGACTGATAGGTCGAGACGACGACGCGGGTGATTGTCGCGGCGTCGTGGAGCGGCTTCAGCGCGACGACCATCTGCGCGGTCGAGCAGTTGGGGTTGGCGATGATGTTGCGCTTGGTATAGCCATCGATCGCGTCGGGGTTCACCTCGGGTACGATCAGCGGCACGTCAGGGTCCATGCGATAGAGCGAGCTATTGTCGATCACGACACAGCCCGCCGCCGCGGCCTTGGGCGCGTGGATCTTGGTCGCTTCGCTACCGATCGCAAAGATCGCCATGTCCCAGCCAGCCCAGTCGAAATTGTCGATATTCTGACATTTCAGCGTGCGGCCGGTGTCACCGATCTCGACGTCGAGCCCCTGGCTGCGCGACGAGGCGACCAGCGCCAGTTCGTCGATCGGAAATTCGCGCTCGGTCAGGATGGCGAGCACTTCGCGCCCGACATTGCCCGTCGCGCCGGCGACAACGATCCGATAACCCATGATGTAATCCCGTTCTGAAGATGATGTGCTGAAACGAAAAACGACCGGTTCTGCGCTTTGGCGGAACCGGTCGTTTTGGAAAGCTGTTTTCGCTTGGGGTTGGGAAAGTCTCCCTTAGCCCTCGCTGGCTTCCGGCCGGTAATCGCGGCGCTCCGCAATACGCGCCGATTTGCCGGTGCGGCCACGAAGATAATAAAGCTTCGCACGACGCACGGCACCCTTGCGGATGACGGTAATGCTGTCGAGGTTGGGCGAGTACAGCGGGAACACGCGCTCGACACCTTCGCCGAACGACATTTTGCGCACGGTGAAGTTGGAGCCCATGCCCTTGTTCGAGCGGGCGATGCACACGCCTTCGAAATTCTGGACGCGGGTGCGTTCGCCTTCGACCACCTTCACGCCGACTTTCAGCGTGTCGCCGGGGCGAAAGGTCGGAATGGTCTTTGCCGCTTTGGCAATTTCTTCGGCTTCGATCGTCTGGATGAGGTTCATGCCTCTAGTCCTTTTCTTTTCGCCGCGCGCCAGAGGCAGGTCGGGCCCGAGCATCGATATGACGCTCCCAAAGGTCCGGCCTGCGTAACCGTGTGTGATCTTCCGCCTGGAGTTTCCGCCAGGCCGCGATCTTCGCATGATCCCCCGATCGCAGCACTTCGGGGATCGTGCGCCCTTCCCATTCGACGGGCCGGGTATAGTGCGGATATTCGAGCAAGCCGTTTTCAAACGACTCATCGTCCCCGCTAGAAGCCGCGCCCATTACGCCGGGAAGCAGGCGAATGCAAGCGTCGAGCAGCAGCAGCGCGCCCATCTCGCCGCCCGACAGGATGATATCACCCATCGACACCTCTTCGATGGCACGCGCGTCGAAGATGCGTTCGTCGAAACCCTCGAACCGGCCGCACAGGATGATCGCCCCCGGCCCCGCCGCAAGCTGACGGATGCGGGCTTGCGTAATCGGGGTGCCGCGCGGGGTCATGGCTAGGATCGGCAGACCCGGATGCGCCGCGACCGCATGGTCGACCGCCGCCGCCAGCACATCCGCCTTGAGCACCATCCCCGCGCCGCCGCCCGCGGGCGTATCGTCGACGGTGCGATGCTTGTCGGTCGCGAAATCGCGGATCTGCACCGGCGCGCAGGACCATGTGCCGCTCTCCAGCGCGCGCCCCGCCATGCTGTGGCCGAGCGGGCCGGGGAACATATCGGGATAGAGAGTTAGCGGGACCGCGGCGAAGGTCATGGTAATGTCCAGTTTTCGACCGTCAGTCCCGGCACGTCGGCGAAGTCGGCTTCGTTGTTGGTAATGACCGTTACGCCGAGGCTTAACGCGTGCGCCGCAAGCAGGCGGTCGAAGCGCGCGCGCTTGAAAGGCAATCGCGCATATTCGCGCGCCGCCGCTTCGTCGAATGGCAAAAGCGGGATGGCTGCCACAAAGGCGTCGAGTATTTCGGGCGGCGGCGGCTTGCCAACATAAGTGCCATACGCAACTTCGGCGTAGCTGATGGTCGACATCGCAATCTCGCCGGGTGCGTGATCGGCGATCCGGGCCGTCAGCACTTCGTGCCCATCATCCATAGCATAAACCGCCGAGTTGGCGTCGATCAGATATCGGATCACGCTTTCTTGGCCGCCTGTGCAAGTTCCGCCGCCTGGCGTGCCGCAATTGTGCTCGGACGCTCCTCGAAATCTTCCCGCGGCGCTAGCTTCAGGCCTGGTGCCTTCCCCGCAAAGCCGCTGATGTCGATTTTGGCTTTTGGCTTATCGGCAGGTTCGAAACGGAACTCGCCGCGCTCTTCACGGACGATCATCTCGGTCCCCTCCTCTAACCCCAGCGCCTTGGGCAAGCGCAACGCGAGCGAATTGCCCGATTTGAAAACCTTGGCGCGATATTCTTTGGTCATGGCATGCTCCGTATATACGTTATGTATATACATTTAGAGGTCGCCTGTCGAGGCGATTCAACCCAGCGGTTCCCAAAGTTCATCGGGCAGCCGGTGGCGATCCTTCTCCAGCTCGGCGCGCAGCCATTCGCGGAAGCGTTCGATCTTGCGGACCCCGACGCGGTTTTCGCGGTGGACGAGATAATGCGCGGTGCCGGGTTGATAGAGCGTATCGAACGGCTGGACCAGCCGCCCGGCGTCGAGTTCGGCGCGCCACAGCAGCGGCGTCATCATCGCGATGCCATAACCGCTCTGCACCGCACTGGCCTCCTGCAACTGGCTGTCGAGTTCGATCCCGCTGCGCCGTGGCAGCGGTACCGTGGCGACGCCCGCGGCGGCGAACCAGCCCGCCCACCAGGGGTCGTTGGGCGCCAGTCGGTCGACGTTCAGCAGGTCGGCGGGCGCCGCGATATGATTGACGCCCAGAAAACCGGGCGCGCAGATCGGCGTCACATGGCTGCGGTAGAGAAAGTCTGCCCGCAGCCCGGGCCATCCGCCGCGGCCCACCCGAATTGCGACATCGACATTGGTTGCGTTAAAATCGACCAGATCATTGTTCATCAACATGCGCACCGCCAAGTCGGGATAAGCGAGCTGGAATCCGCCGATCCGCGCGCTGAGCCAGGTGCCGCCAAAGGTCGTCATCGCGCTGATCGTCAGCACATCGGCCTCGTCATGGCCCAATGCGGCAAACGCGTCACCCATCGCGCCAAAAGCGCCCGAGATCGCCGGGAGCAGCCGCTGGCCCGTCTCGGACAGCCGCACACGACCCTTTTCGCGCACGAACAAGGCCCGGCCGAGCCGGTCTTCCAATTGGCGCACCTGATAACTGACCGCCGCCTGCGTCAGCCCCAGCTCCTCGGCGGCGCGCGAGAAGTTTTCCAGCCTCCCGGCGGCTTCAAAGGTCCGGATCGCGGCAAGGGGCGGTAGCTTGGGCATCGCCAAGATATAAGCTGAACTTATGATATGACGCAAAGCTTTTGTTGGCGGGGCGCATCGCAAAGGCGCATTTGACAAGCATCAGATCAGCAGGAGACGATCGATGAAAGACGAACTTTGGATGCGGACCTGGAACGACGGTCACCCCCGTTTCAGCGACGATTTGCACCGTGGTCTGTTGAGGCTGGTCGCTTCGTTCCGGCGACTTGGCGCCCGGATCATGCGGCGCGCCACGACTGCGAAACCGGTGCCGTTGGCCGAGCTGCAGCACGATGCAGCCTGACCCTGTGGCACAAGGCTGGTTAATAGTGAAAATGAACAAGCCATAGCCGCAAGCTGGTCGAAGGGAGTCCCCGCCCCCTGGGCGCCCTTCAGCAAGCTTGCGGCTATGGCTTGGCATCAAGCCCACTTTCCCAACGCGCCGTTAACCAAAAATCAGCCGCTGCGCGCCTAGCGTCCGCCGTTAAACATGGCGGGGGTCGCATGGCGCAAGGTGCGCGAATTTTGGCGTTGGGCGCGGGGCTGTTGGCCGCCGCCGCACCGGCGCGCGCGCAATCCTCGTTCGCCGATGCGACCAGCATGACTTGGGATGGGGTGCTCACCGGCATCTTCCTGGGCCTGCTGCTGTTCTCGCTTGCCTATAATGCGGTTTTCTATCGCCTGCTGCGCGAACGCTTCCTGATCTGGCAAAGCGTGCGGGCGCTGTCCTATTTCGCGCTCGCGGTCGCGCTGTCGCCGCTGGCGATGGGGGCATGGCTGGCGCCCGACAGTTTTGCGCGCCAGGTCTGGATCACTATATTCTTCGACCTGAGCCTGGTCGTATCGGGCGTGTTTCTGCGGTCCTATCTCGAGCCGGGGATGGTCGGCCCGCGGCTTTATCGCTGGCTCGGTTGGCCGCCGGTGCTGATCCTGCTGACGACCCCCGCGACGGTCATGTCCGACGCGACCACCTATATGATGCTGCGCAGTGCCGTGCTGGTCGCGATGCTGGCGCTGTGCGCGGCGACGGTGGTGATCGCGCTGATGCGCGGCAGCCGCACCGCGCGCTATCAGGCGGCGGCGTGGAGCGGCATTGGCGGCGTTTATGGCGTCAGCCTGTTCCACGACCTGGTGCTGGGCCAGCCGTTCGACAATTTTCTGTTCCTGCTGTTCCCGGCGCTCGGGCTCGAAGTCATGCTCACCGCGTTCGGGATCCTCGATCGCCTGATGCGCTTGCGGCGCGAGCGGCAGGAGGCGCGCGCGCAGGCCGACGCGATGCGGATCATTGCGCACACCGATCCGCTGACTGGCCTGCCCAATCGGCGGGCAATCGAGGAAAGTTTCAACGACGATCCACCCGTCGCGATCGCGCTGGTCGACCTCGACCATTTCAAGGCGATCAATGATCATCATGGGCATGACGTCGGCGACCGGGTGATCTTTGCCGCAGGGGTCGCGCTGGGGTCGGGGTCGGCGCTGGCGGCGCGGGTCGGCGGCGAGGAGTTTGCGCTGCTGTTCCGCGGCGCGCCGGCGGCCGTCGCGATCGAGGCCGAGCGACTGCGTCAGCGCATCGGCGCCTATGTCGCGCAGATGGTGCCGCGGCTCGAACGGCCGGTGACCGCGAGCATGGGGCTGGTCCATATCGGCCGCGACACGAGTTTTGGCGCCGCAATGAAGTCGGCCGACATCAACCTGTACGCCGCCAAGGAAAGCGGGCGCAATCGGGTGGTGTTTATCGAGGCGGCGTGAGGCTCGGAGTCAGGGCGCTACAAGGCGAAAGCGCAGCGCCTGAATGGTCGCGGGGCTCGTCGGCGCCAAGAGCAGCATTCCGTCTAGTTGGCCTTTTGCACAATTCAGGCGGAAGCTCGCCGACATTGCCCCCGTCGCCGCCAGCGGTTCAGCGGTCGGGCAGTCGCCGACTTCGGCTTTCAGTTTTGCCAGTTCGGCGGCCCAGTTCGCCGCCGAGCGATCGAGCAGGAAATTCATCGCAAGCTTGCCGCCGAGCGGGTCGAGATTGCCCGCGGAATAGGCGGCGCGGATCGCGGCAAATGCGTCGGCGACCGCGGGCGTCACCGGCTCGGCGCGGCCGGTCAGCAACCCCGCCTTGTCCATCGCCACCGCGCTGTCCCACGCGGGCGCCGACGGCCCGGCATAGGTGCGGTTCGACAGCGCGAACACCCCGACGCCATGGTCGGGCATCAGCATCACATGGCTGCCATAGCCGGGATAGCCGCCGCCATGCGCGAGCGTCAGCCCAAGGTCGCAATCCTGCGCGACGCGCCAGCCCATCGCATAGGCCGCCGCCTGCTTGCACGCGGTGGCGCCGCTCGCCCCGATGCGGTTCGCCACCGCCATGAAATTAAGCCCCTGCACCATTTCGCGTACCGTCGCGCGCTTGACCGGACCCGTGTCGGCATCGTCGCGCGCCGGCCAGGCAGAGAGCAGGAAGGCGACCCATTTGGCATAGTCGTTGGCGCTGACCTGCATCCCGCCCATCGCGTTGAACGCGCCGTCGATCATTTCGGGCTCGGGCGACCAGCGCTCATTTTCCCAGCGATAGCCGCGGGCGTAATGGGCGATGGGGGATTTGGTCACGTCGAAGCCGCTGCTGGTCATGCCGAGCGGGGTCAGGATCGCCTGCCGGACATAATCGGCATAATCCATGCCCGACGCATTGGCGATGATCCGCCCGAGCAGCGCATAGCCATAGTTGGAATATTCGAACGCAGACTGCGGCGCGCGGCTGAACGGCACCCCCGCCGCGATCATTTTCGTAAAGTCTTCCTGCGGCAATATCTGTTGCCGGTCGCCCCATGGGTCGTCGGTGACCAGACCGCCGATATGGTGGAGCAGGTCGCGCACCCGGATGCGCGGGCTGTCCTGGGTCGGATAGGCCCAGCCTTTCATCTCGGGGACATGCTGCTCGGCGAGGTCGTCGAGGCGCAGCTTGCCGTCGTCGCGCAGTTTGAGAATCGCGAGCGCGGTGAACGCCTTGGTCATCGACGCGATGCGGAACCGGCTGTCGGCGGTGACCGCGCCTTTGTCGGTCAGATCCTGGACGCCGATGCCTTTTACGTAGGCGAGCTTGCCGTCCTGAACGACGCCATAAACCATGCCGGGGATATGCGCGTCGGCTTGATATTTCGCGAACAGCGCGTCGATTTCGGGGGTGATCTGTTCGAGGGTTTGGGGCGGAGCGTCCTCAGCAAGCGCAGGAAGCGGCGCCGCCAGCAATAATGTCAAAGCCAAACCCGAAGTCCAACGCATGTTCCGCCTCCCCTATGATGCGGGGACGCTATCAGCGCGCCAGAGCAGCGGCAACGGCGATCAGATACCGGTTGCCTATTCGACGAACGCCGCGTCGATCGTCACGCCGTCGTCGGACCATGAAGGCACCGCCCGCACATTCATCGGCACCATGAAGCGCTTGCCGTCGGGCTTGGCGATTTCGAGGATGTCGCCCGCGCCGAAATTGTCGATCGCGACGACCTCGCCCACCGCGCTGCCGTCGGTCGACACGCATGGCAGACCGAGCAGGTCGTGATGATAATATTCGCCCTCACCCAGCGGCGGCAGCGCCGATCTCGGCACGGTCAGCAGGGTGCCGCGCAGCGCCTCGGCACCGCTGCGGTCGGTGATTTCGGCGAAAGTGGCGACCGCGCCCTGATTGGCGGGGCGGATCGACTTCAGGGTCAGTTGGCGGTCGCCCGCCGCAAAAACGGAAAAGGCGCGGAGGGTGTCCGCGCCTTCACCGAATAGCTTGAGGCGCACCTCGCCCCGCACCCCGTGCGCACCGGCGATGGCGGCAAGGGTGACGGGGCGTGTCGCGTTGGCCAAGGCTTAGGCCTTGGCTGCTTCTTCGCCAGCTTCTTCAGCAGGCGCGTCTTCGGCAGCAGCTTCTTCGGCAACCGGGCCGCCTTCCGAAACTTCTTCGGCGATCGCGGTCGCGTCTTCGGCGGTGGCTTCTGCCGGGACTTCGTCGGCGACGGCGTCGGCAACGGCTTCAGCCGTTTCTTCGCTCTTCACCGAACCGGTCGCATCCGATTCAGCGGCTTCGGGAGCGGCTTCTTCAGCGGCGGGCGCTTCTTCAGCAGCCACTTCCGGAGCGGCTTCTTCGACCACTTCGGGTTCGGGTGCCGGAGCGGCGGCAGCTGCGGCGGCGGCCTCTTCGGCGTCAGCCAGCTTCTGCGCCTTTTCTTCGGCGCGTTCCTTGGCCTTTTCGCCCGGGACGGCCTTGTTCGGGTTGTTCCGCGCGGCGCGTTCCTGGACACCGGCGGCGTCGAGGAAGCGGGCGACGCGGTCGCTCGGTTGGGCGCCGACGCTCAGCCAATGCTTCGCGCGATCGGTGTCGAGCTTGACGCGCTCGGGATTGTCCTTGGCGAGCAGCGGGTTGTAGCTGCCGATGCGTTCGATGAAGCGGCCGTCGCGCGGGCTGCGCGAGTCAGCAACGACGATCTTGTAATAGGGACGCTTTTTCGAACCGCCGCGAGCGAGGCGAATAGCAGTAGCCATGATATTTTCCTTTGTCTGTAAACTGAAATTAGAAACTGAAATTCGGGTGTAATTACTTCTTCTTATTCATAAAATTTGCGAGTTCCGGCGGGATCGACCCGCCACCGCCAAGGCCGGGCATTCCGCCGCCCATGCCGGGAATGCCCCCGCCCTTGCCGAACAGCGCGCCAAGGCCTTTCAGCCCGCCCATCTTGCGGATTTTCTTCATCGCGCCGGCCATTTCCTGGTGCATTTTGAGCACTTTGTTGACCTGTTGCACCGTGGTGCCCGACCCGTTGGCGATGCGGATCTTGCGCTTTGCGGTCAGGATTTCGGGCTTCGCGCGTTCCTTGGGGGTCATCGACCCCATGATAGCGTCGAAATGGATCAGCATCTTGTCGTCGGCGGCGCCCGCAGCCATCTGGGCCTGCGCCTTCTTGATGCCGGGGATCATGCCCGCGAGTGCGCCGAGGCCGCCCATGCGGCGCATCTGATTGAGCTGCGTTCTGAGGTCGTTGAGGTCGAACTGGCCCTTGGCCATCTTCGCCGCCATCGCCTCGGCCTCGTCGGCCTGGATCGTTTCGGCGGCGCGTTCGACGAGGCTGACAACGTCGCCCATGCCGAGGATGCGGCCCGCGATGCGCGACGGCTGGAACAGTTCGAGGCCGTCAAGCTTTTCGCCCGTACCCGCGAATTTGATCGGCTTGCCGGTGACCGCGCGCATCGACAGCGCCGCGCCGCCGCGCGCGTCCCCGTCCATGCGGGTGAGCACGACGCCGGTGAGCGGCACCTGATCGCTGAACCGCTGCGCGACCTGCACCGCGTCCTGCCCGGTCAGGCTGTCGACGACGAGCAAAGTTTCGGTCGGCGTCGAGGCGCGCGACACCGCCTGCATTTCGTCCATCAGCTGCTGGTCGACGTGGAGGCGGCCCGCGGTGTCGAGCATCAGGACGTCGAAGCCCTGGAGCTTCGCCGCCTGCATCGCGCGCTGGGCGATCTCGACCGGGCCTTGGCCTGCGATGATCGGCAAGGTCGCGACGTCAATCTGGGTGCCGAGGACCGCGAGCTGTTCCTGCGCGGCGGGGCGATTGACGTCGAGCGACGCCATCAGCACCTTCTTGCGCTCTTTTTCCTTGAGCCGCTTGGCGATCTTGGCGGTGGTGGTGGTTTTACCCGAGCCCTGCAGACCGACCATCATGATGACCGCGGGCGGGGCGACGTTGAGGTCGAGCTCGGCGGTTTCGGAGCCGAGCATTTCGGTCAGCGCGTCGCTGACGATCTTGACCACCTGCTGCCCCGGGGTGACCGAGCGCAGGACATTCTGGCCGATCGCCAGCTCGGTGACCTGATCGACGAAGCTGCGCACGACAGGGAGTGCAACGTCGGCTTCGAGCAGCGCGATTCGCACTTCGCGCATCGCGGCGCGCACGTCCGCCTCGGTCAGCGCACCGCGGCCGCGGAGCTTCCCGAAAACATCGCCAAGCCGATTGCTCAGACTGTCGAACATGCGCCACAAATCCTTCGTTTCGACGCCCGCAACGCAAAACACGCCGGTGAGCGAAACCTCGCCAACCAGCGGTTATCCGTGGACATAATTTCCGTCGCGGACATCGATAGCTCGTCCGCAAGATGCGGTCGAACGGGGCGCCAATACACAAAGGGGGGCACAAAGGCAAGCCGCGCTGCCGTAGCGCCACTTAACCCAAATTTCACCGCTTTGCGGGCAATATGCCAATGATGGTGGGGAATGAACACATGATCGAAGCGCTGAAGCAGCCGGACCGCAGCACCGGCGCCAAACGCGATGTCGTGGCGGGAGGCATCGTCGTCGCGGCGATCCTGCTGTTTGTCGGCACCGGCAGCACGGTCATGCAGGCGGTGATCAACACGCTGATCGGTATCGGTGGCGGCCCCGACCGCGCGCTCGCCGCCGCGATGATCCTGAACGTCGCGCTGATCCTGTTCGGCTGGCTCCGCTACGAAGACCTGAACCGCGAAATCCGCGAGCGCACCGAGGCTGAGCGACGCGCGCGCTACCTCGCAGACACCGATCCGCTGACCGGCTTCCTCAATCGCCGCTCGCTGCTCGCTACCGGGCAACAACAGATCGCGAACGCGATCGCCGATCAGCGCCAGGTTGCGCTGTTCCTGCTCGACCTCGATCATTTCAAGACCGTCAACGACATCCACGGCCACGCCGCGGGCGACCGCGTACTGCAGGTCGCCGCCGAACGCATTTCGGCGATCCTGCCCCCGAACGCGACCAAGGCGCGGCTGGGCGGCGACGAGTTCGTCGCGATGCTGGCGTTCGAACCGTCGGCCCGCGCGACCATCGACGCACTCGCGGCCGAACTGGTTGCCGCACTGGACAATTCGGTGACCCATGACGCGCAGCAGATTCGCATCGGCGCCTCGCTCGGCATCTCGCTGGCCGACGATGCCAGCGTCACGATGGAAACGATGGTCCGCCAGGCCGACATCGCGATGTATAATTGCAAGGATGAAGGACGGAACCGCTATTGCTGGTTCGAACCCGGCATGGAAATGGCGGTGCAGGTCCGCAACCAGATCGAAACCGGCATCCGCGAAGGCATGCCGCGCGGCGAATTCGTGCCGCATTTCGAACCGCAGGTCGACATCGCGACGGGTCGGCTGGTCGGATTTGAAATGCTGATGCGCTGGGAATCGCCCGAATATGGTCTGATCCCGCCCGAACGCTTTATCCCGGTCGCGGAGGAAAGTGGGCTGATCGGCGAATTGTCGCTGCAGGTGATCCGCAACGCGATGGAGATCGCCAAACGCTGGGACCCCTCAATCCTGCTCGCGGTCAATATTTCACCGCAGCAGCTGAAAGACCCGTGGTTCAGCCAGAAGCTGACCAAGCTGCTGGTCGAGGTCGGCTTTCCGGCGAGCCAGCTGGAAGTTGAAATCACCGAGAGCTCGCTGTTCGAAAATCTGCCGCTCGTCCGCTCGATCGTCACCAGCCTGAAAAACCAGGGCGTGTCGCTGAGCCTCGACGATTTCGGCACCGGCTATTCGTCGCTGTCGCATCTGCGCGCGCTGCCGTTCGACCGGATCAAGATCGACCGCAGCTTCGTCGCCGCAATGCGCGGCAGTCCCGATGCGCAGGCGATCGTCGTCGCGATCGTGCGGCTGGGCGAGAGCTTGGCGATGCCGATCACCGCCGAAGGCGTCGAGGACGAGGCGACCGCGATCGAACTGACGCGGCTGGGCTGTGCCAAGGGTCAGGGCTGGTACTTCGGCCGCGCCGCGTCCGCCGCCGACACCGAACGCCTGCTCGCCGACCGCGGGTTGCTGCGCACGCCGATGCTGCCGCCGACGAGCCCCGATACGGGGTCGGACGCGGCAGGCGCCGAACCGCTGCGCAAGACGGCATGATTTAACCGTCGCCCCCGCGAAGGCGGGGGCCGCTGGAGGGTTACGCAGCAGCGAAGAACAAGGCCGACAACGGCCCCCGCCTTCGCGGGGGCGACGGTACTGGCTGCATCGCTAGACTTCCCCGCCCCGCCCCCTTACATGCGCGGACTATGGCGGACCGCTTCACCAAGATGCACGGGCTGGGCAATGATTTTGTCGTCATCGACGCGCGCACCAGCGCGGTCGAGATGACCCCGGCGCGCGCGCATGCGATCGCCGACCGGCGTCATGGCATCGGGTGCGACCAGCTGATCCTGCTCGAACCATCGACCAAGGCCGATGTCCGGATGCGGATTTTCAACGCCGACGGCGGCGAGGTTGAGGCGTGCGGCAATGCGACGCGCTGTGTCGCGACGCTGATCGGCCAGCCTGCGGTGATCGAAACACTGGGCGGGATGCTGCGCGTCACGCCGGCCGATGGCGGCGCCGAAGTCGTGCTGGGCGAACCGTCGTTCGACTGGGAGCTGATCCCGCTGGCGATGCCGATGGACACGCGCGACATGCCGGTCGCATGGGACGAGCTGGAGCATGGCGCCGCGGTCAATGTCGGCAATCCGCATATCGTTTTTTTCGTCCCCGAGGCCGACGCCGTCGCGCTGGACGAGCTGGGTCCGCGGATCGAGACCGACCCGCTGTTCCCCGAACGCGTCAACGTCAATGTCGCAAGCCTTGACGGTGACAACCAGTTGCAGCTGCGCGTGTGGGAGCGCGGCGTCGGACTGACGCAGGCGTGCGGCACCGGCGCCTGCGCCACCGCGGTCGCGGCGATCCGCGCCGGGCTGGTGCAATCGCCGGTGACCGTTGCCTTGCCGGGCGGCGACCTGATCATCCGCTGGGCGCCGGGCGAGCCGATCGTGATGAGCGGCGCGGCGACGCGGGTGTATGAGGGCGAGACCGACTGGGCGCAGTTCGGATGAGCGTGACGGTTGCGGACGGCGTTGAAGTCGTCAATTTTGGATGCCGGCTGAATATTGCCGAGGGCGAAGCGGTTCGCGCCGCGGCGGTCGAAGCCGGTGCACGCGATACCATGATCTTTAACAGCTGCGCCGTGACCGACGAAGCGGTGCGGCAGGCGCGGCAGGCGGTGCGGCGGGCCTTGCGTGAGCGCCCCGGCGCGGATGTGGTCGTGACGGGGTGCGCGGCGGAACTCGAGGCTGCGCGCTTTGCGGACATGGGCGCGCGGGTGGTGCGCAACGATGCCAAGGGATTGGCGCAAAGCTATGATCCCGGGACGGTGTCCCTGCGAAGGCAGGGACCCATCTCCGGTGGGCGCAACATGGGCCCGACCGGTGATGGACCTCTGGCTTCGCAGGGGAACAGGTCACCTTACACCCCCGCTCTCTCCGGCGCCGATCATGCGCGCGCCTTCCTTGGCGTCCAGACGGGCTGTTCGCACAGCTGCACCTTTTGCGCGACCGTCATGGCGCGCGGGACGGCGCGGTCGGCGACGGTTGACGCCGTGGCCGATGCCGCGCGCACCGCGCTCGACCGCGGCCAGCGTGAGATCATCCTGACCGGGGTCGATCTCGCGAGTTATGGTGACGACAGCAGCACAACGCTAGCGGCGCTGGTCGAAGCTTTGCTCACGCTGCCGATCGTGCGCCTGCGCTTGTCGTCGCTCGACCCGAACCGCATCGACGATGCGCTGTTTGCGCTGCTGACGCAGGAAGGCCGCGTGATGCCGCATGTCCATCTGGCATTGCAGGCGGGCGACGATATGGTGCTGACGCGCATGAAGCGCCGCCACCGCCGTGCCGACGCCGTGGCGCTTGTCGCACGGCTCAAAGCTGCCCGCCCCGAGATTGCGATCGGCGCCGACCTGATCGCGGGATTTCCGACCGAGGATGATAGCATGTTCGCCAATTCGCTGGCCCTGATCGACGATTGCGACATCGTCTTTGGCCATATCTTTCCCTACAGCGCGCGCGCCGGAACCGCTGCTGCGCGCATGCCGCAGGTCGGCCGAGCGGTGGCGCGCGACCGCGCCGCGACGCTGCGCGAGGCCAATATGCGGCGGCGTCACGCTTGGCTCGATGGGCAGGTCGGCTGCACCGCGACGATGCTGATCGAACGCGACGGGGTGAGCGGCCATGCCGAAAATTTTGCTGCACTGACGCTGAGCGCGCCTGCCGCCGCTGGAACGATCATCCCGGTTCGCATCGGGGCGCGCATCGATGACCGACTGACCGCCATGGAGATCACAGCATGAGCGGGCAGAGCTGGAGCGACCGACTGCTCGGCGGGTTCAAGCGCACGTCGGAGCGGCTAGGCGAAAATCTGGCGGGACTGACCGGCAAGGCGCGGCTCGACGAGGACGATCTCGACCGCATCGAGGAAGCGTTGATCACTGCCGATCTGGGTCCAGCGATGGCGGCGCGTATCCGGGGGCGGCTGGCGGCACGGCGCGATGCGGTGGCGGGCGGGGTCGAAGAGCTGCGCAAGATCGTCGCCGAAGAGATCGCGACCGTTTTGCGCCCGGTCGCCGAGCCGCTCAACATCGACGCCTTTCCGCGCCCGCAGGTCATTTTGGTGATCGGGGTCAACGGGTCGGGCAAGACCACGACCATCGCCAAGCTGGCGCATCTGTTCCAGGAACAGGATTATGGCGTGATGCTCGTCGCGGGCGACACGTTTCGTGCCGCGGCGATCGGCCAGCTGAAAGTGTGGGCCGAGCGGCTGGGCGTGCCGATCATGGCGGGGCCCGAGGGCGGCGACAGCGCCGGGATCGTGTTCGACGCGGTCAAACAGGCGACTGCGACGGGTATCGACGTGCTGATCGTCGACACCGCCGGGCGGCTGCAGAACAAGCGCGAGCTGATGGACGAGCTGGCCAAGATCAAGCGCGTGCTGGGGCGGCTCAATCCCGCCGCGCCGCACGATGTCGTGCTGGTGCTCGATGCGACGACGGGGCAGAATGCGCTGGCACAGATCGACGTGTTCCGCGAGGTTGCGGGGGTTACGGGGCTGGTGATGACCAAGCTCGACGGCACCGCGCGCGGCGGGGTGCTGGTGTCGGCAGCCGAACGCCACGGGCTTCCCATTCACGCCATCGGCATCGGTGAAACCATCGACGACCTTCGCCCGTTCGATGCGGACGAGATCGCCGCCATTATCGCAGGAAATATCCGATGACCTCCGCCCCGATCGACGTGCCGCCGACTGGCCCCGAAGCCATCCCCGCGGCGCCGCCTGCCAAGCATGGCTGGCTGAATTTCGTCATCGATTTCGGGCCGCTGCTGGTCTTTTTCATCGCCTATAAATTCTCGTCGGGCGGCGAAGGCGCCTTTGCCGCAACCGCCGCGGCGATCAAGGGCACCGTCGCCTTCATGGTCGCGATCGTCATTGCAATGGCGGTGTCGAAGTGGAAGCTGGGCAAGATTTCGCCGATGCTGTGGATGTCGAGCATCCTGGTCATCGGCTTTGGCGCGCTGACGATCTGGTTTCACGACGAACGCTTTATCGTGATGAAACCGACGATCATCTATGGCGCCTTTGCGGTCCTGCTGCTCGGTGGTTGGTGGTTCAAGAAGCCGATGCTGAAATATCTGCTGCAATCGGCGCTCGAGGGTTTGACCGACCGTGGCTGGCTGCTGCTGTCGCGCAACTGGGGGCTGTTTTTTGCCGCGCTCGGCGTCGCCAATCATGTGATGTACGAGATGATCCAGGCGAAGCAGATGAGCTTTGACCTGTGGCTGACGGTCAAGGTGTGGGGGATCACCGCGCTATCGTTCCTGTTCACGCTGACGCAGGTGCCGGTGATGCTCAAGAACGGGCTCGCTATCCCCGACGAACCGGCGACCGACAAAAGTTGAGTCCGGCCCCCGACGCTGGCATAGCGGGCGCGATCGGTTTGGGGTCGCGGCCCTGCCGGATACACGAGGGGGAATGAATATGGATAAATTTTTCGGCAATCTGCACGCCGTGCTGGGCGCGGGGCTGGTGCTTTCGATCGTCCTGATGCTGGGTCTGAATGGCCAGAATTTCGAGGACGGCATGGCCGCGGCCAATGCAGTGATGCGCTGGTTGCACACTTTCTTTGGCGTGCTGTGGATCGGCCTGCTTTATTATTTCAACTTCGTCCAGATGCCGACGATGCCGAAAATCCCGGCCGAACTGAAACCCGCGGTCGGCAAGCATATCGCACCCGCCGCGCTGTTCTGGTTCCGCTGGGCGGCGCTGGCGACCGTCGTGCTGGGCGTCGCGATTGCGGGCCATGCGCAATATCTGGCGCCCGCGCTGGGCTTTCAGGATCCCTACAAGCTGATCGGTGCCGGGATGTGGCTGGGGCTGATCATGGCGTTCAACGTATGGTTCGTGATCTGGCCGAACCAGAAAAAGGCGCTCGGCATTGTCGAGGCTGACGACGCGACCAAGGCGAAGGCCGCCAAGACCGCGATGATCTTTTCGCGGACCAACACCTTGCTGTCGATCCCGATGCTCTATGCGATGGTGAACTTCAGCTGAGCTGGCTGACTTAGGTTAAAGGAAGGGCGCTCCGGGAAACCGGGGCGCCTTTTTCTTTTGCCGTTCGTGTCGAGCGAAGTCGAGACACCCCGAAGTCGCGCACCAACGCAGCGTGTCTCGACTTCGCTCGACACGAACGGGATTATAGGTCGACTTTGAAATCAGCCCTCAACCGCCGCCTTGTGCAGCCGCCCGTTCATCACATAATGCGCGACGCCCATCTGCATCCCCGCCGCCTGCGCATCGTCGATGTCGCGCACCCGCCGCGCCGGAGCGCCCGCCCATAGTTCGCGGTCGGGGATCTCCTTGTTTTCGGTGAGCAGCGCGCCCGCCGCGAGCATCGCGTCACTGCCGATTCGGCACCCGTTCATCACTGTCGCTTTGAGGCCAACGAAGGCGCGGTCGGCGAGCGTGCAGCCATGCACCATCGCCATATGACCGATCAGCACATCTTCACCGATGATCGTTGGAAAGCCTTCTGGCCGGTGCGGCATCGGGCCGTCGCAATGGACGACGCTGCCGTCCTGAATGTTCGACCGCGCGCCGACGATGATATGGCTGACGTCGGCACGCAGCACGCAATTATACCAGATGCTGACGTCGGGTCCGATCGTCACATCGCCGATGATCCGGCACCCGGGCGCGATGAAGGCGCTGGGGTGGATCGTCGGCGTCTTGCCATTGACGCTGATGATGCTGACGTCGCGATAAGTCATTCGTCACGCTTTCCGATCAGGCTGCCCCACATGAGCACGGGCAGGGTTGAGGCGTAATCGTCGGTCCAGCGCTCGAAGCCCGGGCGCGATTTCAGCGGCACCCAGGCGCCGTCATCGCGCGCGGCATCGCGGGGACGCAGGCCGCCGGTCAATTGCTGCATCCGCTGCGGCGTCGCGGTCAGCGCGACCCAGTTCGACCCGGTCAGATCGTCAATCCCCTCTTCGGGCGGCCCCGGATCGAGCCGGATCGCCGCCGTCCAGCCGCGCGCCCGCGCCTCTTCCGCCAGCACCGGTTCGAGCCCGAAGAAGCGGTTCGAGATGTGAATGAGCAAGACACCGTCGGGTTTCAGCGCCCGCTGGTAAATGCCGATCGCCTCTTTCGTGAGCAGGTGCAGCGGGATCGCGTCGGACGAGAAGGCGTCGATGACAAGGACGTCAAAACGCCCAGCTGGCTGCTCGGCGATCTTGAGCCGCGCATCGCCGATCACGATCGGGGTGTCGCCAGCGCAATCGGATAGGAAGGTGAATTTGGCGGGATCGCGGGCAATATCGACCATCACCGGATCGATCTCGAAGATCGTCCATTGCTGGCCGGGTTTGCGATAGCAGGCGAGCGTCCCCGCCCCCAGCCCGACAATCCCGACCGACGCACCGGGTCCGGCGAGCGCTTCGGCTTTGGCGAGCGTCAGGCCGACCCCCGACTTGGGACCATAATAGGTGGTTGGCTGGCGTCGGTGTGCCGGGTCGGTGCGCTGCAACCCATGCAGCGTTGTGCCATGGGCGAGGCGACGTTGCTGCTGCGCGGGGTAATCGGTGACGGTATAAACGCCAAAATAGCTGCGCACGCGCGCGCCGGTGAAGCTTTCCTGCACCGTGTCCCAGCCGCCGACGCCGATCATCAGCAGCGCCAACACCGATACAAAGGCCCAGCGCCAGCCGATCACGAGCAGCCCGATGGCGAAGACAACGGCACCCCAGGCGGCGGTTGTTCCTTCGAGCACGCCGCTCCAGTCGCTGGCCATATGCCAGCTTGCGAACGCTGCGATCGCGACCAAAACCGCTACCCCGATCAGCGCGCGGTTGGCGGACAGGCGCAGCCATTTGTCCCATGGCAGCAGCGCCGGGAGCGGCAGCAGCGCCGCCGCCGCCAGCACGAGCAACGGATGTTCATACACCCAATCGAACAGCAGCGGCGCAAGCAGCGCCGCGAACAAGCCGCCCACCACGCCGCCCGCCGACATGATGAGGTAAAACAGCGTCAGATGTCGAGGCGCGGGGCGCAGATGATAGAGATAGCCGTGCAAGGCGGTCGCCACGACGAACAGCATCGCGAGGCTGGCGAGCGCGATCAACATCGACCCGCCGCCCGAACTAAGCAGCGCCAGCCCGCCCACCGCGAGCAGTGTCGCCGGGGCGATAAAGGCAAAGATCTCGGTCAGCCGGTTCATCGTCGAAAAAGCGATCACGAAGCTGAGCAGATAGAGGCCGAGCGGCAACACCCACAGCAAAGGCATTGCGACGATGTCGGTAGTGAGGTGCGTCGTCGTCGACAGCATCAGTCCCGACGGCACCGCCGCGATCAGCAGCCAGTGTAGCTGGCGCCGCCACGTCGGGCGCGGCTCGTCGGTGGCGGCAGCATCGGTAGCTGTGTCGACCGCCCGGCCATGCCAGCGCGCCGCAGCGCTTGCCGCGACCAGCAGCACGAGCAACGCATAGCCTGCGGTCCAGCCCCAGCTTTGCGTGGCCAGCGGCAGATTGGGTTCGACCAGCGCCGGATAGCTGATCAGTCCGGCAAAGCTGCCGAGGTTCGACGCGGCGTAAAGATAATAGGGATCGCCAGCGCGCGCGTCGGCGGCAAACCAGCGCTGCATCAACGGCGCCTGCGCCGAGACAACGAAAAAGACGGGGCCAATCGACGCGAGCAGCAGCAGGGGCACCCACAGCGCCTCCTGGCCCGGTCCGGGCGGCGAAATTTGCGCGATGCCGATCGGCAGCCACAGCGCGGCGACCAGAAACAACGCGATATGGATCATCGCCTGCCGCTGCACCGTGAAACGCCCGAGCCAATGCGCGTAAGCATAGCCGCCGAGCAGCAGCGCCTGATAGACCAGCATCGCGCTGTTCCACACCGCCGGAGCGCCGCCAAGTTTGGGCAGCACCATCCGCGCCACCATCGGCTGGACCTGAAACAGCAGGAAACTGCCGACCAAAATGGTCAGCACAAACAGCCAGCGCCGCGGTAACGCAGTCATATAAATCCCACCCCTGTCGATTATTCGTTCAGCAGCCGCGCCGCGTGCAGCGCATGATAGGTCAATACCCCCGACGCCCCGGCGCGGCGGAACGCCAGCAGAGTTTCGAGCACCAGCGCGTCGCGGTCGCCCGCGCCCACCGCGGCGGCGGCCTCGATCATCGCATATTCGCCCGACACCTGATACGCATAGACTGGCACCGCGAAATGATCCTTTACCGCGCGGACGATGTCGAGATAGGGCAGCCCGGGCTTGACCATCACGCTGTCGGCGCCCTCGGCCAGATCCTGCGCGACTTCGCGCAGCGCTTCCTCGGCGTTGGCGGGGTCCATCTGATAGGTTTTCTTGTCGCCCTTGAGCAGTCCGCGCGAGCCGACCGCATCGCGGAACGGGCCGTAGAAGGCCGAGGCATATTTGGCCGCGTAGCTCATGATCTGGACATGGCCGAAGCCTTCGACCTCCAGCGCCTCGCGGATTGCGCCGATGCGGCCGTCCATCATGTCGCTGGGGGCGATGATGTCGGCACCGGCGCGCGCCTGATTGAGCGCCTGCCCGACGAGTACGTCGACGGTTTCATCGTTGAGGACGTAACCGCTACCGTCGATCAACCCGTCCTGCCCATGGCTCGTGTAGGGATCGAGCGCGACATCGGTGAGCACCCCGATGTCGTCGCCGAGCGCCTGCTTGATCGCGGCGGTGGCGCGGCACATCAGATTGTCGGGATTGAGCGCCTCGCCGCCATCCTCGCTCCGCCGGTCGGCCTGCGTATAGGGAAAGAGCGCGAGGCAGGGGATACCCGCCGCCACGGCATCGCGGGCGCGATCGACGACACGGTCGATCGACCAGCGCGAGACGCCGGGCAGGGTGGCAATCGCTTCCTCGGTGTCCGATCCGTCGCAAACGAACAGCGGCCAGATGAGGTTCGCCGGCGACAGCGTCGTTTCGCGTACCATGGCGCGGCTCCAGCCGGTGCGGCGGGTGCGGCGGAGGCGGAGGTCGGGAAAGGCAGCGTGGGTCATGCGGCGTGCATAGCGGGGCTGCGGCGCGGGGCAAATGGATATTGGCGGATTCAGGGACGCCCAAGCACCCTTCGTGTCGAGCGAAGTCGAGACACCCATCGACCTCATGCTGCTCCGACG
>JAHJHL010000211.1 GCA_018823905.1 Alphaproteobacteria bacterium
CGCTGCCCCTCCACCATCGCCTGCGGCGACGGTCCCCCTCCCCATCACTCCGCGACAGGGAGGAGCAATCAGCTCAACCGCGTCTTGAAATCCTCATAGCCGAATTCGCGGATCAGCTTCAGTTCGTCGGTTTCGCTATCCCACAGCCAGATCGACGGCAGCGGGACGCCGTTGAAGGTGTTAGTTTTCACCATCGAATAATGCGCCTGGTCGAGAAAGGCGAAGCGCTGGCCGATGCGGGCGCCGCCAGGGAGCCGGTAGTCGCCAATGACGTCGCCCGCGAGGCAGGAGGGGCCGCCGAGGCGGGTCGGCATGCCCTCATCGCCATCGCCGAGCATCGCCGGGCGATACGGCGCCTCGATCACGTCAGGCATATGGCAGGTCGCCGAAATATCGGTGATCCCGATCGGCATGCCATTGTCGAACAGGTCGAGGATCTCGCCGACGAGAATGCCTGCGTCGAGCGCGATCGCTTCGCCGGGTTCGATCATCACGTCGCAGTCGGTCGCGGCGCGTACCTGTTTGAGGAAGGCGATGAGGTCATCGACCTGATAATCGGCGCGGGTGACGTGATGACCGCCGCCGAAGTTGATCCATTTGAGCTGGCCGAAGAAGGGGCGCAGCATCGGCTGGACCGCCCCCCAAGTGCGTGCCAGCGGCGGGAAATCCTGTTCGCACAGGCTGTGCATGTGGATGCCGTCGATGCCCGCCATATGGTCGGGCAGCAGCTGGGTGACCGGAAAGCCGAGGCGGCTGCACGGCGCGGCGGGATCATATTTGGCGACCTCACCCTCGCTGTGCATCGGGTTGATGCGCAGGCCGATATCGAACGCCGCACCCTGCGCGCGAAGGTCGTCGAGCAACGGACGGAAGCGCGCGATCTGGCCTGGGGAGTTGAAGATCAGATGATCGGACAGCGCCGCGATCTCGGGCAGATCGGCTTCCTTATAGCCCGCGCAATAGGTGGCAACCTCTCCGCCATATTCTGCGCGCCCAAGCTTGGCTTCATAGAGTCCGGAGGCGCAGACGCCGTCGAGATATTGGGCGACCGTCGGGCCGAGCGACCACATCGAAAATGCCTTGAGCGCCGCCAGCACGCGAGCGCCCGATGCGTCGCCGATATGGCGGAGCACCTCCAGATTGGCGCGCACCTTGGCGGCATCGACGACAAAGGCGGGCGAGGGGACGCGGCTGAGGTCGAAGCTCGCGAAAGCTCCGGGATCGCCGGCACGGGTTTCCATGGTTTGCTGGTTCCTATGAGGCCGTAATCGGCCCCTTGAAGATGAAGAAGGCCCCCGCCGCGATAAAGCCAAAGCCGACGAGATGGTTCACGGTCAGCTTCTCACCGAGCCAGAAGACCGCAAACCCGGCGAATATGACCAGTGTGATCACTTCCTGCAAGGTCTTGAGTTCGGCTGCGGTGTAAACGCCGTAACCGATGCGGTTGGCGGGGACCGCGAGGCAATATTCGAAAAAGGCGATGCCCCACGCGATCAATACCGCAAGCCACAGCGGCCGCGACATATCGCCGAGGTGTCCGTACCAGGCGATGGTCATGAAAATGTTCGAGATGATGAGCAGCCCGATGGGCGCGAGATAGGCGGTCATAAATTCCCTCGCTGGCACGTAGCGCCGACAGGCGCCGACGCTACGCGCAGCAATCAGAATTCGAGCGGTCCGTCCAGTTCCTTCACCTGCCACGGCAGGCCGTGCTGGTTCAGCATCGCCATGAACGGATCGGGGTCCATCTGCTCCATGTTGAACACGCCGTCACCGCTCCATGTGTTGGTCACCATCATCGCGGCGCCAATCATCGCGGGGACGCCGGTGGTGTAGCTGACCGCCTGATTGCCGGTTTCGGCATAGGCGTCCTCATGGTCGCAGATATTGTAGAGGTAGAGCGTCTTTTCCGTGCCATCCTGACCCAGACCGGTGGCGATGACGCCGATGTTGGTCTTGCCCTTGGTCGTCTCGCCCAGGCTCGACGGTTCGGGCAGAACGGCTTTCAGGAATTGCAGCGGAATGATCTCGCGGCCTTCGTACATCACCGGGTCGATGCGCGTCATGCCGACATTCTGGAGCACGTTGAGGTGCGTGATATAGGCCTCGCCAAAGGTCATCCAGAAGCGGATGCGTTTGATTTCGGGGAGGTGCGTTTTCAGGCTTTCGATCTCCTCATGATACATGAGGTACATCGTCTTTTCGCCGACCGCTTCGAAGTCGAATTTCTGCTTCACCGACATCGGCGGGGTTTCGACCCAGTCGCCATTTTCCCAGTGGCGCGCGACGGCGGTGACTTCGCGGATGTTGATCTCGGGATTGAAGTTGGTCGCGAAATGCTGGCCGTGATCACCGCCGTTGCAGTCCAGAATGTCGAGCGTGTCGATGCGCGCGAAATGATGCTTCTTCAGCCAGGTGGTGAACACGCTCGTCACGCCGGGGTCGAAGCCCGAACCGAGCAGCGCCATCAGCCCCGCATCCTTGAAACGGTCGTGATACGCCCATTGCCAGTGATATTCGAACTTCGCTTCGTCGCGCGGTTCGTAATTGGCGGTGTCCATATAATGCGCGCCGGTCGACAGGCACGCCTCCATGATCGTCAGATCCTGATAGGGGAGCGCGAGGTTTACGACATGCGTCGCCCCGATCTCGCGGATCAGCGCCGCGGTGGCGTCGATATGATCGGCATCGACCTCGGCGGTCTTGATCGTCACGCCGGTGCGCGCCTTGACCGATTCGGCGACCGCGTCGCATTTGAACTTGCGTCGGCTGGCCAGCGTGATGTCCGGAAAGATGTCGGCGTTCATCGCCATCTTGTGCACCGCGACCGAACCGACGCCGCCTGCGCCGATCACCAGAACCTTGCTCATCGAAAAATCTCCTGCGCCTACCTATGCGGCTTGTCATGTATGCCCGGCCCTATAGGACGAAGCCATGACACAGCAAAGCCCCGATCCCTTGCTCGATACCCTGTTGGATGCCGGCCGCACGCCCACGCTTGCGGGCGTTGAACGCGCCGCGGCGAAAGTCGCTGCATTGCTCCCGCAAACACCGCTGCTGCCGCTCGAAGCCGATGGCAAGACGTTCTGGTGCAAGGCCGAATGCCTGCAACCCGTCGGAGCGTTCAAGATCCGCGGCGCCTGGCACCGGCTGACCGACTTGACGCCCGAGCAAGCGGCGGCGGGGGTGGTCGGCGTATCGAGCGGCAACCACGCGCAGGGCGTCGCTTGGGCTGCGAAACGGCTTGGCATCCAGGCGACGATCGTGATGCCGAGCAATGCGCCGAAGATGAAGTTGGCGGCGACGCGCGCGCTCGGCGCCGAGGTGGTGCTGTACGACCGGGTGACCGAATCGCGTGATGCCGTCGCGGCGAAACTGCTCGAAGCGAGCGGCGGGACGCTCGTCCATGCCTATGGCGATCCGTGGATCATCGAGGGGCAGGGGAGCGCGGGGATCGAGGCGCGGGCGCAACTGGCCGTGTGCGGGCTCGCCGGACCCGACAAGGTGATCGCGTGCTGCGGCGGCGGCGGATTGTCGGCGGGGCTGGCGCTGGCGTGTCCCGATGCCGAGATCATCGCGGTCGAACCCGAGGGGTGGGACGATGTGACGCGCTCGCTGGCGGCGGGCGAAATCCTGTCGGTCGAGGATCTGGCCTATCCGACCGAATGCGACGCGCTGCAAACACCGCAGACCTGGCCGATCAATTTCGCAGTGCTGCAGGCGCGCGGCGTGCGCGGCGTGGTGGTGACGCGCGAGGAAGTGCGCCACGCGATGCGCGTCGCGTTCGAGCGCCTGCATATGGTGGTCGAACCCGGCGGCGCGGCGGCGTTGGCGGCGGTGCTGGCGGGCAAGGTCGAACTGGGCGCCGCAACGCTGGTCACCCTGTCGGGGGGCAATGTCGATCCTGAGCTTTATGCGGAGATAATCGCCGGGTGACGCCGGGCGGGATATCTGCTTCACTTGATGCGTTGGGACGGCGAAGGAGAAGCGAGATGCAAAAGAGCGTGATTCTGGCTGGTGCGGCTGCGTTGGTGTTGCTGACCGGTTGCGAAAAGGCCGAGGCGCCAGCGCCTGCCGATACGACCACAACCGAAGTGCCGGCCGAGACTGCGCCGTCCGAAGGCGCTGAAGCCACCGCTGCCGCGGCGCACCGCTATGCGGCGTGGGCGGGCAAGTGGACCGGGGTCGAGGGCATGTATGTCACGATCACCGCGGCTGAGCCCGGCAAGTACAAGCTGGAGATGCAGTCGGACCTCGACACCAAGGGCACCTATGACGGCAGCGACGGTGAGGGCGGCATCCAGTTCCAGCGCGGCGGTGAAACGCTTACTCTGGCGGCGTCGACCGGCGACGCGACCGGCCTCAAATATCTGGCGGGCAAGAAGGATTGCTTGAAGGTCAAAGATGGCGAGGGTTATTGCCGCGATTGACGACGACAATCCGGCGATAGTTTATTTAGCGCTGTCGCCGGAATGTCACCAATTCTTCGCGAAAATCGCACGAACTGCTGTCATCGGCGACCGGGATCAACCTTGACCCGGGAGTCCCGTGCATGGCCAGCCTGCCCAATCAGAAAATCGCCGCCGCTGTCGTCCGCGAGGATGCTGCGCAGAAACAGCGCCTGCTCGACCGTGCCTTCGCGTTCGCGTTCAAGGGATTGGTCTATGCCCAGATATGGGAAGACCCGGTCGTCGATATGGAGGCGCTGGCGATCGAGCCGGGCAATCGAATCGCTACGATCGCCAGCGGCGGTTGCAACGTCTTTTCCTATCTGACGGCCGATCCGGCGGAGATTGTTGCGGTCGATCTGAACACCGCGCATGTGGCGCTGAACCATCTCAAGCGCATCGCGATCCAGCGGCTCCCCGACCACGACAGCCTGCATCGCTTTTTTGCCGACGCCGACAGCGCAGCCAATATCGCCGCCTATCGCACGTTTGTCCGCCCGCATCTCGACGAGGTCAGCCGCCGCTATTGGGAGGGCCGCGATATGGTCGGGCGTCGCCGGATCAACGGCTTTGCGCACGGCCTATACAAGCGCGGGCTGCTCGGCAGCTTCATCGGTCTGGCGCATCTGGTAGCGCGGATGCACCGGATCGATCTGCGCCAATTCCTCGAAGCAAAGACGATCGAGGAGCAGCGGGTGATTTTCGAAACGAAGTTGGCCCCGTTTTTCGACCGCAAGTTCATTCGCTGGATCACCGAACAGCGCTCGTCGCTGTTCGGGCTGGGCATTCCGCCTGCGCAATATGACGCGCTGGCCGGGGGCAGGCCGATGGCCGACGTGCTGCGCGGGCGGCTTGAGAAACTCGCCTGCGATTTCCCTCTCGAAGACAATTATTTTGCCTGGCAGGCATTCGGGCGCGGCTATGGCAAAGGCTCGGCGGCGTCGCTGCCACCCTATTTGCAGCCCGGCCATTATGACGCGGTCAAGGGCCGAGCGGCGCGTGTGACGATGCTGCACGCGAACATGACCGACATGCTTGCCGCCGCCGATGCGGCAAGCTTCGACCGCTATATCTTCCTCGATGCGCAGGACTGGATGAGCGATGCGCAGCTCACCGCGCTGTGGGCCGAGGTCACGCGCACCGCCCGGCCCGGCGCGCGCGTGCTGTTCCGCACCGCCGCCGAACCCAGCCTGCTGCCCGGACGCCTGCCGGAGACGCTGCTCGACCGCTGGGACTATCGCGCCGCCGAATCGCAGGACTACACCCGGCGCGACCGGTCGGCCATTTACGGCGGAGTGCATCTCTACATCCTGAAAGCCTGACCGTGGCGACGGGGGAGGGGCACGCCGCGCGGATGGACGGCGTCTATCGCGGGCAGCGCCATATCTATGACCTGACGCGCAAATATTATTTGCTCGGCCGCGACCGGTTGATCGATGAACTGGCACCGCAGCCGGGCGCGCATGTGCTCGAAATCGGCTGTGGCACCGGGCGCAACCTGATCGCCGCCGCGCGCTGTTGGCCCGGGGCGAATTTCTACGGCATCGATATTTCCGAAGAGATGCTCAAAACCGCGCGCGCCTCGATCGCTCGCGCCGGGCTGAGCCGAAGGGTCCGTGTTGCGCGGGGCGACGCCACGGATTTCGATCCGAAAACCCTGTTTCGCATCGCCGGCTTCGACAGGATTTTCCAAAGCTATACACTGTCCATGATCCCCGACTGGCGGGGCGCGATCCATGAGGCGGTGAGTCATTTGTCGACCTGCGGCGCGCTCCATATCGTCGACTTCGGCCAGCAGGAGGAAATGCCGACATGGTTCCGTGCCGCGCTGTTCGGCTGGCTGGCGCGTTTTCATGTCGCGCCGCGCGCGCTGTTGGTCGAGGCGGCGCGCGAGGTCGCCAACGATGTCGGTGGGCAGTTGACAGTGGCCCGGCTCTACCGGGACTATGCCTGGTCGCTGCGGCTGGAAAAGCGGCCGCGCTAAGCCTTGCCAAATGATGTACCGCCTGCTTCGCTGAAGACTGGAGGCGCGATGATTGACCCTATCCTGCCGACGCGAACCGCCGATGCGACACCCGTCGTCGAAACGCTGGCACATGCGTTCCAGACCGACCCGGCGCTGTCGTGGATATTGCCGGATGCCGCCCACCGCGCACGCGCGCTGCGGAGCCTGTTCCGTACCCTCGTCCCCGCCGACATGCGCGCCGGGGTTGCGCTTCGCTCCGCTGGCGACGAAGCGGCGGCGCTGTGGCGTGCGCCGGGGCAGGCGCATGGCGGGACGCTGGAATTCCTGCGCACCGTCCTGCCGCTGATCACCACCTTTGGCACCACCTTGCCGCGGGGGCTGAAAGTCCAAAGCGGCATCGACGCGCACCGTCCGACGAGCCGCTTCTGGTATCTCCATTATGTCGGGGTGCGCACCGCGCATCAGGGCAAAGGTCATGGCGGGCGGATCATCCGCGCGCAAACTGTGGTAGCCGACGCCGCAGGACTGCCGTGCTGGCTGGAAACCGCGACCCCGAAAAATGTGCCGCTTTATGAGCGGCTGGGCTTCGTCACACAGGTCGAATGGGATGTGCCGGGCGGCGGGCCGCATTTCTGGGGGATGATGCGGGCGCCCGCCGCTTGAATATTCCCGTGACCTCTCTACGACTTGACGGCGTGGACGGCACCCAATGGTCATCAGGCGCGGACGAGGCGCGCGCACAGCTGACGGCGGCGTTGACCGCGGTCGGGCGCGGCGACCGCGCGGCGCTGCGCCAAGTCTATGACATGACCGCCGCGAAACTATTTGGAATCTGTCTCCGTATCTGTGGCGAGAGGGCCAGCGCGGAGGATGTTTTGCAGACCGTCTATATCAAGGTGTGGGAGCGGGCGGGGCAGTTCGATGCCGCGCGCGCCAGTCCGATCACCTGGCTGGCGACGATCGCGCGCAATGGCGCGATCGACTGGCGGCGGTCAGTTGCCGGGCGGATGGTGCGCGACACCTTGCCCGAACAGGCGGCCTTTGCGGTGGCCGACGACAGTCCGCTCGCGGACCAGTCGCTGGTCGTGGCAGAGGAGGGTGAGCAGCTGCACCGCTGTATGGGCGAACTCGAGGATCGGACCCGCTTGTGCATCCGCGCCGCCTTTTTCGACGGGTCGACCTATGCCGAGCTTGCCGAACGTGAAAATGTCCCGCTGGGAACAATGAAAAGCTGGATACGGCGCGGGTTGCTGCGCCTGAAGGATTGTCTTGGCGATGGATGACCATCTGACGCCCGCTGAAGAGCGCGACGCGCTCGCCGCCGAACTGGCGCTCGGCCTGCTCGAAGGGCAGGCGCGCGCGGATGCGCTGCGGCTGTCGCTGAGCGATCCCGAATTTGCGGCGCAGGTCGCGGCATGGGAGGCGAAGCTGGCGCCGCTGCATGACGAGTGGACCGATGCGCAGCCCGGCGCCGCTGTTTGGAGCGGCATCGAACGGCAGCTGGCGGATGCGCCCGCCGACAAGGTCACTGCGATCGAAACGCGTCTGCGCCGGTGGCGCGCCGGGGCGCTGCTGTCGGGGGCCGTCGCGGCGGCGCTGGCGTTCGTGCTGATTACCCAGCCTGTGCCGACACCTAAGCCTGCCGCACCGCAGCTCGCGGTCGCGCGGATCGAAAGCGATGCCGCGGGGCCGCTGGTGCTCGCGCGTTACAACCAGAGCAATGGTTTGATGCAGCTGCGCATCCATGGCTTCGAGCCCGGAACGCTGGCGCCCGAGCTCTGGGTGATTCCCGAGGGCGGCACGCCCGTCTCGCTGGGGCAGATTGGCCATGCGGGCGAAGCCGAAATGACGATGCCGCCGCCGCACCGCCTGCTCATGACTGAAGGCGCGACGCTGGCGATCACGATGGAGCCGGTGTCGAAGACCCCGCACCCGGCGCCGAGCAGCGTCGCGGTCGCGTCCGGAAAAATCATCACAATCTGAGGTTGCTGTGCATCCGTTAGCGGGTCGGTGCCGTAGCTGCGCCGCATTCCGCATTTCCGGGGTGCCAGAAACCAGAGGATCGTATGATGAAACTTTCCAAACTCTCCGCGTCGCTCGCTGCTTTGATGATGGTTGCCGGTGGCGGCGTTGCACTCGCCAACCCGATGGTCGGCGGTGCTGCGATGTACGAAACCAAGAATATCGTCGAAAATGCCATCAATTCAAAGGATCACACGACGCTGGTCGCCGCCGTCAAGGCCACTGGCCTGGTCGACACGCTCGCCAGCCCGGGTCCGTTCACCGTTTTTGCCCCGACCAACGCCGCGTTCGGCAAGCTGCCCGCCGGCACCGTCGACACGCTGCTGAAGCCCGAGAGCAAGGGGATGCTGACCGCGGTGCTGACCTATCATGTCGTGCCCGGCACGCTAACCGCCGCCGATCTGGCCGCCAGTGCCAAGGCGAACGGCGGCAAGGCCGTGCTGACGACCGTGCAGGGCGCCAAGCTCACCGTGTGGGGCAAGGATGGCAAATGGTATGTCAGCGACGCCAAGGGCGGTCAGGCGCAGATCACCATCGCCGACGTCAAGCAATCGAACGGCGTGATCCACGTCGTCGATGGCGTTTTGCTGCCGGGCTGACCCCTTCGTCCGGTAACAGGTGCGGTCCGTCCACTTCCCTCCCGGGACGGACCGCATTGCCGGACACCAATTGGATTAGTCGTCAAACCCCACGAACCGCGCAGCGTCTGCGACGCTCTTGCGGTTCGACACCACCGCATTGGCGGGGAAATCCTCGTCGGGCCAGCCGAGCGCGACGCAGATCATGATCACCTGATCGTCGGGAATTTTCGCATGCTCGCGCACCACCGGGCTTTGCATAATGCCCTGGCTGTTGATGACGCAGCCCAATCCGCGCGACCAGGCGGCGTTGACCAGCGCATTGGTGACCGCGCCGCAATCGAAGGGCGCAATGTCGCTGCCGAGCAGGACGCGGTCGTAGGTAACGACGATGCTGACCGGTGCGTCGAACTGGCGAAAGCCGCGCAGCACCCAATCCTGCCGCCCGTCCTTGTTGTCGCGCTCGATGCCCATGGCGCCGAACAATTGTTTGGCGACTTCGATCTGGCGACCGCGATGTTCATCGGGAACGACGTTGAATGTCCGAAATTCGCGGCTGTCGGGTTTGCCCGCCAAAATGCCCTCGGTGTTGCTGCGGCGGATCGCGTCGAGCGGGGCGCCGGTGACGACCGAGAAATTCCAGCACTGATTGTTGTAGGATGAAGGCGCGCGCATCGCGACCTCGATGATCTCGGCGATCAGTTCCTTGGGGACAGGCTTGTCGAGGAAGCCGCGGATCGAGCGGCGTCCCAGCACGACATCGTCGAAACCGATAGCGCCCGTCACGCGGCCTTCGCCAGCTCCAGCTCCAACCGGCCCCAGATCTCAACGAGTGCGTCAGTGAGTTCGCGCATCATCGCTTCGCCATGCGCCGGCCCGGGGGTGAAGCGCAGGCGTTCGGTACCGCGCGGGACGGTCGGGAAATTGATCGGTTGGACGTAAACGCCATATTCGGCGAGCAGGATGTCGCTGATCTTCTTGGCGCGCACCGGATCGCCGACCATCAGCGGCACGATGTGCGTCGTCGAATCCATCACCGGCAGGCCGGCGTTGCGGAAACAGGCCTTGAGGTACGCGGCGTTGGCCTGCTGTGCTTCGCGCTCGACGCTCGACGATTTCAGGTGGCGAACGCTGGCGAGCACCCCGGCGACGAGCACCGGCGACAGGCTGGTGGTGAAGATGAAGCCCGGCGCATAGCTGCGGATCACATCGATGATATTCTTGTCGGCGGCGATATAGCCGCCCATCACGCCGAACGCCTTGCCGAGCGTGCCTTCAATAATCGTCACGCGATCGGCCGCTTCGTCGCGGTCGGTGATGCCGCCGCCGCGCGGGCCGTACATGCCGACGGCATGGACTTCGTCGCAATAGGTCAGCGCGTTATATTTGTCGGCCAGGTCGCAGATCGCGTGGATCGGAGCAACGTCGCCGTCCATCGAATAAACGCTTTCGAACGCGATCAGCTTGGCGGCTTCGGGATCATCCTGCGCCATCAATTCTTCGAGATGCGCGAGGTCGTTGTGGCGCCACACGCGCTTTTCACAGCCCGAGTTGCGGATGCCCGCGATCATCGACGCGTGGTTGAGCTCGTCCGAATAGATGATGCAGTTCGGCAGCAACTTGCCGAGCGTACCCAGCGTCGCCTCGTTCGAAATATAGCCCGAGGTGAACAGCAGTGCGCCATCCTTGCTGTGCAGGTCGGCCAGCTCATGCTCCAGGTCGATGTGATAATGGGTGTTTCCGCCGATGTTGCGGGTGCCGCCCGAACCGGCGCCGACGTCGTGCAACGCCGATTCCATCGCTTCGACGACCTTGGGGTGCTGGCCCATCGCGAGATAGTCGTTCGAGCACCAGACGGTGATCGGTTTCGGCCCGTTATGGCCAGCAAAGCAGCGGGCGTTGGGGAACGAGCCGCGGTTGCGCAAAATGTCGATAAAGACGCGGTAGCGCCCTTCTTCGTGCAGCCGGTCGATCGCGCGAGCGAAGATATCGTTATAATTCACGTTCCAGCCCCGCAGTCCAGGTGCCAAATCCAGGCATGCTTGCCGCGCGTTCCGGGCGGCACTTAACAGGCGGGCCAATAACGGTGAATTGGGCTGAAATCCAGTGCGAACGATTCGCAAGTCATTGCGTCGATCAGTGTGATCAAATGCACCGGTATGTTGACCGCGAGCGGTTAAGCCGCGAACCAACAAGCGCCAAAAAAGGAGCAAGGTCAAAATGCGCCTCCCGACCATTGTCATATTGTCGATCGTCGCTGGAATATCGGTGTCGGCACCCGCACCGGCGTCGGCGCCGGCACCGTTCGACGGGGCGTGGATGTCCTGCGAAACCTATCGCGGGGCCGAGATATGCACGTACAAGTTGCTGGCGCAGCGTGGGAACCGCGTTTGCGGCCTCCAGCGCTATTTTGCGACCAGCGCTTATTACGAGCAGCGGTTTGTCGGCACCGTGACGGGCCATGTCGCGCAAATCGAGAAGATGTGCGGTGACCCGGGATCGGAGACCGACACCTATTGTGCTGGTCGGGCGCCGCGCGATGCCGCGAAGATCGGGTGGGGTACGTCCAGCGAACGCTTGTTCCAGTGCCGCGGCCGGTTGTTCAGTACGTCGAGGGATGCCCCCGTGAGTTGTAAGGGCGTGACGTCCGGCATGGGGATGCCGCGCGTTCGTAGCTTGGGCGAGCAAGGACCGCAGCAGGAGGATCGCGCCTGGCTGGCGTCCTGCACGGCCGGACGCGAATGAAGCGTCAGATCGTTTCGATCCGGTTGATTCCATAGGGCGCCAGCGTCGCGAGGGGCGGCGACGGTCGCTCGGCGCTGCGGGTGAACACCGCGAGGCCGGAAGTCGCTGCCGCTGGCCATTGTTGCCCCCGCGTCAGGTCGGCGATCCGACGCGCAATGCCCTCCGCGCCATCGATCAGTGTCACGCGCGGACCCGCCGCGGCCTGTAATTCATCGGCCAGCAACGGGAAATGGGTGCAGGCGAGGACGATGACGTCGATCGCGTCGCCGCCCGGTTGATCGCGCAGGCCCGCAATCGCGCGGGCAATAACCGCGGAATCGACGGGTCCGCCGCGCAGCTTGGCCTCGGCGCCGGTGACGAGGCCGGGGCTGCCGTGGCGCAGCACGGTCTTGCCGCCCGCAAAGCGCGCGCTGAGGTCGTCGACATAGGGCTGGCGCACCGTTGCCTCGGTCCCGAGCACCCCGATGACGCCGCTTTTGGTGAGTGCCGCGGCGGGCTTGATGGCGGGGACGGTGCCGACGATCGGCAGGTCAAGCGCGGCGCGGACATGCGCGAGCGCGATCGTCGAGGCGGTGTTGCAGGCGATGACCGCAAGCCGCGGCTGATAGCGTTCGACAAGGCGGCCGAGCAGGGCGGGGACGCGCGCCGCAAGCTCTGCCTCGCTTTTCTGGCCATAGGGCAGCCCGGCATAGTCGGCGGCATAAACGATCGGCGCGGTCGGCAGCAGCGCGCGGGTCGGGCCGAGGACGGTGAGGCCGCCAAGGCCGGAGTCGAAGAACAGGATGGGGGCGTCGGGGGCGGGGTTCATGCGCGGCGAGTAGCAGGGCGGCGAATGACGCTCAATCACCTCCGTCGCCCCCGCGCAGGCGGGGGCCGCTAGCAACGTGACGCAAGGCCGATAGCGGCCGCGTGCAGAGGCACGTGACTCTGTACGCCCTGCGCGGGGGTGACGGTAATTGTCCATTCTGGCCGTATCGGTATCCGAATCCGTTGATTGCACTCGCCAACTTCGCCAGTATCGCCGCGAACGGAGCAAGGATTGCCATGACGAATTTATTGCTGATCGCCATGGGCTATTTGCTCGGTTCGATCCCCTTTGGTGTCATCCTGACCCGCCTGTTTGGCGCGGGTGACCTCCGCCAGATCGGGTCGGGCAATATCGGCGCCACCAATGTGCTGCGCACCGGGCGCAAGGGGCTGGCGGCGGCGACGCTGGTTCTCGATGGCGCAAAGGGCGCGGTCGCGGTGCTGCTGGCGCGGCATTTCGTGCCCGAACTCGGTGATCAGGGCGCGATGATCGCGGGCGCGGCGGCGATGATCGGACATTGCTATCCGGTGTGGCTGAAATTCCGCGGCGGCAAGGGGGTGGCGACCTTGCTCGGCCTCGCGCTCGCGCTCGCCTGGCCGATTGGGCTGGTCTTTGCCGCAGTTTGGATCGGCGCGGTGCTGCTGCTGCGCATTTCGTCGCTCGGCGGGATGCTGGGCGCGATCGCAGCGCCGATCGCGGCGCTGGCGCTAGGTTATCCGGTCTATGCGATCGGTCTCGCGGGGCTGGCGGTCATCGTGCTGTGGCGGCACCGCGAGAATATCGCGCGGCTGCGCGCCGGGACCGAGCCGCGGATTGGCGGCAAGAAAGACGCTGTATGACCCACGCTGAACGGCTGGCGCGGCTGCGGCTGATCCGCACTTCGCATGTCGGCCCGGTCAGCTGGCACCAGCTGATGCAGCGGTTCGGATCGGGCGAGGCGGCGCTCGAAGCGCTGCCCGATCTGGTGTTGCGGGGCGGGGCAGGGAAAGCGCGGATTGCGCCGGTCGAACTCGCCGAGCGCGAGCTCGAACGCGCCGCAGCGCTCGGCGCGCGCCATATTTTCAGCGACGAACCCGACTATTCGGCAATGCTGCGGGAGGTTGAAGGCGCGCCCCCAGTCGTGGTCGTGCGCGGCGACACCGCAATGCTGCGCCGCCCGTGCGTCGCAATGGTCGGCGCGCGCAATGCCTCGGCAATCGCATGCCGCTTTGCGCGCCAGCTGGCAGGCGACCTGGCGGCGCGCGATGTCACGGTGGTCAGCGGGCTGGCGCGCGGGGTCGATACCGCAGCGCATATCGGCGCGCTCGGCGGATCGACGGTGGGGGTGATCGCCAGCGGCATCGACATCGCCTTTCCGCCCGAAAATGCCGCGCTGCAGGAAAAGATCGCCACCGACCAGCTGCTGATCGCCGAGCAACCGCCAGGCAGCGAGCCGCTGGCGCGCCATTTCCCGTCGCGCAACCGCATCATCGCCGGGCTGGCGCATGGCACGGTGGTAATCGAGGCGGCGCCGCGGTCGGGATCGCTGATCACCGCGCGCCGTGCGGGCGATTATGGGCGCGAGGTGATGGCGGTACCCGGCTCGCCGCTCGACCCGCGCGCGCAGGGCTGCAACCTGCTGATCCGGGAGGGCGCGACCTTGATCCAGACGGTCGAGGATGTGCTGGAGGCGGTTGGGCCGATCGATCTGCGGATGGTGCGCGAACCGGCGCCTGCGCCGGTCAAGCCTCCGATGCCATCGGACACGTGGAGCGCGCTGGATGACAGCGACCGCCATAGGGTTGCGGACCTGCTCGGCCCGACGCCGGTTCCCGTGGACGAAATTATCCGCCAGTCGGGGTGTCCCGCGTCGGCGGTGCAACTGGTTCTGCTCGAACTCGAACTGGCAGGGCGGATCGAGCGCCATGCCGGCGCACGGATCAGCGCCGCCTGACCGACCTGTTCAGGGCGCGAACCGACGTTCGCGGATCCAGCGCGATGCAATATATTTGGTCCCGCTGACGACGGGCATCCCGCAATGCTCCGATGCCGGATCGACCGAGCCATCGGGCAGCGTGTTGCGGAACAACAGCAAGTCGCCCTTGCGACCCTTGAACTTCAACGGGGTTTTGACGAAATTTGTCTCGCCGCCCTTATAGTCGTGATTGAGGTAGATCAGCGCGGTCGTGACCCGCTGATTGTCGAGCTGCGGATTATAGTCATAGTGTGAGCGATATTGCTGGCCGGGGCGATAGCGCAGCAACTGGATCGCTTCGCCGCGATCGGCGTCGCTCTCCGCCACGGCGGCAATCCGGCGATTGATGGCGTGCACGACGGGATCTTCGATCAACCAGTGCAGCGTGAACTCATCGCTGTTTCGAATGGGGTCAAGCCGCGTCCCGCCGCGGCCGTCGTTGATCTGCGCCGGGCGATAGTTTTTGCCGCCCGATTCGAGCAGATAGGCGCACTCGGCCGCGGTCGCAAAACCCGGAAACCGCAAAACATCGGGGGCATCGGACAGGCGTTCGGGTTTGCGGCACGTTTCGGGATTGCCCGCTGGGGTCAGCGCCATTTTTGCGAGCAGATCGATCTGTACTTTTCGGCGCGGGTCGATGGTCGCTTCGCCGGGCATTCGGGCGAGCGCGGCCAGCCAGTCGCGCGGCCCGGCGATGCCACTGGCCAGCAGGTTCGTGCTGACGATCCGGGCCGGGCCATGTCCCGCCTTTGCCGCAAGGTCGAACTGGACGCGGGCTGCGACGGGGTCGGAGGCGAGGGCGCCGCCGCCCCACAGGTTGCGCGCCAGCACGAACAAAGCATCGGGGTGGCCCTGGGCGGCAAGCTGGCGAATGAGGAGCATCGCCTCCTCGGGCCGTCCGGCGCCCGCGAGCGCTTCGGCGCGGGCCATGAGGGGATGCTTTTGCTGGGGGCTGTACTGCGATGCCATGCGCCGCTCCTTAGCTCAGCCCGATGCGCGATGACAATGTGATCGCGGGCATAGTCGGTTCGGCGCAATTCACCCATGGTTCACCGCAGCGGTCGCAGTTCAAGAGCGGGTTCGCATCAACCGTAACGGCGAGGGCCGGGGAGCGTTCATGAAAAGCAAATTTCTGACATCGGCGACATTGTTTGCGGTTTTGGCGACGGGCGCCGGACCGGTACCGGTTGCGGCGATCCATGCGAGGGAAGCGTCAGGGCAGGGTTTCTGCCGTACCGCCGATCCACTGCCGCGGCTCGATCCCGAAGTTCAGCCGCAGCAGCAGCCATCGAACGGCAGCATCAAGACCAAGGGCGGCAGCAAGCACGATCGCGAGACCAGCATGGCTTCGGAGCCGATGCCACCTCCGCCGCCACCGCCACCGCCTCCTCCGCCGCCCGCTTATGCCGGCGGAGCGGATGAAGCGGCGATCGCTGTCACCGGCTCGCGAATCTCAAGACCCGATCTGGAATCGGCCAGTCCGGTAACCGTCATCGGATCGGATATGTTGGGAGAACTGCCCGCTTCTGCGCCGCCCGTTCCGGGATCGAGCACGGATTCGCGCGTGATGCCACCACGCCCCTATCCGCGACCGCAACCGCAACCGCAACCGCAGTCGGGCATCCTGACCGCGGGCGAGCATGACGATTTGCTCAACCCAGAGCTTTACGCAGCCTATGTGAACCGCAGCGCTAACTTGGGGCAGGAGGTGCGTAGCTTGCCGCGCGTCGACACGACACGGGTCGTGACGGTGAAGGTCAACGACCGCAGCGGCCAGCCGATCCCCTTCGCTGACGTCGTCGTGACGTGCAGCGACGGCAACAGCATCACCATGGCGACGCAGGCCGACGGCAGCGCGGTGTTCTTTCCCGGCCTCGACCGGTTGAGCGATCGGATCACGGTGACGGCGCGCAAGGCGGGGCGGACGATTGCCGACGCGCGCCCGGTGCTGGTTACCAATGCGGCGGGGGGGCAGCTAGTTGGGCTGACCGCCAATCAGGCGGCGACGAAAGTGACCAAGCTCGACCTGATGCTCGTCGTCGATACGACGGGCAGCACGGGCGACGAGATCAACTATTTGCAGTCCGAACTGCGGTCGATCATTTCGTCGATCACCGCCAAGCATCGCAACCTCGACATCCGCATCGGCTTCGTTTTCTACCGCGACCTTGGCGACGAATATGTCACGCGCACGGTCGTTTTCGATCGCGATATCGGGCGGGTGCAGGGCGCGCTTGCGCGCCAGAATGCCAATGGCGGCGGCGATCATCCCGAGGCGATGGATCAGGCGATGATCCGCGCCGTCGGGCAGGACTGGCGCCCCGATGCGGTGAAATCGCTTTTGCTGGTGGCCGACGCGCCGCCGCACGACCAGCTGTTCGGGCGCACCTGGCAAGCCGCCGAAGCAGCGCGCGCCAAGCGCATCCACATCACCCCGGTCGCGGCATCGGGGGTCGCCGACAAGGCCGAATATGCGATGCGCGCGATGGCGGCGGCAACCCAGTCGCGCTACCTGTTCCTGACCGACGACAGCGGCGTCGGCAATCCGCACGCCCCGCCGGCGATCGATTGCTATCTGGTGACCAAGCTCGACGCGCTCGTCCGCCGCGTGATAGACACTCAGATCAGCGGCCGACGCATCGAGCCCGAGGATCAGGAGATCATCCGCAGCGTCGGCAAATATGACGCGGGCAAATGCATCCTGCCCGCCGACTTCAAATGGCAGAACGGCTAACGCGTTGAGGTCACAGCCTTGACATTGCCCCCGCATCTGGTCGATGCGGGGGGCGTGGGTTGCTTCGATAACTCCCTTTTCCGGTCGGGCGGGTCGACCGGCGGAACGGGGGAGTTAGGAGAGAGAAGACCCATGAGAAAATTATCAGCGGGTATCGCCGTGGTTGCGATGCTGGCACAGCCTGCCGCCATTGCCGCCAAAGAAAAGGAACCGGTCAAGATTTCCGGGCCGTCGAACGCCAAGGGTGTAACGACGGTCGCAATTGGTGCGTTTAACATCGGCTTCATCTTTGAATCGACCGACAGCAAGGCCGCTACCGGCGGGTTGATGGGCGCGTTTGGCGGGGCGACCAAGGCGAAGAGTGAACTGGTCGGCGTGACGCCATCGATGATGCAATCGATCGCCGATGCAGCCTATGCCGACTTTGTCGGGCAATTGTCGGCGCAAGGCTATGCCGTGCAGCAGCCCGACGCCTTGTTTGGCCACTCCGCTTTAGCAAAAACTAAATCGCTCGACGTGCCGCTGGAGCTTTCAGTCCAGTTGGAAAAGGGCAGCAAAGGCGAGGCTACGTACTTCAAACCTTCAGCGCTGCCTTCGCTATTGATGATCCCGGGCGACCATTCGGGTGGAGGCGGCTTTGGCGGGATCGGCATGAACATGTCGATCGGGCAGGCAAGCATGGCGCTGACCAAATATGCCAGGGATGCGGGAGTCGGCGTGATCGATGTGACCTACCTTATCGATTTTTCGAACCAGAAACGTCCCGGCGCCTTCAGTTTCGGAGGTGGGATCGAGGTCAACAGCGGTCTGTCGGTCACCGCCGATTATTCGCGTGTGACGCTGATTGCTCCGAACGGGAAGCAATCGACTCTCACGGTCAAAACGCCCGTCGCGGTCGAGGGCGAGTTTGTCGAAAAGGCCGACGCCTCAACCGGCACTGAGAAGGCGGTGCAATCGACGGCGAATGTGGTTGGCGGACTCGCGGCGGCGGCTAATATCGGGCTGCCGCGCTTCGGAAAGACGCGCAAATTCCAGTTCACCGCCAAGCCCGAGGCGTATGAAGCGGGTGCGGTGAAGGCAGCGAGTCTGGCAAATACATTGCTGGTGGGGCGGCTCGGAACGCTTCGCTGAAATCCACTGCGCGGGCGCCCCGATACCCTCTTGACGGAAGGGTGGGGCGCCCGCCACCCTCGCGCGTACGTACGTGAGGTTTATCGGGGAACGAATTTTTCCATGCAATTGGTAATAGTGGAATCGCCCGCAAAGGCGAAGACGATCGAGAAATATCTGGGGCGCGATTTCAAGGTTCTGGCCAGCTATGGCCATGTCCGCGATCTGCCGCCCAAGGACGGGTCGGTCGATCCCGAGGATGGCTTTGCGATGCAGTGGCTGCTGTATCCCGACAAGGCCAAGCGGATGAAGGAAATCCAGGACGCCGCCAAAGGCGCCGACCGCCTGATCCTCGCGACCGACCCTGATCGCGAAGGCGAGGCGATCAGCTGGCATGTGCAGGAATTGCTGCGCAGCAAAAAGGCGCTGCCGGCCACGGTCGACCGGGTGACGTTCAACGCGATTACCAAGGACGCGGTGCTGACCGCGATGGCCAGTCCGCGTGCGCTCGACGAGGATCTGATCGACGCGTATCGCGCCCGCCGCGCGCTCGATTATCTGGTCGGCTTCACACTGTCCCCGGTGCTGTGGCGCAAGCTACCCGGTGCCAAATCGGCCGGGCGTGTCCAGTCGGTGACGCTGCGCATGATCGTCGAACGCGAGCGCGAGATCGAAGCTTTTGTTGCGCAGCAATATTGGTCGATCACCGGGTTGTTCGAAATGTCGGGGACGCCGTTCAAGGCGCGGCTGGCGCGCTGGCGCGGCGACAAGATCGAGCGGCTGACGATCACCAACGAAGCCGATGCGCGCGCCGCTGAGGCCGATGTGAAGGCGGGCCATTTCACCGTCGATGTCGTCGAAACCAAACCGCTGACGCGCAATCCGCCGCCGCCGTTCACGACCTCGACCCTACAGCAGGAAGCGGCACGCAAGCTTGGCTTTTCGGCCAGCCACACGATGCGCATCGCGCAGGGGCTCTATGAGGACGGCGCGATCACCTATATGCGAACCGATGGCGTCCAGATGGACGGCAGCGCGATCAGCGCGGCGCGAAAAGCAATAGCGACCCGATACGACGGCGGCTATGTTCCCGATCAGCCGCGGCAATATCAGACCAAGGCGAAGAATGCGCAGGAAGCGCATGAGGCGATCCGCCCGACGGATTTTTCGAAGGACAAGGTCGGCGGCGGCGATCATGCGCGGCTGTACGAGCTGATATGGAAGCGCGCGATGGCGAGCCAGATGGCGTCGGCGCGGCTGGAACGCACCAGTATCGACCTGACCGACGGCACCGGCAAGACGATGCTGCGCGCGACGGGGCAGGTGATCAAATTCCCCGGCTTCCTGGCGCTCTACGATGAAGGCCGCGACGACAGCGAGGACGAGGATGCGCGCCTGCTGCCCGCGATGGCCAAAGGCGACGCGCCGGCCAAGACCGGCGTCGAGACCGAAAGCCACGAAACGCAGCCGCCGCCGCGCTATTCGGAAGCAAGCTTGGTCAAGAAGATGGAAGAGCTCGGCATCGGGCGCCCGTCGACCTATGCCTCGATCCTGCAGGTGCTGAAGGACCGCGAATATGTGACGGTCGAGAAGAACCGGTTCATGCCGGAGGAGAGCGGTCGCCTGCTGACGGCGTTCCTCGAACGCTTCTTCACCCGCTATGTGCAATATGACTACACCGCCGGGCTCGAGGAAGAACTCGACGATGTGTCGGGGGGCCGCGCGCAGTGGCAGGCGGTGCTCGAACGCTTCTGGCGCGATTTCAAGCCGCGCACCGGCGAGGTGATGGAGCAGAAACCGTCGGAGATCACTGCGGAACTCGACATATTTCTCGGCCCCTATCTCTTCCCCGACAAGGGCGACGGCAGCGACCCGCGCATCTGCCCCAATTGCGGCACCGGCAAGCTGGCGCTGCGCGGCGGCAAGTTCGGGCCGTTCATTGCGTGCAGCAATTATCCCGACTGCAAATTCACGCGCAAATTCGCGCAGCCGGGTGGCAGCGACGGCGCCGACACCGGGCCTGAGACGATGGGCAATGATCCAGAGAGCGGGCTGGAAGTGACGAAGCGCAGCGGGCGCTTTGGTCCCTATATCCAGCTCGGCGATGGCAAGGAGGCGAAACGCTCGTCGATTCCCAAGGACATTCCGGGCGAGGATTTCGATCTCGACTATGCGCTGCGGCTGCTCAGCCTGCCGCGTGAAGTCGGGACGCATCCCGAAAGCGGCAAGGTCATCATGGCGGGGCTGGGGCGTTATGGCCCGTACCTCCTCCACGACGGAAAATATGCCAAGCTGACCGGGACTGCCGAAATCTTCGACATCGGCATGAACGCCGCGGTCGTGCGCATTGCCGAAGCTGCGGCGGGCGGCGGGCGCGGGCGGACCAAGGCCGAACCGCTCAACACCTTCGGTCCGCACCCGACGAGCGGCGGCGAGATGAAGCTGATGGAGGGACGCTTTGGCCCCTACGTCACCGACGGCACCACCAATGCGACCTTGCCCAAGTCGATGGAACCCGCCGCCCTGACGCTGGAGGAAGCGATTGCGCTGATCGACGCGCGCGCCGCGAAGGGACCGGCGAAGGGCAAGAAGAAGGCGGCGCCGAAAAAGGCTGCGGCGAAAAAGGCGCCTGCGAAGAAGAAAGCTCCAGCGAAAAAGGCGGCGGCGAAGGAATAGACCGCCGACAAATATCGTCATCCCGGCGCAGGCCGGGATCTCACCCTCGCTTCATAATGCACCGGTGGGATCCCGGCCTGCGCCGGGATGACGCTTCTAGTTCTGTGTGATAGCAAGGCGCATCCGGGGAGACTGTCCATGCGCCACCTGCTTGCCGCCGTCCTGCTCACAATCTTCTCAGCGTTGTCGCAACCAGCCGCGGCGCAGCAGGCGGGGCGCCTGATCTCGGCCGAACCGATCGTCGATACGCCAGCCGGGGTGCAAGCGTGGCGCGTCCGCTATTGGACCACGAACCAATATGGCCAGCCGCTTGCCGTCACCGGCATCGTCGCCGCGCCGCGCGAGGCGATCCCGCCGCGCCCGCGCCGCGTCATCGCGTGGACCCACGGGGCGTGGGGCGTCGCCGAAAAATGCGCGCCGTCGCTCAGCCCGAATTTCTTCTCCGCCACCGCCGGGATCGATGCGGTCAGCCGCGGTTATGTCGTCGTCGCGCCCGACTATATCGGCCTCGCCAGTCCGACGATGCACCCGTTCCTCGTCGGCCCGGATACCGCCCACTCTGTGCTCGACGGGGTGCGCGCGGCGCGCGAGATTTCGGGTGCTGCGGTGGGCAGCGACTTTGCCGTGTGGGGCGAATCGCAGGGCGGCCATGCCGCGCTGTGGACCGCGACCGCCGCGCGATCCTATGCGCCCGACCTGACGCTGATTGCCACCGCCGCCGCCGCGCCGCCTACTGACCTTGCTGCAAATCTGCGCGAGGGTAGCGACAAGAATGCCCGTGCGCTGTTGCTGTCCTTCACGCTGCACAGCTGGTCGAGGCTGTACGGCTTTTCGATGGACGGCGTTGCCAACAGCGCCAATCAGGGGATCATCACCCGGCTGGCGCAGAATAATTGCGTCAGCCTCGACAAGAAGCCCAAGCTCGGTACGATCCTGGGCATCCTGACCATCGTCCGCGCGACGAAGAACAAGGATATCGGCAAGATCGAACCCTTCGGCAGCTTCGCGCGCGCCAACAGCGTCGATGCCGCGCGGGTTCCGGGACCGCTGCTGATCGCGCAGAGCCGCAACGACACGATCGTCGCGCCATCGGTGACGCGCAAGTTCGCCAAGGCAGTGTGTCGCCGCGGGACGGGTGTCCGCTGGATCGATATGACCGGCGACCATGGCAACAGCGCGCGAGAAAGCGCGCAGGAAACGATTGGGTGGATCACCTCACGCTTCGACGGCAACCCAGCGCCGAATGATTGTCGGCGGTTTTAGTCACTAGCGGAAGGTTGTCGGATCGACCTTGTGAGTACCCTTGAACCAATTGGCCGCATCAGCGCGAAACAGGCAAAAAATGGAAAATGCTGTTAGCGCAGATGAGCCAAGGTTGGCGATCAACAAAACGCCCTTTGGCGCCGTTGGGCCGTTGAGCGACAAAAGTGTCATCAATATACCCACGCTCATCAGCACAGCGTAGATCCATTTGGTTATGTTGCTGCCTCTGCGTGCGATCATGAACCAGAAGAGAAGCATGAAGGCAAAGGAGATGAGCCACATCGCAATCATGAAACCGCTGCCCAACCCTAAAGCCGCCATAGAAGGCTCGCTTTGGTAGATTTCGAGGATGTCATTCCAAGCGAGTATTCCTCCAACTAATCCGACGGAGAAAGACGCCCAAAGTGACCACTCAAATGCGATAATCGATTTCGGGCGTTCCATACTTGTCTCCCCTGCAGTTTTCCGACTCAATCCACCCAATCAAGTCCCATATCCCGATACACGCCACGGTCTTCGTCCCAGTTTGCCTTGACCTTCACATGCAGGAACAGGTGGACCGGGCGGCCCAGCAATTCGCCAAGCTCCGCGCGCGCCTTGCTGCCGATGTCCTTGATCCGTTCGCCCTTGTGACCGAGGATGATCGCGCGCTGGTTGTCGCGGGCGACCAGGATCTGCTGGTGGATTTCGGCGCTGCCGTCCTTGCGCGTCGTGAATTTCTCGGTCTCGACGGTCGACTGATACGGCAGCTCTTCATGGAGCTGGCGAAAGAGCTGCTCGCGGGTGATCTCGGCGGCGAGCATGCGTTCGGGGGCGTCACTCACCTCGTCTTCGGGGAAGTGCCATGGCCCTTCGGGCATCAGCTTCGCGAGCGTCGCCTTGAGTTCGGGAACGCCATCGCCGGTGCTCGCCGACACGAAGAAGGTCTCGTCAAACGCGACGCGCTCGTTGAGCGTCGTGGCGGTCGTCAGCAGCTTGTCCTTGCGGGTCAGGTCGACCTTGTTGAGCACGAGGAACTTCTTTTCGGGCCGCCCCTCGATCCCCTGCAGCACGCGTTCGGCGCGCTCGCCAAGCTTCGCGGCGGCGTCGATCATGACGAGGATTGCTTCGGCCTGATCGAGGCTGTTCCACGCCGCTGCGACCATGGCGCGGTCGAGGCGGCGGGTGGGGGCGAAGATGCCGGGGGTGTCGATCAGCACGATCTGCGTCTCGCCATCCATCGCGACGCCCATCAGGCGGGTGCGCGTCGTCTGCGCCTTGGGGCTGACGATCGCGACCTTCTGGCCGACGAGTGCGTTGACGATGGTCGATTTGCCCGCGTTGGGCGCGCCGACAACGGCGACGAATCCACAGCGGTGGGTCATATTTTCATTCCTTCGAGTTCGGCGAGCAGCGCCGTCGCGGCAGCCTTTTCGGCCGCCTGTTTGCTTGTGCCTTCGGCCTCGGCGCGGGCGAGCTTGCCGATGCTGACCGCGACGCGGAAGCGCGGCGCGTGGTCCGGCCCCTCGCGCGCGACGATTTCATATTCGGGCGGGCGGCGCTTGCGCGCCAATGCCCATTCTTGCAGCGCCGCCTTGGGATGCTTGGGCGCCTCCACCTGCCCGTCGACCATATCGCCCCAATGGGCAAGAATGAAGGCGCGGGCGGCGTCGATGCCTTGGTCGAGATAGAGCGCGCCGATCAGCGCCTCGATCGCGTCAGCGGCGATATTATCGCTGTAGCGGCCACCGTCATTGCGCGCCTGCGCGCCAAAGCGGATCAGGTCGGTCAGGTTCAGGCGCTGCGCGATCGCGGCGCAGGTCGCGCCCGACGCCAGCACATGCAGCCGCGACGACATCTCGCCCTCGCTGGCGGTCGGATAACGCGTGTAGAGTTCGGACGCGATGACAAGGCCGAGCACGCGGTCGCCCAGAAATTCCAGCCGCTGATAATCGGCGCGCCCGGTGCTGCCATGGGTCAGCGCCAGTTCGTACAGCGCCAGATCGTCCGGGGTGCTGCCGAGGATTTCGGCGAGCGCCCCGGTGTCGAGCTTATCGGTCAAAAACCATCCCCGATGCGGCTCCAGCGCGCCGCGGTGAACCAGCTGATCGGGTTGATCCAGCTCGCCGATCCGTCGGTCGAGAACATCCCGACCAGCGCCTTCCCAACCAGATTTTCTTCGGGAACCAGACCGATTCCCTGATTTTCCATCGCGGGGAAACGGCTGTCGGCGCTGCGGTCGCGGTTGTCGCCCATCATGAACAAATGGCCCTCGGGGACCACGACGAGGGGGGTATTGTCCTCAGCGATCGGGGCGATGTCGAGGATAGCGTAGCTTTTGCCGCTGGGCAGCGTTTCGCGAAATTGCTTGTAGCGGCACTGACGCTGGCCGTCGGCGGCGACTTCCTCAAATTCCATCGAGTAACAGGGCAGGGTGCCCATCGCGCGCGACGCTTCGACCATGTTGGCGGTCACCGGGATGACGAAATCGGGCATGGTTTCGCGCTTCAGCGGCTTGCCGTTGAGCCACACGATGCCGTCCTTCACTTGCACGCTGTCGCCCGGAACACCGATGACGCGCTTGATATAGTCATTGTCGGCGCTTGGCGGTGCCTTGAACACCGCGACGTCACCGCGTTCGGGGGTGCGCGCGAAAACCCGGCCCGGGATCAGCGGGATGCTGAACGGCAGGCTGTATTTCGAATAGCCATAAGCCATCTTGTTCACGAGCAGATAGTCGCCGATCAGCAGCCGCGGCTGCATCGATTCCGATGGAATGTTGAACGGCGACAGGAAAAAGCTGCGGAAAATCAGCACCGCGATCGCGAGCAGCGCGAGGAAGCGGACGGTGTCGACCGCCTCTTCCTTTGCCGACACCGGCGCAGGGGTCGGAGCGGACGGGCTGGCGGGCGCGTTATCGGCGGTAAAGCTGGCTTCAGTCATGCCGCGGCATTGGCGATGAATAGGTTGCCACGTCAAGCAAATATCGGCGGATGACGCTGGTGTAATGACGGGTGCGGACGTAGAGGAAAGCCAACATCTGTCCCCCTCCGGAGTTCTTGTGCATGACGACAGCCGATCAAGCCTGGCAGGCGTTCGCCGACTGGCAACCCCAGAAACTGGCCGATCTGATTGCCGCCGATCCGGACGCACGGTTGCAGGCGCTGGTGCGCAGCGTAGCGAACATCCGCTTCGATTTTGCCAAGACGCATCTGGATGACGCGGCGGTCGCAATCCTCTCCGACCTTGCCGCAGCGCAGGATTTCGACGGTCGGCGCAAAACCTTGTTCTCTGGCGGCATCGCCAATCCGACCGAGAACCGCGCCGCCGAACATAGCGCCGAGCGCGGCGACGGCGCCCCCGACTCGGTCCACGCCGCGCAGGCGCTGCACCAGCGGATGCGGATGATGATCGATGCGATCGAGGCAGGCGCGTTCGGCGAGATCCGCCACCTGCTTCATATCGGCATCGGCGGATCGGCGCTCGGCCCCGACCTGCTCGTCGATGCGCTGGGGCGCCACAGCAATCGCTATGATGTCGCGGTGGTGTCGAACGTCGATGGCGCGGCGCTCGATGAGGTGTTCGCAAAGTTCAGCCCCGAACATACGCTGGTCGCGGTGGCGTCGAAAACCTTCACAACCACCGAAACGCTGATGAACGCCAATTCGGCGTTGCAGTGCCTCGACGAGGCCGGGGTCGACGATCCGCTCGGCCGCTTCATCGCGCTGACCGCAATGCCCGAACGCGCGATCGAATGGGGGATCGACGAAACGCGCATCCTGCCGTTCAACGAGAGCGTCGGCGGGCGCTATTCGCTGTGGTCGTCGATCGGCTTTCCCGCCGCGCTCGCGCTCGGCTGGGATGCGTTCGAAGATATGCTCGAAGGCGCCGCGGAGATGGACCGGCATTTCCGCCTTGCCAATGGCGCGGACAATATCGGCCTGCTCGCCGCCTTTGCCGATCAGCTTTATGCCAACCGGCTGGGGTGCCAGACGCGCGCGGTGTTTGCCTATGACGAGCGGCTGCGGCTGCTGCCAAGCTATTTGCAACAGCTAGAGATGGAATCGAACGGCAAGTCGGTGACCTTCGATGGCAAGCCGCTGACCCAGCATAGCGCGCCGATCACCTGGGGCGGGGTCGGTACCGACGCGCAGCATGCGGTGTTCCAGCTGCTCCATCAAGGGACCAATCTGGTTCCGGTCGAATTTGTCGTCGCGCGCGAGCCCGATCATTTGCTCGATGACGCGCATCACGAAACGCTCGTCGCCAATTGCATCGCGCAGGGCGCGGCGCTGATGGCGGGGCGGGCGAGCACCGATGGGGCACGCAACTATCCGGGCGATCGGCCGTCAACGACGATCCTGCTCGATCAGGTGACCCCGCACGCGCTGGGGGCGCTGATCGCCTTTTACGAGCATCGCGTGTTCGCCAATGCGGTGCTGCTGGGGATCAACCCGTTCGACCAGTTCGGGGTCGAGCTGGGCAAGGAAATGGCGAAGGGGCTGGCCGAGGGAACGGTCGAGTTCGACCCGGCGACGCAGGCATTGATGGTGGCGGCGCTGGGCGAATAGATCTTCGTCATTGCGAGGAGCCGAAGGCGCCGCGGCAATCCAGAGCGGTGCAAGGCCGCCCCTGGATTGCTTCGCTTTGCTCGCAATGACGAGGGATTGCGGCAATGCACCATCACTGTAAGCGCAAAAATCGATTGGCATCGCGGCACCGCGTAACCACATAGGCGCGGGCTGCGAATGCCAGCCAATTCTATTTCAGGGGTCTCCCACATGAGCAATTTCGACTTCGACCTGTTTGTCATCGGTGCCGGGTCGGGCGGGGTCCGCGCCTCGCGCGTCGCCGCTTCCTATGGCGCGCGCGTCGCGGTGGCAGAGGAGCATCGGGTCGGCGGCACCTGCGTTATCCGCGGCTGCGTGCCCAAGAAGCTGCTCGTTTACGGCGCGCATTTTGCCGAAGACCTGAAGGACGCGCGCCATTTCGGCTGGGACGTTCCCGACTGCAAGTTCGACTGGGACCGGCTGCGCGACAATGTGCTGGCGGAGGTGACCCGGCTCGAAGGGCTCTACGGTCAAACGCTCGAAAACCACAAAGTCACGCTGTTCAAGACGCGCGCGACGATTATCGGTCCGCAGAAAGTGCGGCTGGCCGACGGTCAGGAAATCAGCGCCGAACGCATCTTGATCGCGACCGGCGGCTGGCCGTTTGTGCCGGAATTTCCGGGCAGCGAGCATGCGATCACCTCGAACGAAGTGTTCCATCTCGACAAACTGCCAAGGCGCGTCGTGATCGCGGGCGGCGGCTATATCGCCAACGAGTTCGCAGGCATCTTTAACGAATTCGGCAGCAAGGTGACGATCGTCAACCGCGGTGACACGATCCTGCGCGGCTATGACGAGCAGATCCGCGACCGGCTGCTGCAAATTTCGATGACCAAGGGCATCGAGTTCAAGTTCAACGCGCCGTTCGAGTCGATCGAAAAGAAGGAAGACGGTTCGCTGACCGTCCATCTGGGCAATTGCGATCCGATCGATGCCGACATCGTGCTCGTCGCCGCTGGCCGCGTGCCCAACACCAAGGGGCTGGGGCTGGAGGAAGTCGGGGTCGAGCTCGACAAGGAAGGCGCGATCAAGGTTGACGAGACCAACCAGTCGTCGGTGCCGAGCATCTATGCCGTCGGCGACGTCACCAACCGCATCCAGTTGACCCCCGTTGCGATCCGCGAGGGGCAGGCCTTTGCCGACAGCGTGTTCGGCGGCAAGCCGACGGTCGTCGACTATGCCAATGTCCCGAGCGCGGTGTTCAGCCACCCGCCGATCGGCGCGGTCGGAATGACCGAGGCCGAGGCGCGCAACAAGCTGGGTACGGTGCGCGTATATACGAGCGATTTCCGTGCGATGAAGAATGTCCTCGCGGGACGCAATGAGCGCGCGCTGTACAAGATGATCGTCAATGAGGCGACCGATCAGGTCGTGGGGCTGCACATGATCGGCCCCGACGCGCCGGAGATTCTACAGGCGGCGGCGGTGGCGGTGAAGGCCGGTCTGACCAAAGCCGATTTCGACGCGACCGTAGCGCTGCACCCGAGCATGGCGGAAGAGCTGGTTTTGCTGAAATAACATCCCCGTCGCGCAGTCCTCGCGGGGCGAAGGTCTCTATCAGGCCCACCCCTCCAGCACCTGATCCTGCGGGCGGTGGCCGTCGCACCAGGCGCGGATGTTGGCGATGACCTTTTCGCCCGACGCCTCGCGGCCCTCGATCGTTGCCGAGCCCAGGTGCGGGAGCAGCACGACATTGTCGAGCGCGAGCAGCGCCGGGTCGACTGCGGGTTCATGGGTGTAAACGTCGAGTCCGGCGCCCGCAATGCGGCCGGTCTGGAGCGCGGCGATCAGCGCCTTTTCGTCGACGATTTCGCCGCGCGCGGTGTTGATGAGGTACGCGGTGGGCTTCATCGACCCGATGCGCGCGGCGCTCACCATCTCATGCGTTTCGGCGGTGTGCGGGCAGTGCAGCGTCACGATGTCGCTGATCCGCAGCAGGGTGTCGACGCTGGCGTGATAGCTTGCGCCCAATTCCTCCTCGATCGCTTCGGGGAGTCTCCGCCGGTTATGGTAATGGATCGACAGTCCGAACGCACGCGCGCGGCGCGCCACAGCCAGCCCGATCCGCCCCATGCCGATGATGCCGAGCAATTTGCCGCCGACCCGGTGGCCGAGCATCGCGCTGGGCGCCCAGCCGGCCCATTGGCCCGACCGCATCAGCTTCTCGCCCTCGGCCAGTCGCCGCGGCACCGACAGGATCAACGCCATCGTCATGTCGGCGGTGTCTTCGGTAAACACCCCCGGCGTGTTCGACACCATGATCCCCTTGGCGCGCGCGGCGGCCAGATCGATATGATCGACCCCGGCGCCGAAATTGGCGATCAGTTTCAGCCGTTCGCTCGCTGCCGCCAGCACCTCGGCGTCGATCTCGTCGGTCACCGTCGGCACGAAAACGTCGCAATCGGCGACCGCGGCCTTCAACTCGTCCTTGGTAAAGGCCTGATCATTGGCCGACAGCGCGACGTCGAACAATTCGGCCATGCGCGCCTCGACATGCGGCATCAATTGGCGGGTGACGATGACGCGCGGGCGTTTGGGGCGGGATGAATCGGGCATGGCCGCCGATAGAGCGCGCCGCCGCGCGCCGGTCAAGAGCATGGACCCGAAAGACGCGCGAAAAGACTGGGGATGAACGCAGCCTTTTGCGCGGCGAACGGTTGAACATCCGACCCGATTTTGACAAGGCAATATGATGACCAGCCGCCTGATACTCGCAGCCGCCGCGCTGACCGCCGTCGTGGGACCGGCCGCCGCGCAATCCGACCCCGTAAAATTGCCCTATTGGGCGTCGATCAGCGTCGATGAGGCGCGGATGCGCAAAGGACCGTCGCCCGACGTGCCGGTGATCTGGGAATATCGGCGCAAGGATTTGCCGGTCAAGGTCGTCGCCCGCCACGAGACCTGGCGTAAGATCGAGGACCCCGACGGGACGCAGGGCTGGATGGCGGCGCGATTGCTGAGCCGCACCCGCACCGCGATCGTCACCGGCGACATCCGTGCGATGCGCGACGAACCCAGTCTGTCGGCCGCCGTCGCCTATCGCGCCGAACCCGGTGTCGTCGGGCGGATCACTGATTGCGCCGACGGCTGGTGCCGCTTTGACGTAAAGGGCCGTAAGGGCTGGATCCAGACCGATCATATCTGGGGCGATTGATCGGGCGCACGAAAAAGGGCCGGACGGTTTCCCGCCCGGCCCTCTTGATAATTTATCGGTTAGCGCCGCCAGTTGAAGTGGTTGCGGTACACCTTCACCACCCGGCCGTTGCGCTCGTTGACGAGCAGCAGGTCGTTGTAGTGACGCACATAGGTCAGGTTGCGACCGGCGCGCGGCACGCCCCAGCGGCTGTCGTAGCTCGGACGATACGCCGGTGCGTAATAGTTCGAACGGAGCGTCGAACCGACGCGGAACTGCTGATAACGGAACGGCGCGCGATAATTCTGGTAGCGACTTTCCTGACGCCAGTCGCGACGGTCTTCGCGCAGTTCCTGACGCGCCTTGCGAACATCGCGGCGCTCTTCGCGCACGTCGTCACGATCGCCATAGCGCTGGGCCTGACGCAACTCGCGCTGCTCTTCGCGAACGTCCTGACGGCTTTCGCGAACTTCGCCGCGGGTCTGGGCCAAGGCCGCGCCCGGGACCGTCAGGGCTGCGATCAGCCCGGCGGTGAGAAATCTGGTCTTCATTGGTCTATCCTTTCAATCCGTCAGGGGGAGGGGACTGCCCGATGACACATGAAGGATTAGGCGATTCGATTTGAACGAGGCCGGAATGCGCCGTTTATTTTCAGGACATTAGTGTCGCAATTTGTCGCGGCGAAAACGACGAAACGGCGCCGTCGTGCGACGGCGCCGTGCAACCTTCCAAGATGAGTGATTTAGGCCAGCTCGATCGCCACTGCGGTCGCTTCGCCGCCGCCGATGCACAGGCTGGCGATGCCGCGCGTCTTGCCATGGCGTTGCAGCGCCGCGATCAGCGTCGTGATGATCCGCGTTCCGCTGGCGCCGATCGGGTGACCGAGCGCGGTCGCGCCGCCGTGGACGTTGATCTTGTCGTGCGGGATGCCGAGGTCGTGCATCGCGAACATCGCAACGCAGGCAAAGGCTTCGTTGACCTCGAACAGGTCGACGTCGCCGATGGTCCAGCCCGCCTTGGCCAGCACCTTGTTGATCGCGCCGACCGGGGCGATCGTGAAGTCCTTCGGCTCCTGCGCGTGCGCGGCGTGCGCGACGAGGCGCGCGACGGGCTTGGCGCCCTTCGCATCGGCGACCGACTGGCGGGTCAGTACCACGGCGGCGGCGCCGTCCGAAATCGAGCTGCTCGTCGCGGCAGTGATCGTGCCGTCCTTGGCAAAGGCGGGTTTCAGTGTCGGGATCTTGTCGGGCATCGCCTTGCCGGGCGCTTCGTCGGTGTCGACGATCGTGTCGCCCTTGCGACCCGCGATCGTCACCGGCGCAATTTCGGCGGCAAAAGCACCGTCCGTGATCGCCGCCTTGGCGCGGCTCAGCGAGGTCAGCGTGTAATCGTCTTGCGCCTGACGCGACAGCTGGTACGCATCGGCAGTATCCTGCGCAAAAGTGCCCATCGCGCGGCCCGCCTCATAGGCATCTTCCAGCCCGTCGAGGAACATATGGTCATAGGCGGTGTCATGGCCGATGCGGGCGCCGCCGCGATGCTTTTTGAGCAGGTAGGGCGCGTTGGTCATCGATTCCATGCCGCCCGCGATGATCAGGTCGACGCTGCCCGCGGCGAGCGCTTCGGCGCCCATGATCACCGTCTGCATGCCCGAACCGCACACCTTGTTGACGGTGGTCGCCTGCACCGATTTGGGCAGGCCCGCCTTGATCGCCGCCTGGCGCGCCGGCGCCTGGCCCAGCCCGGCGGGGAGCACGCAGCCCATGTAAATGCGCTCGATATCGTCGCCCGACACGCCCGCGCGCTCGACCGCGGCCTTGACCGCGGTCGCGCCGAGATCGGTCGCGCTCGCATCCGACAGGCTGCCCTGCATGCTGCCCATCGGGGTGCGGGCATAGGACAGAAAGACAACGGGATCGGTGGCGGTCATGGGACAAGACTCCGTAAGGGAAAACTGGATCGGCGGGTCGAATAGCGGATATGCTGCAACTGCGAAAGGGGCTGAACCGAGATAAGCAGCCGGTTTCATCTTGCAACCCGCCGCGGCTCATGATCAAACACGCGCCATCAAAACAGGGAGACGGGCAATGGCAACGGTCGCAAGCAATATCACCGGGGAAACGCAGCGGATGAGCCAAGTGCTCGCCGCGCAAAAGGCGAGCTTTACCGCGGCGATGCCCGAGAGCCTTGCGGTGCGGACCGATCGCATCGACCGAGCCACCGCGCTGCTCGTCGATCATGCCGAGGAATTCGCCAAGGCAGTCAGCGAGGATTTCGGGCATCGCAGCCGCGAGCAGACGCTGATGACCGACATCATGCCGTCGGTCAGCGCGCTCAAACATGCGAAGAAGCATATGGCGAGCTGGGCGAAGGGGGAAAAGCGCAAGCCGACATTCCCGCTCGGACTGCTCGGCGCCAAAGCCGAGGTGCAGTTTCAGCCCAAAGGTGTCGTCGGTGTTGTCGCGCCGTGGAATTTCCCGGTCGGGATGGTCTTTGTGCCGATGGCGGGCATCCTTGCCGCGGGGAACCGCGCGATGATCAAGCCGAGCGAGTTTACCGAGAATGTCTCAGCGCTGATCGCGCGGCTGGTGCCCGAATATTTCGACGAGACCGAAATGGCGGTGTTCACCGGCGATGCCGATGTCGGCGTGGCGTTCTCGAAGCTCGCGTTCGACCATATGATCTTTACCGGCGCGACGAGCGTCGGGCGCCATATCATGCGCGCCGCGGCGGATAATCTGGTGCCGGTGACGCTGGAGCTGGGCGGCAAGTCACCGACCTTTATCGGGCGCAGCGCGAACAAGGATCTGGTCGGGCAGCGCGTCGCGCTGGGCAAGATGATGAATGCGGGGCAGATCTGCCTCGCCCCCGATTATCTGCTTGTTGCCGAAGATCAGGAAGGCGAGGTGATCGACAGCGTCACCAAGGGCGCGACCGCGCTCTATCCGACGTTGCTGGCGAACGACGACTACACATCGGTCGTCAACACGCGCAATTACGACCGGCTACAATCCTATCTGACCGACGCGCGCGAAAAGGGTGCCGAGGTGATCGAGGTCAATCCGGGCGGTGAAGATTTTGCCAGCTCGAACGGCCACAAGATGCCGCTGCACATCGTCCGCAACCCGACCGACGACATGAAGGTGATGCAGGAGGAAATCTTTGGCCCGATCCTGCCGGTCAAGACGTACAAGACGATCGATGACGCGATCGACTATGTGAACGCGAACGACCGCCCGCTCGGCCTCTATTATTTCGGGCAGGACAAGAGCGAGGAGGACCGCGTGCTGACGCGGACGATCTCGGGCGGGGTGACAGTCAACGACGTGCTGTTCCACAATGCGATGGAGGATTTGCCGTTCGGCGGGGTCGGGCCGTCGGGGATGGGCAATTATCATGGGGTCGACGGGTTCCGCACCTTCAGCCACGCCCGCGCGGTGTATCGGCAGCCGAAGCTGGATGTTGCCGGGCTGGCGGGGTTCAAGCCGCCCTATGGCAAGGCGACGGCGAAGACGCTGGCGAAGGAATTGAAGAAGTAGGGAGTATCCCGCGTCTCGTCATTGCGAGGAGCGAAGCGACGCGGCAATCCCCAGTCATCGGGATGCGCTAGCACGATATCTGGAGATTGCTTCGCTTCGCTCGCAATGACGCGGTATTACGCAGTTGGCCTCAGTCCGCCCCAGCGATCTTGATGTCCTTGCCCAGCAGCGTCTTCACATACACCCGTTGCACCAGCACATAGACCACAACGGTCAGCGGCGCCGCCAGCAGCACGCCGAGGAAGCCGAACAGCACCCCCGCCGCGACCACCGCGAACAACAGCACCGCGGGCGGGACGTCGACCGCCTGTTTCTGGATCATCGGTTGCAGGAAGTTGCCCTGAAGCTGCTGGATGACGAGGAATAGCACGAGCGTCCACAGCGCGGTAGCAGGCGAGACGGTGAAGGCGAGCAGCACCGCGGGAATTCCCGCGATGATCGGGCCGATCATCGGGATCACGTCGAGCAGCCCGGCGATCAACCCCAGCCCGCCCGCCGCCGGAACGCCGAGCAGCGCCAGCCCGGCGCCGGTCAGCGCGGCGACAACGAGCGACGACACGGCTTGTCCGACCATCCAGCCCTTCAACCCGCGTGCGGCATCGTCGAGCGCCAATTCTGCGGTATTCTCGGCCTTGGCGGGCATCAGCAGGAGCAGCCCGCGGCGGTAGGTTGCGGGATCGCTGGCGAGGAAGATTGCGGCGACCAGCACCAGCACGAAATCGGCAATGCCGCTGCCCGCCGCCAGCGCATAACCGCCGGCTTGCGATACCAGCTGCGAAATATCGTTGCCGCCAACTTCGGCCAGTTCGCGGACGCGGGTGCCCAGCCCGTAGCGGTCGAGAAACGCCTCGACCCCTTGCAGCGCGCGCGGCACCTGCTCGCGGATCGTATCGACTTCGCTGGCAAGCTGCGATCCGAACAGCACGAACGCGCCGGTAAAGATCGCGATGATCCCGACGACTGAACCGGCGAGCGCGAAACCGCGCTTCATCTTTGTCCGGCCAACCAGCCAGCCCGCAATCGCATCAAAGATCGCGCCGAGTACGATCGCGGCGAACACCAGCATGAAAAAGCGCGTCAGGGTGACGGCCAGCCACGCGACCCCGATGATCGCGATGACGACCACCGCCGCCATCGCGATCTTGCCTGGGCTGAACGTAGCCGGGGCGGCGGGCTTGGCGCGCGTGGTCGCGGTCGGGATGGGCGACGCCTTGGTCTTTTCGGTCATATCGTCCTATTAGGCACCATGCCGCTTATCCACTAGACTAAAACCACCTTTCTGTGGCAACGGCACCTCCGCAGCGGTCGCCAACCGGGAATCATGTTCCGGTTCGTCGGCCGCCCACAGGCCCCTGTGGTGAAATTGGTAGACGCGCCGCACTCAAAATGCGGTTCCGCAAGGAGTGCTGGTTCGAGTCCGGCCAGGGGCACCATCCGTATTTTCGTCATCGGACGAACCCGATCCGCGATCGGCACGCGCTTCAGGCGCGATATCGCCAGTCTGGCGCTTAATGTCGCCGCGCTGGCACCGTTAAAACATGCAAATTACGAAATTTATTCATGGTTAGCGACCAAGCTTGGCCAAGGGTTCAGTCGCTTTCACCGCGACTGCATTAACTACGATCTGCACGGGCGTTGAAAAATAATGAAAAATACGATATCAGGGTCCTACAGATTTTACAGCATTTGCTGCGACGTATCGCTTGTTTCTGACCCGCTCCAACATGGTGGATGACCTGAATCAACATCGCGTCCCCGAACCCAGTTCCGAGCAGGACTTTTCTGCCGCCGACAGCGACCGCCGCGGCGCCGATCGCTATCGTACCGTGTGGCGTATCGCAAAGATCATGCGCAACGGTGATGCAGGCCTGTGGCGCGTCCGCAACATATCCGACCGGGGGATGATGCTCGCCGCCGATGTGCCGATCAGCGTCGGCGAACAGCTTAAAATCGCGCTGTCCGATACGGTGCAGCTGCGCGGCAAAGTCGTGTGGTCGGACGAGGGACGCTGCGGCGTTGCGTTCGACAAGGAAGTCGATGTCGCCGATGTGCTCAAACAACTGGCCGCCGAACAGCGCGCCACCGGTTATCGCCAACCACGCCTGCCGGTGCATAGCCGCGCGCAAGCGGTGACCGACGAGGGGACGGGCAGCATCGAACTCGTCGATCTGTCGCAGCACGGTGCGGGTTTCCTCCACGACGGGCATTTCGAGGTTGGCAAGGAGCTTGACCTGATTCTGCCCGGCGGGGTCAAGCGCCGTGCCATCGTGCGCTGGTCGCGCGCCGGGCGCGGCGGGCTGTGGCTGACCCAGCCGCTCGATCGTGCCGATCTGGAAAGCATCCGCCGCTTCGAAAGCTGAACGCGTTTTGCGGCGTCAGATGTCTTCGACCAACCGTCCGTAAAGCTGCGGGCGGCGATCGCGGAAAAAGCCCATTCCGGCACGGTGCTTTGCGGCGCGATCAAGGTCGATCGTTTCGATCAGCACCCCAGTTTCGCTGGCGCCGAACGCCTGCGTCAAATCGCCCCATTCGTCGCTGATGAAGCTGTGGCCATAGAAATTCGCGTCGCCCTCGGTGCCGATGCGGTTCGCGGCGATCACCGGCATACAGTTCGACACCGCATGCCCCTGCATTGCGCGGCGCCACATACGGCTGGTGTCGAGGTCGGCGTCATAGGGCTCGCTGCCGATCGCGGTCGGATAGAACAGCAGTTCGGCGCCCATCAGCGCCATCGCGCGCGCGCATTCGGGATACCATTGGTCCCAGCACACCCCGACGCCGATCCGCGCGCCGAACACCTCCCACACCTTGAAACCCGTGTTGCCGGGGCGGAAATAATATTTCTCTTCATAGCCCGGGCCGTCGGGGATGTGGCTCTTGCGGTACGTCCCCATGATCGCGCCGTCGGGGCCGATCATCGCGAGCGTGTTGTAATAATGCGGCCCGTCGCGCTCGAAAAAGCTGGTCGGGATCGCGACCTTCAGCTTGGCGGCGAGCGCCTGCATCGCGACGACGCTTGGATGCTCGGCGGTCGGGCGCGCCGAGGCGAACAGCGCCTCATCCTCGACCTGGCAGAAATACGGCCCTTCGAAAAGCTCAGGCGGCAGGATCACCTGCGCGCCCTCGGCGGCCGCTTGCTCAACGAGCGCCGAGACGGCGTCGATATTGGGCTGGACGGGGCCGGGCAGGGGAAGCTGCAAGGCGGCGACGGTGATGGTGCGGGTCATGGGTGCGCTATGCCGGAAGCTGCTGGCTCGAGCAATGGAAGCTGCCGCCGCCGGCGATGATGCCGAGCGCGGGCACGCCCACAGCGCGGCGGTCGGGGAAGAGGGCAGCGAGCGCGTCAACCGCGGCCTGATCGTTCGGGGCGCCATAGGTCGGCACGACCACGACGCTGTTGCCGATGTAGAAGTTCATATAGCTCGCCGCGGCAACCTCGCCGTCGATCTCGATCCGACCGGGCGAGGGGAGGTCGACGATTTCGATACCGCCGAACGCCGCGGTGCGCGCGCGCGCGTCGGCATAGATATGCGCATTGGGATCGTCGTCGCCCGCCGCGACGGGCAGCGCCAGCCGCCCTTCGCCGACAAAGCGCGCCAGATTGTCGACATGGCCGTCGGTGTGGTCGCCGACGAGCCCGTTGCCCAGCCACAGCAATCGGTCGATGCCGAGCGACTGGTGCAGCCGCGCCGCTATGTCCTCGCGCGTCAGCGTCGGGTTGCGGTTGGGGTTGAGCAGGCACTCCTCGGTGGTGACGCACAGGCCGGTGCCATCGACGTCGATGCCGCCGCCTTCGAGCACCCAATCAAGGTGCTGGGTCGGCAGGTTCGCGTGCGCGGCGAGGATTGCCCCGATTTCCCGGTCGCCGGGCATCACGAACTTGTTGCCCCACCAGTTGAAGTCGAAATTGCGCGCCTCGCGCCTGGTGCCGGTGCCGACGATGATCGGCCCTGTGTCGCGCAGCCAGATATCGCCGAAGGGAGCGACAAAAAGCTGCGTACCCTCATCGACAAGCGTCTCGGCAACGTCGGCGTTGGCATGATCACGCACGAGCAGATGCACCGTCTCGCCGCGCCCGCCGTCATGCACGGCGTTGGCAAAGGCCGCGACATCGCGCCGCGCCGCGTCGATCTGCCCCGACCATTCGTCGGCCAGATGGGGGAAGCCGATCCACACCGCTTCGTGCGGCGCCCATTCGGCGGGCATTTTTGGGGTCATGCGGTCGAAATCCTCAATTTCTCTGTACCGTCATTGCGAGCGAAGCGAAGCAATCCAGGGCGGTTTACGCCACCTCTGGATTGCCGCGTCGCTTCGCTCCTCGCAATGACGCGCGCAGGACCTATTTCGCCGCGCCACGCGACTTGTCGCGGGCAGCGCGGAATTCGTCGCCTTCGACCCAGTTCGGCCATGCCTCGGTCATCGCCAGCATCCGGCCTGCGGCGTAATAGAGGCGCAGGTCGGCCATCATGCCGCCCCAGTTGGTGATCGCCTCATATTCATCGCCCGGCGCGTGATAGCGGTTCTTTTCATAATCTTCGGACGCTTTCTGGCCCGCTTCGACGCCGCCCTCGACCAGATCGTCGCCGCTGCCGAAGTTGAACATCGGCACGCCGAGCTTGGCAAAGCTGAAGTGATCCGACCGGTAGTAGAAGCCCTTTTCGGGGGTGGGTTCGGCCTTGACCGTGCGTCCCTCCATCTGGGCGAGCTTTTCGACATAGGCGTCGAGTTCGGATTTGCCGCCGCCAACGACGACGATGTCCTTCGCCGGGCCGACCGAGTTGAGCGCGTCCATATTGACCCCACCGACGGTCTGCGACAGCGGGAAGACCGGGTTTTCGGCATAAAATTTCGACCCGAGCAGCCCCGATTCCTCGGCGGTCACCGCCAGGAACACGATGCTGCGGTCGGGCGCGCCCGCCTTGTTGAACGCCTGCGCCAGCGTGACCAGACCCGCGATGCCCGTCGCATTGTCGACCGCGCCATTGCAGATGTCGTCGCCCGCGACCGGAGTGCAGCGGCCAAGGTGATCCCAATGACCGGTGTAGAGAACATATTCGTCGGGACGCTTGGCCCCCGGCAACACGCCGATGACGTTGCGCGACATCTTCTTGGCGATCTCGTTGTCAAAGCTGAAGTTGGCCTTCACGCCGGTCAGCGCGACGGGTTTGAAGCCCTTTTTCTTCGCCGCATCGCGCAGCGCGTCGAAATCTTGCCCCGCGCTGGCGAATAGCTCCTGCGCTTTGGGCAGCTGGATCCAACCGTTGGCGACGGTCTGGCTCGCGCCGCCGTCCTTGCTCTCGGCCAGATATTGGGTGCCGGTGTTGCTCGATTCGACGACGTTCCACCCGTAAGCCGCGGGTTCGGTGTCGTGGACGATCAGCACCGCGGCGGCGCCCTGCCGCGCCGCTTCTTCATATTTATACGACCAGCGGCCATAATAGGTCATCGCGCGGCCGTTGAATTCGCCCTTGGCTTCGGCGGTCTGCCAGTCGGGATCGTTGACGAGGACGACGACGGTCTTCCCCTTCACATCCATCCCGGCATAGTCGTTCCAGCCCTTTTCGGGGGCGTTGATGCCGTAACCGACAAACACCACATCGCTGTCCTTGACCGTAGTCGTCGGCTGCACGCGATAGCTGAACGCCACATAGTCCTTCGCATATTGCGCGGTGACGGGCGTCTTGCCGCCGGTAAAGGTCAGCGGCGTCGCGTTCTTCGCGGTGATCTCGACCAGCGGCACATCTTGCGTCCAGCTGCCGTTATTGCCGGGCTTCAGCCCCGCTTCCTGATATTTCTTGATCAGATAAGCGACGGTCTTTTCCTCGCCCGGGGTGCCGGGGGCGCGGCCTTCATAGGCGTCGAGCGACAGCTCCTTTGTCACCTCCTGCAGCGTCGCGAGCGACAGTTCGGGAATTTCGACGCCGGGGATGGTGGTGGCGGCGGGTGCGGCGACTTTGTCCGACGCATTGCATGCGGCAACGGTCAAAAGCACCGCGACGGCGGCGGTCGTTCGGGGGAAACGGAGCATGAAATGTCCTTGGGGTTTGTTCGTGATGAACCGGCTTGTGCCAGCCGGAACGCGCGCATGCAAGAAGGGCGGCCCTTGCGGACCGCCCTTGATGAAGTCGTTTCGGTGGAAACCGGATCAGCGCGAATAGAATTCGACGACCAGGTTCGGTTCCATCTTCACCGGATAGGGTACTTCGTCGAGCGTCGGGACGCGAACGTAAGTGGCCTTGGTACCGTCGATTGCCAGATATTCGGGCAGGTCGCGCTCGGGCAGGCTCTGTGCTTCGGCGACCAGCGCCATTTCCTGCGCCTTTTTGCCGAGTGTGATTTCGTCACCTGGCTTCACCAGGCGGCTGGCGACGTTGCACTTCACGCCGTTCACATAAACGTGACCGTGGCTGACCAGCTGACGGGCCGAGAAGATCGTCGGGGTGAACTTCGAGCGGTAAACGACCGCGTCGAGGCGGCGTTCGAGCAGACCGATCAGGTTCTGGCCGGTGTCGCCCTTCATGCGCGACGCTTCGAAATAGTTCTTCTTGAACTGCTTTTCGGTGATGTCGCCGTAATAGCCCTTCAGCTTCTGCTTGGCGCGGAGCTGGATGCCGAAATCCGACACCTTGCCCTTGCGGCGCTGACCGTGCTGGCCGGGGCCATATTCGCGGCGGTTGACCGGGCTCTTCGGGCGACCCCAGATGTTTTCACCCATCCGGCGGTCGAGTTTATACTTGGCGCTATGACGCTTCGACATTTGTCGTCTCCAACTTGCTGTGTGCCGAGAAATTTCGGCGTGTCCCGGGTCGCACCATATGGGTATCGAGACAGGCTCGACACCATATGCGACCGCCGCTTCACCGGGGTGCGGGGTCCATTGCGAAGGCGCGCGATTAGAGGGGGAGGGTCGCAAAGTCAAGTGCAGCGGCGCCGTTTGGTTGCGCGCCTCGACAGCATCGCAAAAACCGCTAAAGGCAGCGCGCATGACCGCTGCCAAATCTCCCGAAGCCTGCGAATCGATGACCGATGTCCGTGCCGGGGTCGATCAGGTCGACCGCGAACTCGTCGCGCTGCTCGTCCGCCGCTTCGGCTATATGGACGCCGCCGCGCGGATCAAGTCCGACCGCGGCACCGTGCGTGATGAAGCGCGCAAAGCGCAGGTGTTAGACAATGTCGCGCACGAAGCTGCAGCCGCCGGACTTTCGCCCGAACGGCTGCGTGCAGTTTGGAATGAGTTGGTTGAGCAGTCGATCGCCCATGAAATGATCCGATGGGATCAGATCAGGACGGCGGGTCGCTAAAGCCGCAAATCGAAAAGCTCTCGCCGTCGCCGCGGTCAGTCGACAGCGCCGTTTCCGGCTGTCGCCTTGAAGCTTTGGTCAACGACGTCAAGCGATTGCATCCCATCAGCGGCCATGTCGTTCCATTCGTCCGCCGTTTTGCAAACACGCCTGCCAATTGAGCTGCCGGTCATTTTGGTTGTCTTGCAAATCTTTTTTGGCTTCGCAGGGCGCGCCGTCTGGGTGGAACCGGTCGGATCGTTCGCTGCGCGCGATTCGGCGGGTGCGGTCGCTGCGGCAAGGGCCAGGGCGAGAGTCAGGGTGAACATTGTGAGAGGACTCCTAATATTGTCGTTGTAAGCCACTCTATTTTATTTCTTTCGTTCGGCCAAGTGCGGTAATGACCCCGTGCATCATTCTGATATCATTATGCGACCAGCCGGTCTTGGTGAGCGCGGTGCGCAGCGTGCGGAGCGTCGCCTCGGTGCGTTCGGGCGGTACGAAATAGCCGCTGGCGTCGAGGTCGCGCACCAGATGCTGGATCAGCTCTTCCAGTTCGGCATGCGGCGCGACGGGGTCGAGCGGCACCGTCGGCGGACTCGCCAGCGCCACGCCCCCCTCGGCTTCGCTCGGGGCATGTTTCGACCACTCATAGGCGAGCAGGATCACCGCCTGCGCGAGGTTCAGTGACGCAAATTTGGGATTGATCGGGACCGTCACGATAGCGTGCGCCAGCGCGACGTCGTCGGTGTTGAGGCCCGAGCGTTCGGCGCCGAAGATATACGCCGAGCGTCCGGCATCGGCATGCACCGCGCGCGCTGCGGCCTCTGGCGTCAGCACCGGTTTCATAACGCCGCGTTTGCGCACCGTGGTGGCGTAGATGGTGGTGCAGTCGGCAACCGCTTCGGCAAGGCTGCCAAATACCTTGGCTTCGGCGAGTACGATGTCAGCGCCCGCCGCCGCCGGACCGGCATCGGGATTGGGCCAGCCATCGCGCGGGGCCACCAGCCGCAATTCGGTCAGGCCGAAATTGAGCATCGCCCGCGCCGCCTTGCCGATATTTTCACCCAGCTGCGGACGGACGAGGACGATGACCGGGGGCGGGGCCGCGGTAGTCAACTCTTGTGCGCCGCCTCGGTCACCGACGAGGCAAATTCCTCGAAATCGCGGGCCTCGGTGAATTCGCGATAGACGCTGGCGAAGCGGATATAGGCGACGCTGTCGAAGCCCTTGAGCGCTTCCATCACCATCGCGCCGATCTGCGCCGCCTGCACTTCATTCTCGCCCGAAGTTTCGAGCTGGCGCTGGATGCCTGATACCAGCCGTTCGATGCGCGCGCCGTCGATCGGGCGCTTGCGGCACGCGATCTGGATGCTGCGCATCAGCTTTTCGCGGTCGAACGGCTCGCGTCCGCCGCCAGCCTTGAGCACCGACACTTCGCGCAGCTGGATGCGCTCGAAGGTCGTAAAGCGCGCGCCGCAATCCTCGCACTGACGGCGGCGGCGAATGGCCGCGCCGTCCTCGGTCGGACGGCTGTCCTTCACCTGGCTGTCTTCATGGCCGCAATAAGGGCAACGCATCGGTTAGCGTTTCACCCGCGAATAGAGCGCGATCGCGGCGCCCGCGAGCAGCCCGACGGGCCAGCTGACCACCGGCAGGACAAGCCCGGCGACAGCGCCAATCGCGCCGCCGGTGAGCACCGGCTTGGTCGATGGATGCGCCAGACCTTGCTTGCCCATCGCCTTGACCTCTTCGATCGTGACTTCGGCGAGGGTCGGTTCTTCGGGATGTTGGCGTGCCATCGGATCAGCCCTGATAAATCGGGAAACGTTCGCACAGCGCCCGGACGCGGCCGCGCACATCGGCTTCGACATCGGCGTCGCCATGTTCGCCCTTGTCGCGCAGCGCCTCAAGGACGTCGGCGACCATATCGCCGATCTGCTCGAACTCGGCGATGCCGAAACCGCGCGTCGTACCGGCGGGCGACCCGACGCGGATGCCGCTGGTCTTGACGGGCGGCAGCGGATCGAACGGGATGCCGTTCTTGTTGCAGGTGATCGCGCTGCGCTCGAGCGCCTCATCGGCGTCGCGGCCGGTGACGCCGAGCGGACGCAGGTCGATGAGGGCAAGGTGCGTATCGGTGCCGCCCGCCACGACATCGGCGCCGCGTGCCTTGAGGCGACCGGCGAGAGCCTGCGCATTGGCGACGGTGGCCTTGGCATAATCTTTGAAATCGGGACGCAGCGCTTCGCCGAAGGCGACCGCCTTGGCGGCGATGACATGCATCAGCGGGCCGCCCTGCAGGCCGGGGAAGACCGCCGAGTTGATACGCTTGGCGATCGCTTCGTCATTGGTCAGGATCATGCCGCCGCGCGGGCCGCGCAGCGTCTTGTGCGTCGTCGTGGTGACGACATGGGCGTGCTCGATCGGCGAGGGGTGGACGCCGCCCGCGACGAGACCAGCGAAATGCGCCATGTCGACCATCAGCAGCGCGCCGACATCGTCGGCAATCGCGCGGAAGCGCGCGAAGTCGAGCGTGCGCGGATAGGCCGAGCCGCCCGCGATGATGAGGGCAGGGCGATGCTCCTTCGCCAGCGCCTCGACCTGATCGAAATCGACCAGATGGTCGTCGGCGCGCACACCATACTGAATGGCATTGAACCATTTACCCGACATCGCGGGCGGGGCGCCATGGGTCAGGTGACCACCGGCGTCGAGGCTCATGCCCAGGATCGTCGCGCCGGGTTTGGTCAGCGCCAGCATCACCGCGCCATTCGCCTGCGCGCCCGAATGCGGCTGGACGTTGGCATAGCCGCAGTCGAAAAGCTGCTTGGCGCGGTCGATCGCGAGCGTTTCGACCTCGTCCGACGGGGCGCAGCCCTGATAATAGCGGCGACCCGGATAGCCCTCGGCATATTTGTTGGTGAAGACGCTACCCTGCGCTTCGAGGACCGCCTTCGACACGATATTCTCGCTGGCGATCAGTTCGATCTGATAGCGTTCGCGTTCCAGCTCATGCTTCATCGCCGCCGCGACCGCAGGGTCGACGGTGCCGACGCCGTCGGTGAAGTAGCCGGCCGATTTGATGGGCTTGTCGAGCGTGTTGGTCGTCATCGGCTGGTCTCCAGTTGGGGCGGATTGGAAAGCTTGTCGACACGGCGCGCATGGCGGTCGCCGGCGAATTCGGTGGTCAAAAAGGCGGCGAGACACGCCTTGGCCATGTCGATGCCGGTCAGGCGCGCGCCCATTGCGATCACATTGGCGTCATTATGCTCGCGCGACAGCTTCGCCGACAGCGGTTCGGACACCAGCGCGCAGCGCGCCGCGGGGTTGCGATTGACCGAAATCGAAATGCCGATCCCCGACCCGCACAGCGCCACGCCGCGCTCGGCGCGGCCCGCCGCCATCGCTTCGCCCAGCGCATAGCCAAAATCGGGGTAATCGACGCTGTCGGGGCCGTTGGTGCCGAGATCCTCGACGTCATGTCCCTCAGCGCGTAGCCAGTCCGCAAGCAGCGCCTTCAGCTCGTAAGCGGCATGGTCAGAGGCAATGGCGATGCGCATCGGCGCGGCTCCCGCTGGAGGAAGGGAATCGATGTCGGCCCTTTAGGCGACGCCGCCCGATTTGGCCATAAGCGAGGTGGCAAATTTGTGACGCGGCCGATAAAGCTGCGCCATGTCAGATACCGTCATATCCGTGCTGATGCTCACCGGGATCGCTCTGACCGGCGGCGCTGCCTATGTCTTTCGCCAGGGCGACCGGCGCCGCGCGCTGCTGATGCTGGTCGCGGCGCTGGTGATGTTCGCCAATGTCGCGGTGTGGCTGGTGCCGGTGAAATAGCTTTGGTCGCCCTCGCGAAGGCGGGGGCCGCCGTCGGCCGCGTCCAGCATTGCTGCATAAACCGCCAGCGGCCCCCGCCTTCGCGGGGGCGACGGCCTTGCTCAGCGAATCGGCGAATCCGGCGCCAACCGCATATCCAGATAGTTATCGAGCGACTTCATCAGCTGGTCGAGCTCATGCTCGAAGAAGTGATTGGCGCGCGGGATCTCATCGTGATGGATCGTGATGCCCTTTTGCGTGCGCAGCTTGTCGACCAGCTTCTGCACCGCCGATGGCGGCACGATCTCGTCCTGTCCGCCCGCGACGATGATGCCCGACGAGGGGCAGGGGGCGAGGAAGCTGAAATCGTACATGTTCGCCGGCGGCGCGACCGACAGGAAGCCGCGAATCTCGGGGCGGCGCATCAGCAGCTGCATGCCGATCCACGCGCCAAAGCTGAAGCCCGCGATCCACGTCGTCTGCGCTTCGGGATGGATCGACTGCACCCAGTCGAGCGCCGAAGCGGCATCGCTCAGTTCGCCGATGCCATTGTCGAACGTGCCCTGGCTGCGTCCGACGCCGCGGAAGTTGAAGCGCAGCACGGCAAAGCCGCGCGCGACGAAGCTTTTGTACATCGCCTGCGTGATGCGGTCGTTCATCGTGCCGCCGCCCTGCGGATGCGGGTGCAGGATCATCGCAACGGGCGCGCGCGGGCGCGGCGGGGGCGAGAAACGGCCTTCGATACGGCCCTCGGGGCCGGGGAAAATCACGTCGGGCATGGGAGCACCTCTTATCTTTTGTGGCTGACCGCCGAATCGCCGGAGTGGCAGAGTGGCGGAGCGAAGGTGGCGCCTATACAGATAGTGCGTTGCAAGATGCAACTTTTGCGAATCGCTCGCAATAAGGGGTTGAAGGATGCCGTCGCCCCCGCGAAGGCGGGGGCCGCCATCGTTAGCACACGGCCTCGCTGCATAGACATCTAGCGGCCCCCGCCTTCGCGGGGGCGACAACTATGGATCGCTCGACACGAACGGGATTTCGGGGCAGATGCCGCGCATGATATATCTCGATTATCAGGCCACGACCCCGCTCGCCCCCGAAGCGCGCGAAGCGATGCTGCGCTGGCTGGAAGGGCCGGGCGAGGGCGATGGCTTCGCCAACCCGTCGAGCACGCATAAAGGCGGCCGCGCCGCGGCTGCTGCGGTCGAGGTGGCGCGCGATCAGGTCGCAGCGCTGCTTCCAAAGGGCGGTCGCGTCTTTTTCACCTCGGGCGCGACCGAGGCGCTCAACTGGGCGCTGCTGCGCGGCGCCGAAATCATGCCCGGCGGCGTCGCGGGGCTGAGCATCGAACATGCAGCTTCGCTGCAATGTCTGGAGCGACTGCACGCAACCGTTCTGCCCGTCGACAGTGACGGCGTCGCTCTGCCCCCCGACCCCGCACTGATCCCTGAAAATGGCATCGTGGCGACAATGCTGGTCAATAACGAGGTCGGGACGATCCAGCCGGTCGCCGACTTCGCAGCCGCCGTGCATGCGAAGAACAGCCTGCTGCTCTGCGATGCGGTGCAAGGCTATGGCCGCGTCACTGTCCCTGATGGCGCCGACCTGATCGCGATCTCGGCGCACAAGGTCCATGGACCCAAGGGGATTGGCGCGCTGTGGATTCGCGATGGCATCGACCTGCCGCCGCTGATGTTCGGCGGCGCGCAGGAACAGGGGATGCGGTCGGGCACCGTCTCGCCCGCGCTGTGTGCCGGGTTCGGCGCCGCCGCGGCGCTCGCGGCCGAGCGGTTCGACAGTGACACCGCGCATGTGGAACGGCTGTGGTCAATGGCGCGCGACATGCTGCCCGAATGGACGATCAATGGCGCCGTCGATGCGCGCTATCATGGCAATCTCAACATCCGGCGCGCGGGCGTGAACGGACTGCGCTTGATGTCGGACGCCCGCAACATCGCCTTCTCGCTCGGTAGCGCCTGCGGCAGCGGGTCGGGCAAGGTCAGCCACGTCCTGCGCGCGATGGGGGTAAGCGAGGCCGATGCCCGCGCCTCGATCCGCCTTGGCTGGGGGCGCTATACCAGCGAGCAGGAACTGCGCGACGGACTAACCGCGATCAAGGACGCCGCGCGGTTGCAGGGGGTCAATTGATGCGCGTCACCTTCATCCACGCCGATGGCAAGGGGCGCACCGAGGCCGAGGCGGAACCCGGCAGCATCCTGCTCGATGTCGCGCAGGCGCATATGATGCCGCTTGAAGGAACGTGCGAGGGCCAGATGGCCTGTTCGACCTGTCATGTCATTGTCGGCAAAGAGGATTTCGACCGCCTGCCGCCCGCGAGCGAGATGGAAGAGGACATGCTCGACCTCGCCGCCGGGGTACGCCGAACGAGCCGCCTTGCGTGCCAGATACTGCTGACCGAGGCGATGGATGGGCTGACCGTGTCCATCCCGGGCGAAAGCCGGAACATGCAGGGGCCGCGCTGAACCCAACCTCCGTCATCCCGGCGAAGGCCGGGATCTCGCCGGTGCGTAAGGACGCGAGGTCAAGATCCCG
>JAHJHL010000019.1 GCA_018823905.1 Alphaproteobacteria bacterium
AGGATCTTTACGTCCGCAATTGGTCGTCAGCCCCCGCTCAATTCACCATCCGCGCGTACCCCGCCCAATAAGGCGCCCGCAGATCCTTGCGTAAAATCTTCCCCGACGCATTCCTTGGCAAAGCATCGATCACATCGACGCTGCGCGGACATTTGAACGGCGCGATGCGTTCGCGCGCCCAAGCGATGATGTCGGCTTCCTCGACCGTCATCCCCGGCTTGGCGACGCACACCGCCTTGACGCTTTCGCCCCATTTGTCGTCGGGGATGCCGAACACCGCGACCTCCTGCACCGCGGGGTGGCCGAAAATCGCGCTTTCGACTTCGGCGGGATAGATATTTTCGCCGCCCGAAATGATCATGTCTTTCATCCGGTCGTGGATGAACAAATAGCCGTCTTCGTCGAGATAGCCCGCGTCGCCGGTGCGGATCCAGCCGTCGGCGCTGACCGTCTTGGCGGTCGCGTCGGGCAGGTTCCAGTACCCCAGCATGTTGTTCGACGATCGCGTGACGACCTCCCCAACATCGCCGACCGGCACCTCTTCGCCATCGGGGCCAAGGATCCTGATCTCGACCCCCGGTAACGGCTTGCCCGCCGAGCGCATCCGCGCATTGCCCGCCGGATCATGATCCTCGGGCGGCAGCATCGAGATGGTGCCGGTGGTTTCGGTCATCCCATAGGCCTGAATAAACTGCGCCCCGAACATCCGGATGCACTGGCGCAGCAATTCGAGCGGAATTGGTGCGGCGCCATAGAGGATATATTTGAGGCGGCTGTAATCGACGGTCGCGCAGCGCGGGTGCATCAACAGAAATTGCAGCGCCGCGGGAACCATGAAAAAGCGTGTCACGCCATGCTGCTCGACCGCGTCGAACACCCCGTCGGGGTTGAATTCGGCCAGGATGATCCCGGGCAATCCGGCGGCAAGTGCCATGATGCCCAGCCCGGTCCCGCCGATATGCGCGCACGGCATCGCGACCAGCACGGCTTCGTCATCGTCCCATTTGGTATAAGGCATGTCGAGATCGCTGGAATGTTTGCGCAGCGCGAACAGGTTGCGGTTCGACAGCACCGCGCCCTTGGGATTGCCGGTGGTGCCCGAGGTATAGAGCTGGAGCACCGCATCATTGGTGCCCGAAGGTACGAAGGCGGTCCGCGCTGCGCTATCGATCATCGCCCGCGCCTCGGCGGCACCGACGATGGTGGGGGCATGGTCGAGCTTGCCCGCCAGTTGCTCGTCCAGATTTTCGAACCCCGGCCCCGCGAACACCATCTTCGCCTGCGTGTCGTTGACGATGAACGCCCATTCGGTCGGCGATAGCCGCCAGCCGATCGGCGCCATCACGATCCCGGCGCGCGCGGCGCCATAGAAGAGGATGAAATAGAGGTCGCTGTTCTTGCCGATCCACGCGATCCGGTCGCCCTTTTGCAGCCCCGCAGCGAACAGCGCCGACGCGACTCTCGCGGTCGCTTCGTCGAGTTCGGCATAGGTGTAAACGCGGTCTTCCTCGCGCAGCGCGACGCGGTCGGCGCGCTCGCTGGCCCAATGGGTCAGGAATTCGTCGAATGTGAAAAGCTCCGAAACGTCGCGGGGCATGAACTCTCTCTCCTCGAATCGCATCTTTTCGTGCAATTGGGGAAAGGCTAGCGGCTGTGGGCGACAGGTAAAGCGCGTATCGACAACCCTGTCAGCAACGTCAGGTGCGGAGGAACAGCAGCATCCGGTTTTTGGCGAGCATGGGGCGCCACATTTTCGACCTGACCGGCGCCAGTACAATTACCCCTGCAATCATGTCGTTCATCGAAGCTTCGTAGCGGCTCGCCATTTTGACCTTGGCCCGATCGCAATGACGATTATGACTGCGAACCAATAGATTGTCCGATATTCGGCATTTGTCCAAACTTGGCTTTCTGCGACAGTTCGCGATAGACCGTCATCACAGGGGTTCCCGATGTTCAACCGCCCGATGCTTGCGTTGCTGCTTTTTGCAACGGCCGCGCCCGTGCCGCTGCTGGCCCAGACCAACGGTGACGCCGAAATCGTCGTTACCGGCCGATCGTTGAAGGACACGTCCGACGCGCTCGCGGCCTGCCTCGCGCGCAATTGTCCGCCCGACGAAGACATTGCTGCGACGCTGGCCCATGCCGAAAACCAGATGATATCTGGCGGCTACAAGGATTCGCGCACGACGCTGCTTCGCTCGATCGATCGAAACCGCAAACATGGAAAGGCATACCCCGTCGATGTGTCCGATCTGTTCCGCGCGAACAGCCGCGTGGCCGAGCATGTCGGAGAAGCAAAGAATTTCCAGCTTTCTGTTCTCGACATGCGCGACACGCTCAAGGCAGGCCTCGGCGCAAATGATCCGCGCGTCATGGTTGCGCAAATCGAAGTAGGAGACAGCCGCGCCAAGCTGGGCTTCGCCGCCGAGGCGAGCAGGATCTATAAAAACGTCGAGAAGGACGCACGGGCGAACGGCCAGAATCGCGTCGCCGTTTTCGCCCAACTGCGCCAGGCCATTCTTGCTCAAACGGCTGCCGACCTTTCCGAGCTGGAATCGGACCGGAAACTGGCCCGCTCTACTCTGAACGAGATCATCAACAATCCGTTGCCTGGTACGGAGGACTTCGGACTGGTTGCAAAAGTGATCATGGCCCGCATGGATCGCAAGGCTGGCCAGGCAGCATCCACCGAGGCCATTCTGCAGGATTTTGCTGCCCGCGGCGGCGCTGACCGGCCGATGTTGCTGTTCAGCGAGCCGATCAAACGGATCGACATGACCGAGGATTTCGGCAACAACCAGCCGCAAGCGAACACGTTGCAGAGGCTGACCGCACTCAACAGTGTCGGCAAATGGGCGGACGTTGGTTTCTGGATCAACGCCGATGGCCGGGTCAGCGATGTCGAAATGTTGCGGGGCGAAGGCACTAGGCAATGGCTGAAACCGGTGTTCAAGCAGATTCAGACCCGCGTTTATGCACCACTCCGCCGGGCCGACAACGACGCCAATCCCGGCTTCTACATGATTGAACGCTATACGTTGACGGCGCGCTGGACCGAAGACGCAACGGGCACGAACATGCGCCGCCGCGAGGCAACGCCCCGCATCGAACGACTGGACATCACGCCGGAAAATTACCAGCGTCCCGTCGCGCAATCCAGCAAAGGATAGGCTTGACCGCGGATGCCCCTAGGCCGAGTGCCGGAACAATAGCATGAGGTTGTTCGCGGGCATCACGCGGCGTTCCATGAACGTCAGGCCCGCGGCGGCGGCTGCCGCCTTGACGTCATCGATGCTACGCAGCCCCCATGCCGGATCGCGTGCGCGGAGGCTGGCGTCGAAGGCAATATTGCTGTCCGTGGTCGGCACATCGGGCTCGACATAGGGGCCGTAGAGGATCAGCGGCGCGCCGCTGGGGAGCAACCGCGCCGCGCCCGCCAGCAACCCCAGCGTCGCGGCCCATGGGCTGATATGCACCAGATGAGGTAGTCTTTTCGAGATTCCCAAGAAATTCAAGGCAGTCGCTCTACTTTTGTGTTCCGGCCGGGACAGAACCCAGCGCCTACCCACCCTGTCCTGACTTCGGTTTTCGGCGGAGCGACGTGATTGCGCCTTGGCAAACCCCTCGCCTCGCCTGAGTGCGAAATAGGATTGGTGCCCGGCTCAGCGCCGAAGGGGGGAACGGAAGCTGAAGCCGGACACCCATCAAGCCAGACACATCGGCTGGCTGGGAGCAACCTAAAGACACGGACTTATCTTCATCATCGCGCAGACCGGCCGAAAGTTGCAAGCGTTTGGCGAGGGCGCGAAAAGATCGATCAGAACCCGCAAAATGCTGCTCCCCTTTTTGATCGAGCTGAGCTAGATTTCACGCGACAACAAAACTGCAATCGGGGAGTCGCAGGATGCTTATTGCTTCAATTCTTTTGGCCGCTATGGCGCCCGCACCGGCCGGTAACGTGGACAGCACCCGTGCCGCTTTCACCAAATGCTTGCGTGAGCACCTGAAGAAGCAGCTTGAGGCAAAGGTCGGCGAAGGTGAGTTCTCACTGTCGGTCAAATCCGCGTGCGAAACCGAACAAACCGCTTTCAAGGCCGCCGTCACGGCTGCCAACCGCGCAGGAGGTGATTCCGCTGCGGACGCCGCAGACAATGCCGAAATGCAGGTCGATGACTATCACGCGAACTTCACGGACAAGTTCAAAGATTATTCGTCGACCAACACCATGCCGGGGGAGTGATGCGTCTGCATCGAAACGGTTTCCCGAAGCGACAAGCTCAAATCGCCGCAACGTGGCGATCCACGACTTAATCGCTACCGCCGTCCGCCCAGACCACCCTAACTAGGTGGCCTGGACAAACGACACGACGGTCAAGCTGCGGGTTTTGCCCAATCGATCCCGGTCGCGGCGGCACCGGCATCCACGGCGACGAGCAGGCTTTCCTGACTGAGGTGCGAGTAGCGCTGACTTGTCGTCACGCGAGCATGGCCAAGGACTTGCCCGACGACGTACAGCGACTGTCCGCTCGACACCATGTTGCTCGCGGCGGTGTGCCGGAGATCATGCACGCGAACGTCGGGTAGGCCAGCTTCGATCCGCGCCTTGTTCCACACATAGAAGATGTCCTTGTATGGCTTCTTGGTTCGCGGATTTGGCACCACGAAAGCACAGTCATCCCAGCGAGGAACCTGCGCCAGAACGTCCAGCGCCGACTGCGACAATGGCACATGCCGCGCCTTGCCGGACTTGCTGTGTGGAATACGCCAGCGCCTTTGGTCGAGGTCAAAATGCTCCCATCGGGCATCGAGCAACTCCCTTTTGCGCGCGCCGGTCAGCAGCAACAGCGGGATGATGAAACGAAGCTGCCGATTGGGGCTGGCTTCGATCGCCGTCTTCATCTGTTGCTGCGCTCGGCAGGATCGCGGATGCGCTCGGGATTGAGCCGCATGAACTCCTGCTATCCATATAAGATACCAGAGCTTCCGCGCTCGAAATGCCTATTATACCATCGTCGCTGTCATTGGCTCGAAGGGTCTTGTTATGTTGCTAAATGATGATCAAATCGCCCTTTTACAGGAATTTATCGACCACGCAGACGCAGGGGTTTACGACGCGTGGGATATCATTCCCAAAGAGTATCACGAATATTTTTCAGGACCGATCAAACACGGAGAAGCATTCAAGAAAGCCGTGGATGATGGCCGATTTAAGTCCGTCGTATGGTTAGGAATGAACAAGAGTTCCAAGCACTTTCGCTATTCGCTTCATGGAGCGCGTGTTCCAGAAAACGAAAAGATCCTTCGGTAAAGAGAGACTCCCAATTCCGCAGCGTTTGAGGCCAATTACCGAGCTGCGGCTATTTTCGACGTTGACAAGCCACGCACCGGCCAGCGCGCCTGCATTTGACCCTCGTATAAGGTGTCAGAATTACCGCGCCGTAGAATTCTCACCGAAAAGCATGAAGGCTTTGGCGAACGCAATACGCTGCGCTTGATCCTCCGCCACTTTCAATGTTAGCTCGTTGAATGGGAGACAACATGACCAAAATTACCGTGTTACACGCCTCTGATTTACATTGGTCAGAATCAAACTCCCGCGACCTGTCTATCGTGACGAATGCAATGCTCGCGGATATCGAGTATATGGGAAAGGAGCATTCACTTCGGCCTGATCTGATAATTTTCAGCGGCGACTTAGCCCAATCGGGCGACAGTGAGGACGGCCTCATGCAGGCTTTCGAGCACTTTTTGGTGCCGCTGGCAAAAGCAGCGGGGGTGGGCACCGAGCGGCTGTTTGTTGCGCCTGGAAACCACGACATGTCTCGGGACAACGTGCGATCTCTCCCGACGATAAACGATGCGCTTTACGGACGATTGAAAGATACTGACGCTATCAACGCCTTTGTTCGTAGTGCCATGCGTGGCGCAAAAGAAGAGGTCTTAGCAGTCGATCGGATGAATAACTTTTATTCGGTGCATGATGCCTATCTAGGTTCAATCTCCCAGACTGGTCCGTTTTTCCGCACTGCCAAGGTCGATATCCATGGCCGATCCGTAGGTGTTGCTTGCCTGAATTCTGCTTGGCGAGCCACTGGTGAAGCGGACGACGTTGATTACCAGCGCCTTGTGATCAGCGAGTTGGCCATCGATAGCGCGCTAGAAGAACTGGAAGGATGCGAGGTAAAAATTGCTGTCCATCACCACCCTCTCGACTGGCTTACAATAGCCGACAAAGAGACGAGCGACGCTAGAATTCGCTCGGCGTTCAATTTGGCTTGCTCTGGGCATATGCACGCCGCCCGTCCTTCGTTCACTTTGGACGCGACGGGCTCCTGCGTGGTCAGTCAGACCGGGAGCGTTTTTGCAGGCCGAAAATGGTTTAACGGATATCAGTTTATAGAAATCGATTTACCGTCCGGTTGTTACACCTTCACAGTCAGGGAGTATCACGACCACGACCGTAGATTTGATTTTGCAACGACGGTTTGTCCCGGTGGTGTAGTTACACTGGCCGACGTACTCCCTAAAGATCTGACCTGACCCCCATCTTTCATCCAGCTGCAACTAGAGGCCGAGGGGTGTTGTCGCGCATAAGCGCAGGCGAAGCAACGG
>JAHJHL010000212.1 GCA_018823905.1 Alphaproteobacteria bacterium
AGGTCTTCGTCGAAAGCCTTGACGGTGTGATCGTTGACTACTGCCATCTACTTCGTCCTTGTTCGGCCCGCGGGATTAACCGTAGCGACCGGTGATATAATCCTTGGTGCGTTCCTGCTTCGGGTTCGTGAAGATGTCGGTGGTCTTGCCATATTCGACCAGCGTCCCGAGGTGGAAAAAGGCGGTGCGCTGCGACACGCGGGCCGCCTGCTGCATGTTGTGCGTGACGATTACGATCGCGAATTTGCCGCGCAGTTCGTGGATCAGCTCCTCGATCTTTGCTGTCGCGATCGGGTCGAGCGCCGAGCAGGGCTCGTCCATCAGGATCACTTCGGGGTCGACCGCGATCGCGCGCGCGATGCACAGCCGCTGTTGCTGCCCGCCCGACAGCGCGGTGCCGCTTTCGAGTAACCGGTCCTTGACCTCGTCCCACAGCCCGGCGCGGACCAGCGCGCGTTCGACGATGACGTCGAGGTCGGCCTTGCTGGGCGCGAGGCCGTGGATGCGCGGGCCGTAGCCGACATTGTCATAGATCGACTTGGGGAAGGGGTTCGGTTTCTGGAACACCATCCCGACCCGCGCGCGCAGCTGCACCACGTCCATCGACGGCGCGTAAATATCCTCGCCGTCGAGCTCGATGCGGCCCGTCACCTTGGCGCTGGCGACGGTGTCGTTCATCCGGTTCAGCGAACGTAGAAAGGTCGATTTGCCGCAGCCCGACGGGCCGATGAACGCGGTGACCAGGTCGGTGCCGACATCGATCGACACATTGTTGATCGCCTGTTTGTCACCGTAAAACACGTCGACGCCTTGCGCCCGCATCTTGGGATCGATGATGGTCAAATCTTCGTGGGTCATATTCACCAGCGTTGTTCGAATTTGTTGCGAAGATAGATCGCAAAGGCGTTCATCGACAGCAGCACGACAAGCAGCACGATGATCGCGGCGGAGGTTTTCTCGACAAAGCCCCGGTCGACTTCGTCCGACCAGAGGAAGATCTGCATCGGCAGCACCGTCGAGGGCGAGCAGATGCCGCCCGGGACGTCGCCGATAAAGGCACGCATGCCGATCAGCAGCAGCGGCGCGGTTTCGCCCAGCGCGCGCGCCATGCCGATGATCGTGCCGGTCAGGATGCCGGGGAGGGCGAGCGGCAGCACGTGGTGGAACACCACCTGCACCGGGCTGGCGCCGACGCCCAGCGCCGCGTCGCGGATCGACGGCGGCACCGATTTGATCGCATTGCGGCTGGCGATCACGATCACCGGCATCGTCATCAGCGCCAGCGTCAGCCCGCCGACCAGCGGGCTCGCCTGACAGATGCCGAACCAGTTGATGAACACCGCGAGCGCGAGCAGGCCAAAGATGATCGACGGCACCGCGGCCAAGTTGTTGATCGACACCTCGATCAGGTCGGTCCAGCGGTTCTTCGCCGCATATTCCTCAAGATACAGCGCCGCGAGCACCCCGGTCGGGAACGCAATCATAAACGCGATGAAGATCGTTAGCAGCGATCCTTTCAGCGCGCCCCAGATCCCCGCCACCGCCGGATCGGTCGCATCGGCATTCTTGAAGAACGGCCAGTGGATGCCCGTCGACAGCTTGCCGTCGCGCTCCAGCGCGTCGACCTGCGCCCCCAGCGCGCCCGCCGCGCCGTCCTTCGCCGCCATGTCGACCGCGCTCGCGGTCGGCAGTTCGAACACCGTCTTGCCGTCGAGCAATGCGGGATCGTCCTTGATCGCGCTGCGCACTTCCTTCCACGCATTCTCGCTAATCAGCTCGGACCCGCCTTCGCCCAGCGCCTCGTCGGCGGCAAAGGCGACGATGTCGGCCAGCCCCGCGCTCGCGATCGCCTGATCGGCGTCGGCATCGCTAAGGCGCGCCTTGTCGATCGTCAGCGGCATCGCCTTGAAATCGATCGGCACCGCGACATTGGTATAGGTAAAGCCGCGCGCGCCGTTGCCGACCATCACGAACAGCAGGAACGCGAGGAACGCGCCCGACAGCAGCACCGCGCCCAGCCCGATAAACTTGAAGCGGCGTTCGGCGGCGTAGCGACCCGCGATGCGTTTCTGCATCGCCGCGCCTTTCCAGTCGGTGGGATTGGTGGGCTTATTCATAAGCTTCGCGATACTTCTTCACGATCCGCAGCGCGGCGATGTTGAGCAGCAGGGTGACGACGAACAGCACCAGCCCCAGCGCAAAGGCGGCGAGCGTCTTGGCGCTGTCGAATTCCTGGTCGCCGGTCAGCAGTTTGACGATCTGCGCGGTCACCGTGGTGACGCTGGCAAAGGGGTTCGCGGTCAGGTTCGCCGACAGGCCGGCCGCCATCACCACGATCATCGTCTCACCGATCGCGCGGCTGACCGCCAGCAGGATGCCGCCCATCACGCCCGGAAGCGCGGCGGGGATCAGCACCTGGCGGATCGTTTCGTTCGGCGTCGCGCCCAGCGCCAGCGATCCGTCGCGCATCGCCTGCGGCACCGCGTTGATGCTGTCGTCGGCCATCGACGACACGAACGGGATGATCATCACCCCCATCACGATGCCCGCCGCCAGCGCGCTTTCGGTCGACGCGTTCGGAATGCCCAGCATCACCGCAAATTCGCGCAGGGCAGGGGCGACGGTCAGCGCGGCGAAATAGCCGTACACGACGGTCGGCACCCCCGCCAAAATCTCCAGGATCGGCTTGACCCAGCGGCGCACGACCGGCGCGGCATATTGGGTCAGATACACCGCGGTCATCATCCCGATCGGGATCGCGACGATCATCGCGATGATTGCGCCGATCAGCACCGTGCCCCAGAACAAGGGAATGCCGCCGAACGTATCGTCGACCGGCGCCCCGCTCTGCGGCGCCCAATTGGTCCCGAACAACAGCTCCAGCGGCGACACCAGCTGGAAAAAGCGGATCGATTCGAACAGCAATGACAACACGATGCCGAATGTCGTCAGGATCGCGACGAGCGACGCCAGCAGCAGGAACGCCATGACGATCCGCTCGACCCGCGTCCGCGCGCGGAAATCGGGCTTGATGCGGGTAAAGGCGTACAGCCCGCCCGCCAGCGCCAGCGCCAGCATCGCCGCGATGCCGATCCACGCATATTTATGCGCCGCATCGGCATAGGGCTGGACCAGTGGCGCCGCGGCGGGCAACCGCACCGCGTCCTGCTTGCCCAGCGCCACGCTGCGCGCGTCGGACAAGATCGCGCCGCGCTCGAACCCGAACGACGGCAGCGATTGCGCCGCCTCGTCGGCCAAGACTTCGTTGGTGATCAGCCCCGGCGACACCGACGACCACACGGCCAGGAACAGCGCGGCGGGGGCGAACAGCCACAGCGCGACGTACCAGCCATGATATTGCGGCCGCGAATGCAGCTTGGTCCCCGCGCGCCCCGCAAGCAGGTTCGACCGCGCGCGACCAGCCAGCCAGCCGATCAGCGCAAGGCCGGCAATCAAAAGCAAAAGGGCGGCGGCGTTGAAGGTCACGCAGTCCTCATCAAACCATTCCCGTCATTGCGAGCGTAGCGAAGCAATCTCCAGCTGGCATCCTGCTGTGCCGATGGCTGGGGATTGCCGCGTCGCTGCGCTCCTCGCAATGACGATCAAAAAACCGGTGACCGGCACGGGCCGAAACCCGCCCCGGTCACCAGCGGGGGGAAACTTACTTCAGCTCGGCGCCGTTCAGCGCGGTCATGCCGGTGCCGTTCGCCGCCGCGGCGTCCGCGATCGGCTTCGGCGACACGATCAGGCCCTTGCTGTTCAGATAACCGCCGTCGCCCGCGCCCTTCAGGAACTCGGCGACAAATTCGGCCAGCCCCGGGACGACGCCGACATGCGCCTTCTTGATATAGATGAACAGCGGGCGCGAACCCGGATAGCTGCCGTCGGCGATCGCGGCATAGGTCGGCGAAACGCCCTGAATCGGCACCGCCTTGATCTTGCCCTTGTTCGCATCGAGATAGCTGAAGCCGAAAATGCCCAGGCTGGTCGGGTTCTTGTCCAGCTTCGAGATGATCAGGTTATCATTCTCGCCCTGCTCGACATAGAAGGGCGCACCGCGCAGCGCGGTACAGGTCGCTTCATGCTTGTCCTTGTCGCTGTCCTTCAGCGCCTTCATCTCGGGATTGGCATCGCAACCGCGGCCCAGGATCAGCTCCTTGAACGCGTCATAGGTACCGCTGGTCGACGGCGGGCCGAACACCGAAATGGCGACGGCGGGCAGCGCCGGGTTGACGTCTTTCCACGTCTTGGCGGTGTTGGGCTTGCCATAGGGGTTGGCGGCCAGCGCCTTATATACATCTTCTTCGGTCAGCTTGAAGCCGGGGCCGCGCGTCGCTTCGCCCAGCGCGATGCCGTCGATGCCGATCTGGACTTCGACGATGTCCTTGACGCCATTGGCGACGCAGCTGTCGAATTCCTTCTTCTTGATCCGGCGCGAAGCGTTGGCGATGTCGGGGGTGTCGCCGCCGACGCCCGAACAGAAACGCTCGAAACCGCCACCGGTGCCGGTGCTGTCGATCTTTGGCGTCTTGTTGCCCGTCGCTTCGGCGAACTTCTCACCGACCGCGGTGGCAAAGGGATAGACCGTCGACGATCCGACGGCGCTGATATAATCGCGCGCGCCGCCACCCGACGAAGCCTGATCCTGACAGGCGGAAAGCGCCAGCGCGCACACGGCGGCGCCAACGACGCCAAGGGTGCGGGGCGCGAATTTCTGAGCCATGGAAAATCCTGTTGATGGGGGTCGTTACCGAACCAAGCCGCCACCCCCGCGGCGACTCGCTGAGCGCCATTTGGGGGTTTTGTGTGACGTGTTTGTGACAGCGAGTGTCATGGAAGTGTCATGAAGGCGGAGTGGCGCAGATCCATGCCCTCGACGTCTAGTTTGAAGTGTGGCAATTTGCGAACGTGAGGGGACAGCTATGGCGCTTTTTAGGACGTTGGAGATTGGCAATTGGCGCCAGTTTCACAGAATAGACATCGATTTGAGCAAGCAGATCACTGTTTTGACCGGAAGCAACGGAACCGGAAAAACCTCTCTGCTCAACATACTTACTCAGCATTTCGGCTGGAACCTCTCGTTCGTGTCAACGCCGCGGATAGCCAGCCGTCGCCTGCGAGCTATTTGGTCCGATATATATGAAGACAGCATAATTTACGACGAAGAGTCTGCAAATGGAAAGGTTACGATCGGAAGAATCGATTATGATGATGGAAATCAGTGTAATATTGTCACTGATAAGATAGTCTCATCAAATTATTCTTTGAAATACTCTGGATTGCAACCCGTATCAGGATTGTACATTCCATCTCACCGGCCGCAGGCTATTCATAGCCCAGTTCAGAGCATTCCAACCAACCCGATTTCATCGCAGCAGCAGTATCAAGAGTACCAAAATCTTATGATACAGGCGTTCGGAAGTCAAAATATTCGAAATCCTGGTACAGTTCAGAAGCAATCTATAATTGCATTAGCTGTATTTGGTGAAGGGAACGAGTCCGTACTTCCAAATCCAGATTATAAGAAAACATTTGAAAGTTTGCAAAGGGTACTTTCGATTATTCTTCCTAGCCAACTTGAGTTTAGAAGGCTAGAGATACGCTCCGGTGACGTCGTTCTGGTTACTGGAACAGGTGATTTTAGCTTAGATGCAATGTCGGGAGGTGTAAATGCGCTATTCGGAATTGCGTGGCAGCTTACGATGTTTCAATCAGCAAACCCTGTTTTCACTATTGTTATAGATGAGCCAGAGAATCACCTTCATCCTAGTATGCAAAGGTTGTTGTTGCCAAATCTTGCGCAGGCATTTCCTAATTCTAGAATCGTCGTTGCGACTCATAGCCCGTTTATTATCACCAGCTTCCCAGAAGCCAACGTTTATGGACTAATTTACAACGAAAATAAGAGAGTAATTTCATGTAGATTGGAGACAACAGAGCTTTCTGGTACTCCCAATCAAGTTCTGAGAGAAGTTCTCAACGTGGATTCTAACTTGCCCGCGTGGGTTGCTGCTCGAATACAGCAGATTCTTTCTGATCCAGCGCTTGGTGATGACCCCAAAGCCAGGGGTGCAAACATTATGCAAGAGCTAGCTAGGCTGGGGTTGGCAGACGCACTTGTTGATTTCGAGGCTTAAGATGCGCCATCACCAGAAAGGAGCGGAGCCTCAGGTTCTGACCGAGAATAAGAACGAATGGCAAGCGGCCTACTTGGCCGACAAGGGTAATGCGACTGCGAGATACAGATACCGACATCCCGAAATTAAAAACTCTTTGCTAACGGAAACCGGGCACAAATGCATTTATTGTGAAAGCAAAATTGGGCACAATACGCCGGGTGACGTGGAACATAAGGCGCCATCATCTCTGTACGAATATCTCCATTTCGATTGGACCAACCTTACGATAGCCTGCACTGAATGTAATAGGAGAAAAGGGGCTTACGATACTGTCTCAGATCCCTTTCTTGATCCGTATCTGCCAGATATTGAAGCTAGGATCGCGCACCACGGTCCGGTCGTTGTTAGCGCGGCGGGAGACGTCGGCGCGGAGATCGGTGTTCGTCGCTTAGAACTCGATCGCGGTCGAAACGATCTGATGGAACGTAAAGTGGAAAAGATAGTCGAGATCAATCATTTAAAGAATCGAATTATTCAGTGCGGCAACCCAATTCTTAGAGAGCTTTTGGAGGCCGACCTCAATCGACGATGCCAGATCGATCAAGAGTTTTCAGGTATGGTTCGGTCTCTGATATGACCTTGCACAATTCGGCGATTAAATGATCCTCATCACCGGCCACGTCATCCTGACCCCCGAGCATCGCGAGCGTATGATAGCGCTCGGCGCCGAGCATAGCGCGCGGTCGCGCGGCGAGGCGGGGTGTCTGGCGCACAACTGCCATATCGATGTCGAACAACCCGACCGCCTCGTCTTTGTCGAGGAGTGGGTGGATATGGCCGCGGTGCGCGCCCACTTCGCGGTCCCCGCATCGGGCGCCTTCGTCGCCGAAATGCGCGCCCTCTCGCCGCAGCCGCCGGTGATGCGGATTTTCTCGGGCGAAGATGTGACGGCGCGGGTGGTGGGATAGAAGGGTCTCACGCAAAGGCGCAAAGGCGCGAAGAAGGAAGAGAGAAAGAGAAACAAATATCTCACACAAAGACACAAAGGCACAAAGATTGCGGCTCCGGGCCGCCGACGACGTGAACCAGTTAACCTTTGCCATTTGATGGCCGGACAAAGTCCGGCAGCCAAATCGAAACGTCAGGCTTCTGCACCACGGTTGCGCCTGAGACCGCCCCCTTCGCGCCTTCGCGCCTTTGCGTGAGATTCCTTCTTGCTACCGGCGGCTCAAAGCGCGACCCCGATCCCGTCCGGGTGACGAGCACGGGAATCGGGGACGGGTGACGATGTAGGAAAATAACCGCTTTCCTACATTATTTCGCTGTGCCAGCCTTCATCCCGGCTCTTTCAAATCATCGATACGCGCTATGCCGCCGATGCGCGCGCGGCGCCGACGCGCGGCGCTGCTCCGTCGGGAATACGGCCGCGGCACTTCAGCGCGTAAGGCTGAACTTTACTGAACTTTGGCGCGCCGCGCCGCCCGCGCGCCCGCTGGTCCGGCGCGCGCGGGCTTGATCGGGCGCCGCGTTCGGATAGGGCAGGGTGATCGACCCCGGATCGCGCCGGGGTAACAGGGGTGTCGCGCCGGGGGGCCATATGAGCGGGTTTGAATTCATCTTTTCGCTGTTCGGGCTGATCCTCGGCCTCGCGCTGGCCGAGGGGCTGGGCGGGCTGGCGCGCGCGCTCAAGGCCAGCCACCGCGTCCGTATCGGCTGGCCGACCGCGCTGCTCGGGCTGTTCGTGTCGTGCGACGTCGTCACCTTCTGGATGTACGGTTGGGCGGTGCGCGACGCGCTGCCGCTGAACTGGCCGGTGCTGTTCTGCGGCTTCATCGTCACCGCCGTCTATTATGTCGCGGCTTCGCTGGTGTTCCCTGACGATCCCGAAGGATGGGGCGACCTCAATGCCCATTTCGACCAGCACCGCCGCAAGGTGATCGGCGGCGTGTTCCTGTGCAATGTCGCGCTGATGGCCGTCGTCACTTGGCTGGGCGGCTTGCCGGCCCCGACCAGCCTGCGCGCCGTCATCATCGCGTGGAGCTTCTTCCCCGTCGCACTGTTGGCGATCGCTGCAAAAGACCGCCGCGTGGTGCTCGGCTGCCTAACCTGGCTGATCGCGCTCTACCCGCTGTCGGCGGTGTGGCATTAGACCAGGCGGGTCGGCCCAAACCCGAACGGGAACAATGACGCTCAGAAGAGGGTCACTCCACCGCCACCCACGCGCCGCCCTGCCGCCGATAGACCAGCGGCGACACCGACCGGTTGGCGTCGTCATGCTGCGCTTTGACAAAGGCGGGCAGCTTGGTCCCCATGTCCGCCGCGCGCGCGTCGGCGACGATCAGTACATCGTCCGACGGCACCGCGACCAGCAGGTTGCCGCCGAGCGCCGCGTCCAGCTCGTCCCACCCGTCGGCGAGCAACAGGCTGGCCAGATAATCGGCCTTCGGCACCATGACGACACCGCCCGCCACCGCCTCCGCGGGCGGCAGCGAGGGCAGGATCGCCAGCACCTGACGGCGGCCGAGCGCCATGATCTCGTCCTGCGTGACCTTGTACAGGTTCAGGTCGCGCAGCATCCACGGCTTGCTGGTGGTCGGCTCGTCGGCGACGAGGATCAGCTCCAGCCCCTTGGCAAAAGGGGTGGTAAAGATGACATCGTCGGGTTGGGCGCCGCGGTCGGCGAGGATCCAGTTGCGATGCGCGGCATAGCCCGCGTCGCGGACGACCAGCCGCAGGCTGCGCAAGATGCGCTCATGTTCGGCCTCGGCCTGCGCTCTTGCGGCGGTTTCATCGGTGGTCTGCGCCGCGGCATCGCCGGCGCCCGCGCCGAGTAAGCCCGCAGCAAAGCCGATCGCTTTGCCGAATATCGATTTGCCTGTCGCCATCGGGGTCCGTTCCTTCGCGCAAAGGCGGTCAGCCTAGCGGCGCGCGGCGAGGGCCGGAACGGCGGGGAATGCACCGGGTCATGATGGGAGCTGGGGACGGGCTACGGTGCGGGGAAGGGCGGTAAGACCTGTTTCAACCTCGATACCACAACTGCCCAAGTTCCGTTCGTGTCGAGCGAAGTCGAGACACGTGGAGTCGAGCGCGAACGCGGCGTGTCTCGACTACGCTCGACACGAACGGAAATGAGAGTGGGGTGTGACGGGGAATTATCCGCCGCTATTTCAGCATCGGCGCCAGATACTGCCCCGTAAAGCTCTGCGGGTTCTTCGCCACCTGTTCGGGCGTGCCGCTCGCGACAATCTCGCCGCCCTTCACCCCGCCCTCGGGGCCAAGGTCGAGGATATAATCGGCGGTCTTGATGACGTCCAGATTATGCTCGATCACGATCACGCTGTTGCCCTGTTCGACCAGTTGCTGGAGCACTTCGAGCAGTTTTCGGACATCCTCGAAATGCAGCCCGGTGGTGGGCTCGTCGAGGATATACAGCGTCTGCCCGGTCGACCGCCGCGACAATTCCTTGGCCAGCTTCACCCGCTGCGCCTCGCCGCCCGACAGCGTCGTCGCCTGCTGCCCGACCTTGATGTAGCCAAGCCCGACGCGCACCAGCATCGCCATCTTCTCGCGGATCGACGGCACCGCCTTGAAGAATTCGGTCGCATCCTCGACCGTCATGTCGAGCACGTCGGCGATGCTGTGGCCCTTGAACTTCACCTCCAGCGTTTCGCGGTTGTAGCGTTTGCCGTGGCACGTCTCGCACGTCACATAGACGTCGGGCAGGAAGTGCATCTCGATCTTGATCAGCCCGTCGCCGGTGCAGGTCTCGCAGCGCCCGCCCTTGACGTTGAAGCTGAAGCGACCCGGCTTGTACCCGCGCGCCTGGCTTTCGGGCAGCCCCGCGAACCAGTCGCGGATGATCGTGAAGGCGCCGGTGTAGGTCGCGGGATTGCTGCGCGGGGTGCGGCCGATCGGCGACTGGTCGATGTCGATCACCTTGTCGCAATGCTCCAGCCCCTTCAGGCTGTCGTGCGGCCCCGCGATCATCCGCGCCCCGTTCAGCACCCGCGCCGCGCTGGCGTAAAGCGTGTCGATGATCAGGCTCGACTTACCGCTGCCCGACAGGCCGGTGACGCAGGTGAAGGTGCCGAGCGGGATCTTGGCGGTCACATTGTTGAGGTTGTTGGCGCGCGCGCCCTTCAGCACCAGGTCGAAGCCATTGCCCTTGCGGCGGTGCTTCGGAATCTCGATGCGCTTGGTGCCGTTGAGATAGGCCGCGGTCAGGCTCTTGTCGCTTTTCAGTACCTCTTCCAGCGTGCCTTCGGCGACGATCTCGCCGCCGTGCAGCCCCGCGCCCGGGCCCATGTCGACGACATAATCGGCGTGGCGAATCGCGTCCTCGTCATGCTCGACGACGATCACCGTGTTGCCGAGGTCGCGCAGGCGTTTCAGCGTCGCGAGCAGCCGGTCGTTGTCGCGCTGGTGCAGGCCGATGCTCGGTTCGTCGAGAACGTAGAGCACGCCCGAGAGACCAGACCCAATTTGCGACGCCAGCCGGATGCGCTGGCTCTCGCCGCCGCTCAGCGTCCCGCTGGTGCGGTTGAGGTTGAGGTAATCGAGCCCGACATTGTTGAGGAAGCCGAGCCGCTCGTTGATTTCTTTCAGGATTGCCTTGGCAATCTGGCGCTGTGTGTCGTTCAGCTTCTCCTCGAGCGTCCCGAACCACGCCAGCGCATCGGCGACCGAACGCTGCGCCGACATGCTGATGTCCTCGCCCGCGATCTTCACCGCGAGCGGTTCGGGGCGCAGGCGGGCGCCGTGGCACGTCTCGCACGGCTGCGGCGTCTGATACTTCGACAGCTCCTCGCGCATCCACGCACTCTCGGTCTGGAGCAGGCGGCGGTTGAGGTTGCCGATGACCCCCTCGAACGCCTTGTGCGTCGTGTAACTGCGGCGCCCGTCCTTGAAGGTCAGCTCGACCGGCTTGCCGCCGCTGCCATACAGGATGATCAGCTGCACCTCGCCGGGCAGATCCTGCCACGGCGTCGTCAGGTCGAAGCCATAGGCTTTGCCCAGGCTTTCGAGCACCTGCATATAATAAGGTGAGGGCGGGTTCGATTTCGCCCACGGCACCACTGCGCCCTTTTTCAGGCTCAGCGCATGGTTGGGGACGACCAGGTCGGGGTCGAACTCCTGCCGCTCGCCGAGCCCGTCGCACGCGGGGCAGGCGCCCTGCGGCGCGTTGAAACTGAACAGCCGCGGTTCGATCTCGGCGATCGTGAAGCCCGAAACAGGGCAGGAAAATTTCTCGGAGAAGATCAGGCGGTTCGCGGGAATGCCTGCGCCCTTCATCGCGCCCCCGGTGTCTTCCTCCTCGCGCCCCGGCACCGGGCCATCGGCCAGATCGACATAGGCGAGCCCCTCGGCGAGTTTCAGCGCGGTCTCGAAACTGTCGGCGAGCCGTGTGCCGAGCCCCTCACGCACCGCGATGCGATCGACGACGACTTCGATGTCATGCTTGTACTTCTTGTCGAGTGCAGGCGCCTCGCCAATCTCGTAAAATTCGCCGTCGATGCGGACGCGCGTGAAGCCGTCCTTCTGCCATTGCGCCAGTTCCTTTTTATATTCGCCCTTGCGCCCGCGCACGACGGGGGCGAGCAGATAGGCGCGGGTGCCTTCTGGCAGGTCCATCACGCGATCGACCATCTGGCTGACCGTCTGTGCAGCGATCGGTTCGCCGGTCGCGGGCGAATAGGGGATGCCGACGCGCGCCCACAGCAGACGCATATAATCGTAAATCTCGGTCACCGTTGCGACGGTGGACCGGGGATTTCTGGACGTCGTCTTCTGCTCGATGCTGATTGCCGGCGACAGCCCGTCGATATGCTCGACATCGGGCTTTTGCATCATCTCCAGGAACTGGCGCGCATAGGCGGAGAGGGATTCCACGTACCGACGCTGCCCCTCGGCATAGATGGTGTCGAAGGCCAGGCTCGATTTGCCGCTGCCCGACAGGCCGGTGATGACGACCAGCGCATCGCGCGGCAGGTCGACGTTCACGCCCTTGAGGTTGTGTTCGCGCGCACCGCGCACGGAAATGTGGGTGAGACTCATGGGAGGGGTGTGTTCCAGATTTGTTCTTGTGGCGCAAGGGGGCGTTTCGGCCCGGCATTGCCCTCTAGATAGGGTGCGCGGAGACCACCCGCAATGCGCCAACTTTCCACCAACATCCCAAAGGCTTCGACCAGCGGTTGACACCTCGCTTGACGCCAAGTCGGGCCAGGCCGACAGTCGGGCCAGGGTGTCAATCCTTTTCGGATTGGCCCGGGGCACCAGGGAGACGGGGAATGAGCAAGGGATTTTTGGGAGCAGCGTCGCTGGCGATCGCCGCTGTCTTGGCAGCGCCAGCGATGGCGCACGACGCGGTCGGACCGGTGGGGATGACGGCGGCGACGGGCGAAGCGGCAGGCGATGTCGACGATTCATCGGTGAAAGCGCTCACCTTCGGCAAATGGGGCGTCGACCTCGATGCGCGCGACACGTCGGTCAAGCCGGGCGACGATTTCGACAAATATGCCAATGGGACCTGGTTCGCCCGCACCGAGATCCCTGCCGACCAGGGTTCGGCGGGCGTCGGATACGACGTTTACAACCTCACTCAGCGCCAGCTTCGCGACTTGGTCGCTGGGGCGTCCGCGACGAGCCAGGTCGGCGGACTGTACCAAAGCTTTATGGACGAGACACGGGTCGACGGGCTGGGTGCCAAGCCGCTAGCCGAGGATCTTCGCAGCGTGTTCGTGATCAAGGATCATGCGGAAATGGCGCGCTACATGGGCACGACGCAAGCCGGATTTGGCGCGTCGGTTATTGGCGGACAGCCCTATGCCGATACCAACGATCCGACCACCAATGTCCTGTGGATGGGACAGGGCGGGTTGGGACTGCCCGAACGCGAATATTATCTGGATGACAAGTTCAAACCGCAGCGTGATGCCTATCGCGCCTATATCGTTCGCACGCTGGCGATGACCGGTATCGACCCGGCTGGTAGCGAGGCCGCCGCCGATGCAATCATGGGATTTGAAACCGACATTGCCAAAGCGAGTTGGGTGATTGCGGATCGGCGGGACATCGGGAAGATCAACAATCCGATGTCATCGGCTGAGCTTGCCGTTTACGCACCGGGGATCGACTGGGCTGCGTGGTTTGCGGGCGCTGGCATTGATCCGCAAAAGCGTATCATCGTCAACGAGAATACGGCGATCCGCGACATCTCGGCACTTTATGCGAAGACGCCGTTGACGACGTTGAAGCTGTGGCAGCATTTTCATGTGGTCGACAGCGCCGCGCCCTATCTGTCCAAGGCGTTTGTCGACAGCCGCTTCGAATATTCCAAGGTGCTGAGCGGGGTTAGCGAATTACGGCCGCGGTGGAAGCGCGGCCTCAGCCTGGTCGATGGCAGCCTGGGCGAACTGGTTGGCGAGACATATTCGAAGATATATTTTCCGGCGAGTGCGAAGGCAAAAATGGAGACGTTGGTCGCCAACCTGAAGCTGGCGATGGGTGATCGCATTCGGGCCAACAGCTGGATGGCGCCCGCGACCAAGGATGCCGCGCTGGCCAAGCTGGCGAAGATGGACGTGATGGTCGGTTATCCCGACAAATGGCGCGATTATTCGGCGCTGAAGATCGATCCCACCGATCTGTACGGCAATGTGAAGCGCAGTTCGGCGTTCGAATATGCCTATGCGCTTGGCGATCTGAACAAGCCGGTTGATCGCAAGAAATGGGCGATGAACCCGCAGGAAGTGAACGCCTATAATGGCGGGTTGGAGAATAAGATCGTGTTTCCGGCGGGCATCTTGCAGGCACCCTATTTCAGCGAAAGCGTCGATGATGCGGTCAATTATGGCGCGATCGGCGCGGTGATCGGCCACGAAATCATTCACGGCTTCGACGATCAGGGGCGCAAGATCGACGCCAGCGGCGCGGTGCGCGACTGGTGGACGCCCGAGGATGCGGCTAAGTTCGACGCGGCGGCGAAGGCGTTCGGAGCGCAATATGCGACCTATGAGGCGGCGCCAGGGGCGTTCATAAACCCCGACCTGACGATGGGTGAGAATATCGCCGATCTGGCCGGGTTGGAGGTCGCCTATGACGCCTATCATCGCTCGCTCGGCGGTAAGCCCGCACCGGTGATCGACGGATTGACCGGCGACCAGCGTTTCTTTCTCGCCTTTGCTCAAGCGTGGCGCGACAAGGCGCGCGACGATTCGATCAAGCAGCAGGTGGCGAGCGATCCGCACAGCCCGGCGCGCTGGCGCATCATCGGGCCGGTGCGCAACGTCGATGCCTGGTACAAGGCATTCGGCGTTCAGGCGGGTGCGAAATATTATCTAAAGCCCGAGGAGCGCACCAAAATCTGGTAAGTCCTGAGACCCCTTTCTCAGGACGGGGCGGGGGCGGCGTTATGTCGTCCCCGTACCGCCATCACGATCAGCGATAGCGCTGCGCCAATGACCACGAACAGCGCGGGAAAACCGCCGAGCACCGACATCATACGGATGCCGTCGATCCCCGACGATGCGACGAGGATCGTGGCGACAAGGCCCACCGTTGCGCCCCACACGACTTTGACCGCGAGCGGTGCTTCCGGCGTGTCGGGCGAAATGCCGTGCGTAGAAAGCCCGCTCATCGCCGAAATATTGCTGTCCGCCGCGGTGACGTAGGATAGAAAAATTGCAGCAATCAACAAGATGAGGACGACCACGCCGCCGCCCAGCTCACTGAACAGGCGATAGAGCAGTGGATCCGGGCCAGAGCTGGTCAAAATGGCATAGAGGTTGCCGCCCGACTGCTGGTCGAGGCCGATCGTCGTACCGGCGATGATGATCATCCAGATCGCCCCGAACAGCGCCGGCAGCAGCAGGTTGAACAGAATAAACCCCCGAACAGTATAACCCAATGCAAGGCGGCCCAAGAACAAAGCGGTCACCGGCGCCCAGGCGAACCAGTTTGCCCAGTTGAAGATCGTCCATTGGCGATGCCAGTCGATATTGACGTCTTGGCCCAGACTGCGCGGCACGAAGGTCGCGGCATAGTCGACGACGCCAGATATCGCGAGAGCCGGAAGCCGTCCAGTCCAGCCCGCAATGAAGACAAAAAGCAGGACGGCAGCGAAAAGCCAGACGTTCAATAGCGATAGGCGCGCAATGCCCCGGTGTAGTCCGAGTGCGGCCGACAGAATGAAGGTGACGACGATCGACCCGGCGATCGCCCATCGCAGCGGAGCGCCGCCGCTGAATTGTCCGAGCCCTTCGATCCCGCCAGCGAGCGCCAAGACACCTGCGCCTAGTGATGCTGCCATCCCCGCGACAAGAGCAAACAGACAGACGATATCGATCATCGTGCCGATTGGCCCGTGCGCGCGCTGCCCGATCAGCGGAACGAACAGTGATGACAGGCTGAACGGTTCGCGGCGATTGTAATAGACGAGCGCGAAGGCGAGCCCTGCGACGGTGTAGATGGCGTAGGGCGTCAGCGTCCAGTGCAGGAACATCGTCGACATCGCAAAGGTCGCGGTGGCATCGCTGCCGGGTTGCAGCCCCAACATCGCGGGCGGATCGTTGAGGTGGAACAAAGGTTCGGCGGCGCCCCAGAACAATATGCCGGTGGCGATCGTGGTGCAGAGGGTGACCGCGAACCAGCGCCAGCGGGTCAGGATAGGTTTTGCCCCGGCCCCGCCAATGATCTGCCCACCCAGCGGCGATACGGCAATGCCCGCGAGCAGCGCCAAAAAGGCGAGCCCGGACCAGGCAAACAGCGGCGAGAAATGGCGCAGGATCCAGTCGTTGATCGCGGTCTCTGCGTCAAGAACTGCGGCGCCTTGCCACAGGCTGAGCACCACTGCGGCGAGCAGGACCGCGAGCGGCGTGAAAAAGACCGGGCGATTGAGGGGATGTTTCGGCGATGCTGGCAAATCGACGTCCGATCGGACAAGGTGCGGCGGGCGAGCATGACCCGTGTGCTTGCCGAGGTCAATTCGTCAGCGGGAACGCCCTATGCGGCCAAGCGTTGGACGGCCAAAGCTTTGGATTACAGGAGACAGTTCGATGAGCAGAATGATTTTGTCGGCGGCCACTGCATTGGCGCTGTTCGCCAGCGGCCAAGCGGCGGCGTTCCAAGCCCCAGCGGCAGCCCCGACCGAAGCGCCGACGGCTGAAAAGAAGCTTCCAGATGGCACCACGCCCGAGGAACGGTCGAACACCGCGCGGTTGAACGCCGAACAAGCGGCGCGCGCCAAGGCTGAAACGACGACTTACGAACAGGAAGTATCGGCAGCGGCGCAGCAGGTCGCGCATGACCAGACCGAGTTCGCTGAAGAAACCGCGGTCTATGAAGCGGAAAAGGCCCGGGTAGCCGCGATGTCAGCCGAAGAGCGGATGAAGTGGGAGGCCGATGTCACGGCATGCAAGGCGGGCGACACCACGCGTTGCGCTAAGCCGGTCGCGCCGCAGCCGCGCTAAGCGGTCAATAAATATTTGGTAGCGTGGAGGGTTCTTCCACCGGCGGCTTGACGCCCGCCACGGTGGAGGACGCAACCGGCATTCGGCCGCTCGTCTCGCGAGGGGGCGGGTCGGTAAAGCGACCGCCGTAGCGATAGTCGTCATCGGGTTCACTGGGCACTGGCGGATCGAGGTCCACGGCGCCCAATTCACGAAATTCATCGCTCATCCGGCTTTCGCGATCGGCGCGCATGCGTGCGGCGACGCCGTAGCTGTCGCGGCAATCAAGGCATGGCGCGGCGCTGCCCTCTGGCAGCGCCGCCGCGTCGGGATTGGCGCTGAGGTGCGAATAGGTCGCGGGTTCGCCCATTTCGCTGCTCAATCGCGAGCCGACTGCCATCTCGCCGAGTAGCATCCCGCCAGTCACCCCGACGAGCGCCAGCGCCGACCAGCGGAACAGCCGCACCCCGCTATGCCGACTCGCAGCGAAATATAATTTCCTCGCCATGTAGCGATTTGACCAGGAGCGGGCGTTGGATGCAAGTGCGGCGTCATGAAATTGCACGCCCGCCGACCGTTCGTCGATGGATGAATGGCTTTCGTCCGGTAATCGAGCCGGTGTTTGCGCCGATCGATCCAAACGCGATTCTGGTGACGTCTAGGGGGTATCACCCACTTGCGGGATGCGGGGGTTCTGGTCTCCCCGGTCCGGAGCCCTCGTGTCCCGCATCATCCCCCAAGAGAGGACTCCCCCATGGCGAAATTATCCCTGATCCTGCTGAGCGCGCCGATCGCGTGTATCGGCCTGAGCGTCCCGGCCGCGGCCGAGGATAACAGCGAGCGGCGCACCGTCGTCGTGCATTACGACGACCTGAACCTGGCTAGCGTCAGAGGGCACGAGCGGCTCAGTTCGCGGGTCCAATATGCGGTCCGCACCGTTTGCAATAGCCGTCCGCGCTACCGCGTATCGCTCCGCGAACGCGCCAAATCGCTCGATTGCGAGAAGGTGACGATGGCCGATGCCAATGAAAAGCTGGCCGACATGCTCAACGGCAACGGCGCCCACATGGCTCACCGCGGCCAAACGATTATGGTTTCAGCGCCCTGACCGTGCGGCCAGTTAGCCAACCAAGGCGGTCATGCCCCGGCATGGCCGCCTTTTTGATTCAAGCGTGCATGATCGCTTTGACGTCGTGGAGATAGGTCCGGCCGACGCGGTGAACGCCGCCTTCGCCCAGATCGACGCTCCACGCGCCGTCGCCATGATGTTTCAGCCCGACGATGCCGTCGCGGCGCACCATTTTTGAGCGATGAATGCGCATGAACTGATCGGGGTTCATCCGCGCTTCCAATGATTTGATCGTCTGGTGGATCAACCAGCTGCGCGCGCCTACGTGGAGCCGCATATAGTCGCGCTCGGCCTCGATCAGATCGACTTGGCCCGCATCGATGCGCAGCATTTCGCCGCGGTTCTGGACCCAGAATTCATTGATCCATTTGCTTTTCTGGCTCGGCGCCCGTTCGGTCGCGCGCCATTCGCGGACCCGTGCGAGCGCGCGGGCGAGGCGGTCGGGCGAGACCGGTTTGAGCAGATAGTCGACCGCGGCAACATCGAAGGCGGCGACCGCATATTGGTCGAACGCCGTCACAAAGATCACCGCGGGCGGATTGTCGAGCCGATCGATCGCCGCGGCAACCTCCAGCCCGTTGAGGTCGGGCATCGCTATGTCGCAGAGCACGAGATCGGGCGCGAGCGCATCGACCATACGCAGTGCAGAGGCGCCGTCGCTGGCGGTCCCGACCAGCGACACGCCGTCCTGTTGTCCGGTCAAGATCTGCAACCGCTCGATCGCGAGCGGTTCGTCATCGACGATCAGGGTGCGCAGCGTCTGGATCATGGCTTAGCGAGCCTCCCGTGACAGTGGTAGCCAAAGCGACACGACAAAGCCGCCATCGTCCGAAGGTCCCCATTCGCATCCTGCGGTCGGGCCGTAGCGGGTGAGGAGCCGTTCGCGAACATTGCCAAGGCCGAGGCCCGTCCCTGACGCCGGGGTCGGCGCCTTGGGATCGATATCGTTGTCGATGCGCAGCACGAGCAGCCCATATTCGGCGCTCGCGTGCAGGCGGATCGCGATTTTGCCCTTGGTCGGCGCAACGCCATATTTGATCGCATTTTCGATGATCGGTTGCAGGATCAGCACCGGGACGCAGGCGTTTTTCAGCTCGTCGGGCATCGTTACCTCGACCTGCAAGCGGTCGGGAAAGCGCGTCTGTTCGATGTCGAGATACAGGCGTTGCAGCGCGATTTCTTCCTCAAGACTGACCAGCTGCTCGGGGTCGATCGCAAGGCTGGAGCGCAGGAAGGACGCCAGGTTCATGATCATCGTCTCGGCCTCGCTTTTCGACCCGCGCATCACGAGCGCCGACAGCGAATTGAGCGTGTTGAACAGGAAGTGCGGATTGACCTGATAGTGCAGAGCGCGCAGCTGCGCATTCTTGGCCTCGAGCCGGAAATGATTGGCGCGCCGTTCGACCGCCTGCATCTCGCTGGCATAACCAAAGGCGACGTAGAGCGCCGCCCATACCGCGAAGAAAAAATACCAGCGGATCGAGCTGTCGAGGATAAGCACCGTTTCCCACGCGCCGGGGTATTTTGCCTGCATTTCCTCGATGATCTTTGCGGCTTCGGGTACCGGGAACCAGTAATAGAAAACAAACAGATTGACCGTGGCATAGACGATGACGAGCGGCACCGCGGCGCCCAGAGCTGCGGCAAGGCGCGCGCCAAAACTTTGCGGCTGAGCGCGCTGGAGCAGTTGGTAGAGGACGAAGGTGCACAGGATTCCCGCGACCACGACCAGGCCGCGCCGCGCCGCCGACGGCCATTGCTCGGGAACCCCCGTCAGCAGGCCGAGACCCGTGGTGATCAGGAAATAGAGCAGCCACATCGCGATGATCGATCCGATCGCGACGCGCGGATTGACGCGGGCGTCGGAGGCGCGCCAGTCGGGCGCCGCCGCCAACATTTTTGCACGCTGGTCGCGCAGCGCATCTTTGCGGAGGGTCATGTTCATTGCGCCTGCTTTAGCGTCAAAACCGGCGTGAAGGATAGCAGGCACCGGGCCGCCAGTCGAAGGTGCGTGCGCTTTGGTCGAAAGTCGCTGGGTCAGCTTGCGCCCGTTTGCGGCAGCGCGCGGCGCCAGCCGCCGCGCCGATAAACCGCCCAAGCCATAGCCAGCGACGCGAGCGAGGACAGCGGGAAGCTCCACCAAATGGCGTCGGCGCCGAGGATTGGATAGGCGAAATAATAGATGCCGAAGCGGATCGGGAACATCGACAGCGCGAGGATGATCAGCGGCGGGACGACCGAACCATTGGCGCGCAGGGTGCCGATGATGACGATGGTGGTCCCGAACGGCAGGAAGGTCCAGGTCGCGATATACTGGATATGGCGCGATACCTCGATCGCCTCGCTACCGCTGCCGAGGAACAGCGCGAGCGCGGCGCGGTCGAACAGCAGGAGCAGCGCGATCAGCACGCCGGTCATCGCAAGGTTGATCGTTATGCCGCTGTTGGTGATCGTCGAAACGCGATCCCAGCGCTGCGCGCCGATATTCTGCGCCGCCATCGCGCTGACTGCGGCGCCAACCGCGAGCGCGGGCATCTGAATATAATTCCACAGCTGGAGCGTTGCACCATAGGCGGCGGCGGTGACCAGCCCCTCACGATTGACCAGCCCGACCATGACGAGCCCCGCACCCGAAATCACCAGCATCTGCGCGCCCATCGGCAGCCCGCGCATGATGATGAAGCGCAGCTCGCGCCAGCTAGGCGCCAGATAGGCCAATTCACCGTCGCGCAGGCGGAGCGGATGATCCTTGGCATAGAACCAGATGATCATGCCGATCAGGCTGATCGTCCCGGCAATCGCGGTCGCCAGCGCACTGCCCGCGATGCCGAGGCGTGGGATGGGGCCGAGCCCGAGGATCAGCACCGGGTTCAGGACAATGTCGATGACGACGGCCAGCACCATAAAGCGCAGCGGAGTGACCGCGTCCCCGGCGCCGCGCGAGGCCATCATCAGCGTCACCGAAATCATGCTGGCAGGGATCGCGACAAAGGTGACGCGCAGATAATCATGCGCCAGCGCAAAGGCTTCGGGCGGGGTTTCGAGCAGGCGCAATATCGCGTCGGAGGTGAACCAGCCGACGACCGCGATGACGACCGCGAACAGCGCGGCGAGCCCGATCGCACCGCCCGCGGCGCGGCGCGCCGCATCGATGTCGCCGCGCCCGATCGCTTGCCCGATCAGCACCGTTGCCGCCATGCCGAAGCCGAAAAAGGTCGCGAACATCAGGAACATGATGATGTTGGCATTGGCGGTCGCGGCGAGCGCGCTGTTGCCCAGGAACTGCCCGACCCAGATCGAATTGACCGAGCCGGAGAGGGTTTGCAGGACGTTCGATGCGAGCGTCGGGAGCGCGAAGATGATCAGCGTTTTGGCGATTGGTCCGCTGGTCAGGTCCATGCCACCGCGCGCGGTCTGGCGCGGGGGGACTGGCGCCGAGGCGGGATCGCTGGCGACGGCGACGGGGGTGGGGGTGACGGGTTTGCCGGTCACTTCGTCATTCCTCCCCGGAACGGGGAGGGGCCCCGGAGGGGCTGAGGGGCCGCAAGGTTTCGATCTCAAATAACGGCATATTGGCGAGAGGCTGCGACCCCTCCGTCACGCCTTCGGCGCGCCACCTCCCCGTTCCGGGGAGGATCGAAGGGGTCAGCCGTCCCGGCTGCCACCTCCCCGCGAGCGGGGAGGATTTGGCGTGTTCGCTCACCCCAGCCTTGCCAGCGCGGCGGTCAGGCGGTCAGCCTCAGCTTCTTTCGCGGCATGGTCGGCGCGCGCCTTGTCGACGGCTTCGGGTTTTGCGCGTTCGACGAACGACGGGTTGTTCAGGCGACCCGCGAGGCCGTCGCGTTCCTTCGCAGCGGCGGCGAGCGCCTTGCTCAGGCGGTCGCGTTCGGCGGCGATGTCGATGACGCCTTCGAGGGGGACGGTGATCGTTTCGCCCTCAACGACAAGCTGTGCCGAGGCGCCTGCGGGCGCGGGGTCGAAGCTTACGCTCTCGAGGCGCGCGAGACGGTCGAGCTGTGCGGCGAGCTTGTCGGTGCGGCCCTTCAGCGACGCCGGGAAATGCGCCGTCAGGCGCGCACCCGGCGGCAGGCCGAGTTCCGCCTTTGCACCGCGAAGTTCACTGACCAGCTTGATCAGCCAGTCGATGTCGGCACTGGCGTCGGCATCGCGCGTCGCGTCCGGCGCGGGCCATTTGGCGGTGATCAGCGGGTAATCGGCGCGGTCACCTAGGCCCGTCCACAGTTCCTCGGTGATGAAGGGCATAAAGGGGTGAAGCATGACGAGGATCTGGTCGAGCACCCAGCCGGCGACCGCCTTCGTCTCTTCGTCGATCGCGCCCTTGATCAGCTCCAGATACCAGTCGCAGAAACGATCCCACGCAAAGCTGTAGATCGCGTTCGCGGCCTCGTCGAAACGATAGGCGGCGAAGGCGGTTTCCATCGCGGTGACGGTCGCCGCCACCTCGCCGATGATCCAGCGGTTGACGGGCAGGGTGGCGGTGGGTGCTTCGAGGGTGGTCGAGGCCGAAATGCCATTGGCTTCGCAGAAGCGCGCGGCGTTCCACAGCTTGGTCGCAAAGTTGCGGTAGCCCGCGAGGCGCGCGTCATCCATCTTGATGTCGCGGCCCTGACTTTCCATCGCCGCCATGAAGAAGCGCAGCGCGTCGGCGCCATATTGGTCGATCAGCCCGAGCGGATCGACGACATTGCCCTTCGACTTCGACATCTTCGCGCCGTCGGGCGCGCGGACGAGGCCGTGGAGGTAGAGCGTCTTCCACGGCACATCGCCCATGAACTCCATCCCCTGCATCGCCATGCGCGCATCCCAGAAGAACAGGATGTCGAAGCCGGAGATGAGGACGTCGTTGGGGTAGTGGCGCTTGACGAGGTCAGTGTCCTCGGGCCAGCCGAGGGTGGCGAAGGGCCAGAGGGCGGAGGAGAACCAGGTGTCGAGGACGTCGGAGTCTCGCTCCAGTGTGAGCGGCTTGAGATGTTCGTATTTGTATGACTCAGGCGCAAAACTGATCTCGGGTTCGCTTACGCCATAATAGTCGGCCGCCAGCTTACGCGCTTCATTTTCGTCTGCCGCAACGATGACGTGTTCCTTGTCAAAAACACTCAAGAAAAACTCAGGATCAACGTCGCCATCCGACGGCGATTTTTGCAGTCGTTCAACTTCTTTCTGTGTTGCTTCCTTGCTCGCGCAATACCAAGCCGGAATCCGGTGACCCCACCAAAGCTGGCGCGAGACGCACCACGGCTGGATATTTTCCATCCAGTTGAAGAAGGTTTTTTCCCACGTCTTGGGGACGATGTTGATGCGCCCGTCGCGCACCGCCGCCATCGGCGGCTGCGCCAGCGTTTCGGCATCGACATACCATTGGTCGGTCAGCCAGGGCTCGATCACCACGCCGCCGCGGTCGCCGAAGGGGGTCTGGATCGTGCGCGGCTCGGCGTCGTGCGCGTTGCCGTCTTTGTCGACATGCGGGAACAGGAAGCCCGCTTCCTTCATCCGCTGCACGACCAGTTCGCGCGCGCCGTCGATGCCGTCGCGCTTGAAGCGGTGGAGACCGAGATATTCGGCCGGGATCAGCCCGTCGCTCGTCTGGATGACGTTCGCGTCGCCATCGAGCATATTGAGCATCTCAGCGGGCTTGAAGCCCGCGCGCTTGCCGACGTCGAAGTCGTTGAAATCATGTCCCGGCGTGATCTTCACCGCACCCGAACCGAGCTCGGGATCGGCATGTTCGTCGGCCACGATCTTGAAGCGGCGGCCGGTGAGCGGCTGGAGGATGTCCTTGCCGATCACGCTCTGGTAGCGTGCGTCGTCGGGATGCACCGCGACCGCCATGTCGGCGAGCATCGTTTCGGGGCGCGTCGTCGCGACCTCGATATAATCGCGCCCGTCATCGAGCGTTACGCCGTCGGCGAGCGGATATTTGAAATGCCAGAAGCCGCCCTGAATCTCGTGCGTCTCGACCTCGAGGTCCGAAATCGCGGTCTTGAGCTTCGGATCCCAGTTCACGAGGCGCTTGTCGCGGTAGATCAGGCCCTTTTTGTGGAGGTCGACGAACACCTTGACCACCGCGGCGGTGAAATGCGGGTCCATCGTAAATTGCTCGCGGCTCCAGTCCATCGAGCAGCCGAGGCGGCGGAGCTGGCCGGTGATCTGGCCACCGCTTTCTGCCTTCCACTGCCACACCTTGTCGATGAAATCTTCGCGGCTGTAATTGGTGCGTTTGTCCTGGCTCGCCTCCAGCTGGCGCTCGACGACCATCTGCGTCGCGATGCCGGCATGGTCCATGCCGACCACCCACAGCGCATCCTTGCCGCGCAAGCGTTCGTAGCGGACGAGCACGTCCTGCAACGTGTTGTCGAGCGCATGGCCGATGTGCAGCGCGCCGGTGACGTTCGGCGGCGGGTTGACGATCGTGAAGGGGGTGGCGTCGGGGCGGTGCGGGCGAAACAGCCCGCGGCTTTCCCATGCGTGAGCCCATTTCGCCTCAATCGCGGCGGGATCGAATGTTTTTTCCATCGGCATAGTGCGCCGCGCTTTGCCAGCCATGGTGCGGCGCGGCAAGGGGGAACCCACGCGCAATCAAAGACACCCGTGTCCCCGCTAAGGCGGGGACCGTTATCGGCCTTGCCCTACCTCGCTGCGTAAACCTCCAGCGGCCCCCGCCTTCGCGGGGGCGACGACGGGAGCTACTTCTTCAAATACTTCCCCATCCACCCGAACACCGTCTGATACCATTGCACGCTGTTCTGGCCCTTCAGGATCCAGTGGTTCTCGTCGGGAAAGACCAGCAGTTCGCCCTCGACGCCCTGCCGCTGCAACGCGTGAAACGCCGCGAGGCTCTGGCTGTACGGGATGCGGAAGTCCTTTTCGCCGTGGATCACCAGCGTCGGGGTCTTCCACTTCGTCACATGGTTCACCGGGTTCCATTTCTCGCCCTCGGCGCGCTGCCACCAGGGGCCGCCATGATCGTATTCGTCAAACCATGTTTCCTCGGTCTCGAACGCCATGGCGCGAAGGTCAAATACCCCGGCATGGTTGACCAGACATTTGAAGCCATCGGGCCAGTTGCCCGCGATCCAGTTCATCATATAGCCGCCGTAAGACCCACCAAGTGCGCAGGCGTTGGCGGTATCGACATTAACGTCCTGCGTCCCAGCCGCGGCGAGGCCGAGCTTGAGGTCTTCGAGCGGCTTGCCGCCCCAATCCTGGTTGATGCTGTCGGTGAACGCCTGTCCGTAACCGGTCGAACCGTGGAAATCGACGCTGACCGCGGCATAGCCCGGCGCCGAAAACAGCCGCGGGTTCCAGCGCGTCGACCAGCTGTTGCCAAAGCTGCCCTGCGGACCGCCATGGACGAGGAAGGCGACCGGGATTTTACCCTTGGTACCGGCGGGTTTGACGATCTGGCCCCACACGGTGTCGCCGTTGGCGCCTTTGAAGCTGAACCTTTTGGCATCGACGGGGTCGATCTCGGCGAGCTGGGCGCGGTTGACGTCGGTCAGGCGGGTGACCTTGCCCTTGCCATCGCGGACGAACAGGTCCGTCGGCACCGCGATGCTGTTGCGCGAATAGAGCAGGGCGCCGCCGGGCAGCGGGGTGACGTCGCCGATATTGCCCTCATAGGCCTCGGTCGAGGCCTTGAGCTTGGTCACTTTGCCGGTCTTCACATCGACGCGGAAAACAGGGTGGTCGAGCACGTCCTGCGCAGTGACATAGAGCGACTTGCTGTCGGCTGCCCACGCGATCGAACCGACCGAGCGGTCCCATGCGTCGGTCAGCTTGCGCGTTTCGCCGGTCGAAAGGTCGCGCAGCATCAGCACCTGCCGGTCGGCCTCATACCCCGGGCGCGCCATCGCGGCATAGGCCAGCCATTTGCCGTCGGGGGAGGGGGCGGGCAGCGTATCGGTCGCCTTGTTCTCCGCGGTCAAATTCTGCGGCATCATCCGGCTGTCGACCAGCCAGCTGTAGATATCGAGGTTGGTGGACCGTGGCTCGTCCTTGTCGGCCTTACGCAGCGTGAAGAACACGGTGCGACTGTCGGCGCCCCACGCGAGTTCTTCGCCGCCGCCGAAGGGCTTCGACGGGCTGTCGCCGATCAATCCGCCATCGACCGCGCGCGCGGTCGTGGCCTTACCGCCGTCGAGGTTGAAGACGAAGGGACGGCTGTAGGTGCCGGGGGTTTCCCAGCTGTCCCAATGGCGCACGAAACCCGCGCCATCCTTGTACAGGCGGCCGGTGCCGGGGCCGGGGAGGGCGCCATTGTCCTTCGCATCGCAGCCGAAGTCGGTGCATTCGCGCGGCACGTCGCCCCAGGCGAGCAGGCGCTTGCCGTCGGGCGAGATTTTGAAGCCCGAGATATCGGCAACGGTGTCGGTGACCTGCGCCGCGGCGGCGCCGACCTGCGGATCGACCCGCCACACCTGGCTTTTGCCCGAGGCGTTGGAGAGGAAATAGAGGCTACCGTCGGGGTGAAAGGTGGGGGCGGTTTCATTTTTGTCGGCGGTATCGGCGACGCGCACCGGCGCGGTGTCCTTTGCATTGCGGTCGACCAGCCAGAGACCGGTCGCGCGCTTGTACGTCGCGGCCTCGGTCTCGGTCATCTGAAACACCACCCAGCGCCCGTCGGGCGACGCGGTCGGCGCCGCGACGCGCTTGAGCGTTGCCAGATCGACCTCGGTCATCGGCCGGGCAAAGGCAGGGGTGGACAAGGCGGCGGCGAGCGCGATTGCGCTGATCAGGATATGGTTTCGCATGAAAGCGGTTTAGCGGGGTAGCGACTGCGTTCAAGCATGTTCGTCGCTTGAATGCAGGGGCAGAGATCGGTTTGCTGGCTCTGCTCCGCTCCGCTCAGCCGAGCGAGCAACCGGATATTTCAGACCGATCGCCATCTTTCACTGGCCCGCTAACCTTCTTTTAACCAGCCCCCCCCAACATCAACCTATGCCTATTTACGGACATTTTCTGCCGTCGGCGACCACTGGCGACCAGCGTCAAGACGTGCGCCGAAAACTCAGCCTGCGTACCCGCGGCATGCAGCATGATGGCACCGGGATCGATGTACAGATTCACAATATCTCGGGAACCGGCCTGCTGTTCGAAAGCGACATCAAGCTGGTCGCCTGCGACCGGATCGAAATCGAGTTGCCGCATGGCGGCGACATCACGGCGGTTGTGATCTGGGCCAGCGGGCGGCTGTTCGGATGCCAGTTTGAAGGCCCGGTTTCGCCGGCGACGTTGAGCGCGGTCGAATTGAAAAGCGCCGTCGCCCCGCCGCCTGAGCCGACCACCGCTATCGAACCGACCCCCGGCGTTGACGAAGTTGACGCGGCCCCGCAAACCGACGACGCCTTCGGCGCCCGCCTTCAGCGGTTCCGCACTAAGGCCGGGCTCAGTCAGGCCGAGGTCGCCAAGCGTCTGGGTGTCAGTGCGCCGTCAATTTCGGGCTGGGAAAAGGGGCGAGCGCGCCCCAAGCGAGGCCGCCTTGTGAAACTCGCAGCCCTTCTGGGTGTCCCGACCTCGGACCTGTTGGACGATGCCGAGCCCGAGGGGCTCCGGGAGTTGATCGACCGCAGCCGCGAAGAGATCGCGCGCGCTGCGGGCATCGGCGCCGACCGGGTGCGGATTATCGTCGAATATTAGGGTTGCTAACGGACGATCACGCCGCCCTTCATCACATGGTCGATTTTTTCGAGCACGGAGATGTCGGCGAGTGGGTCGGCTTTCACCGCGACCAGATCGGCAAAGCGGCCCGGCACGATCGCGCCGATATCGCCGCGGCCCATCTCGACCGCGGCGCGGCCGGTGGCGGACTGGATTGCCTGCATCGGGGTCATGCCATATTTGACCATGTTGCGAAACTGGCGCGCGTTCAGCCCGTGCGGATAGACGCCGGCGTCGGTCGCGTAACCGATGTTGACCCCGATTTCGACCGCGCGGCGGAAGGCGACGCGCTGCGCGTCGGTGGTCTCGCGGTTCTTGCGCAGATATTCCTCGGGCCAGCCTTCCTTGGTGCCGACATCATCGATGTAGGTGCCATTGTAGATGTCCATCGCTAGCCAAGTGCCGCGCGTCTTGGCAAGCTGGAGCGCTTCTTCGTCAGCAAGGCTGGCGTGTTCGATGCTATCGACCCCGGCATTGATGGCGATCTTGATCCCTTCCGCGCCGTGCGCGTGTGCGGTAACCTTTTTGCCGCGGGCATGCGCCACTTTCACCACCGCGCGCAGATAATCTTCCGAAAGTTCGACCGCTCCGGGTTCGGTGCCGATCGCGAGCACGGCGCCAGTTGCGATCGTCTTGATGAAATCGGCACCGCTATCGAGCAGAAAGGTTGTTTTCGCTGCCGCTTCCGCGGGCGTCGCGGCGACGCCCAGCCGCATATCGGACGGCAGCTGCTCGTTCGGGACGACGCCGTTCAGTTCACCGCCGCCCTTGGGCATCGTGATATAGGCACCGGCGACCCACATCCTCGGCCCCGGCACATCGCCGCGCTCGATCGCGTTGCGCAGCGTCACGTCGGTCAACCCGCGATAGGTGCCGACGTCGCGGACGCTGGTGAAACCCGCGTCGAGGGTAACGCGGGCGTTACGGGCGCCGACGAGGGCGGTTTCGGCAGGCGAGGCCTCGATCGGCGCGGCGAGGTCGGCGCTTTGGCCCAGATCGGCAAGGTGCGTGTGGAGGTCGATCAGTCCGGGCAGGACGGTGAAGCCCGACCAGTCGATCCGCGTTGCACCCGCAGGCGTCGCGCCGCATGGTGCAACCGCCTTAATCCGCTCGGCCTCGACCGTGATGCACTGACCGGTGCGGACGTCATTGGTGACGCCGTCGATTAGCCGTCCGGCTTCAACATATAGCGTCTGCGCCGCCGCGGGCGTCGCGGCGAGGGTCGCCGCGAGCACCGCGATCAGATAGCGGTGTCGAACGCGTTGCACTGGCGTGGATCCCCCGATTGCAGGCCGCGGCGCAGCCAGCTCATGCGCTGCTCGCTCGTGCCGTGGGTAAAGCTTTCGGGGACTGGACGCTGGCCCGCGGAGCGCATCAGCGTGTCGTCGCCGATCGCATTGGCGGCACGCATCGCTTCTTCCATATCGCCTGCTTCCATCACCGGCTGCCCCGCGGCGGTCTTTGCGCGCGCGGCCCAGACGCCCGCGTAGCAATCGGCCTGCAATTCCATGCGAACCTGCAGCTGATTACCCTCGGCCTGCGAGGCGCGTTGCTGCGCCTGACGGACCTGGTTTGAAATGCCGCTGATCGTCTGGATATGATGGCCGACCTCATGCGCGATGACATAGGCCTGCGCCGCGTCGCCTGCCGCGCCGAACTTCTGTTCGAGCTCGCGGAAAAAGCTGGTGTCGAGGTAGACGCCTTGATCGGCGGGGCAATAGAAGGGCCCCATCGCGGCCTGCGCGGCGCCGCAACCCGAACTGTTTCGGTCAGTGAAGAAATTGAGCGTCGGCTTTTGGTAGCCGCTGATCAGCCCCTCCCACACCGTGTGCGTCGATCCGAACACGTTACAGGCGAAACGCTCCGAAGCCGTGTCGCAGGCGACAGCGCCGCCGCCGCGGCTGTCCGCTGCGGGATCGGCGGTGCCACCGCCACTGCTGAGCATATTGGCGCCGGGGCCGAGCAGGAAAAAGGCAACCGCGCCGATCAGCAGGATCGTGCCGCAGCCCATCTTGCGCCCGAGCAGCATCGGCAGCAGGCCGATGAGCAAGCCGCCCATCCCGCCACCACCACCAAATCCGCCGCCGCCGCCGCCGCGGCCGAGGTCGCGAATATCGTCGCCGGGATCATAATCGTCGAGGCGCATGGGGACTCTCCGCCGCTAAAGTGTCTGTTTCGTCCCGATAGTTACAGCAGCGACGGGCAATTGAAAGGGGCTTCGCGTTGGACGCCGCCGTTGCAATGATCTATGCTGCGACGCACCAATTGCGCTGACGCGAACCAAAGGATTCCCGTTTTCATGCCCCGCCGTGCCGCGCCTGCTGCGCTCCCGCTTCCCGACCTCGTTGTACTCGTCCTGCAGGGCGGTGGCGCGCTCGGCGCGTTTCAGGCGGGCGTTTATGAGGCGATGATCGATCTGGGCATCGAGCTCGACTGGGTCGCGGGGATATCGATCGGCGCGGTCAATGCCGCGATCATCGCAGGCAATCCGCGCGATGAAGCGGTCGGCAAGCTGCGCGAATTCTGGAACGGCGTGTCGTCGGCGATGCCGTCGCTGCCGGTCGCCGACAATGACTGGGCGCGCGAATGGGCGCATATGGTCGCGGCGGGCCAGGTGATGGCGTTCGGCGTTCCCGGCTTTTTCACCCCGCGCTTCCCGCCGCCGAGCTTTGCCGAGCGGCAGACGCCCGAGGCGGTGAGCTTTTACGACACCAAGCCGCTGGTCGAGACGCTCGACCGGCTGGTCGACTGGGACCGGGTGAACAACGGCAATGTGCGGCTGTCGGTCGGCGCGGTGGCAGTCGAGACCGGAAATTTCCGCTATTTCGACACCAAGGTCGATACGATCGATGCGCGGCACATCTTGGCGTCGGGCGCGTTGCCGCCCGGGCTGCCGTCGGTCGAGATCGACGGGACATGGTATTGGGACGGGGGTCTCGTATCGAACACCCCGCTCGAACATGTCGTCGATGCGGCGCATGAGGATATGCTGGTGTTTCAGGTCGACCTGTTCCCGGCGCGCGGGGAGCGGCCGCACGATATGGAGGAGGCTTGGTCGCGCGAGAAGGACATTCGTTATTCGAGCCGCACCCGGCGGATTTCGGACGGGCTGGTGCGGCGGCGCAAGGAGCATCAGCTGATCGACCGGATGTTGGCGAAGTTGCCGCCCGGCATGGCTGATTTGCCCGAAGTTAAGGCGGTAAAGAAGATGGTCGATTGCCACGCCCTCAACGTCGTGCAACTGATCCATCAGCCGCCGAAATGGCAGACAGGGGCGCGCGATTTCGAGTTTTCGCGCTCGACAATGGAGGTTAACTGGGCGCTGGGCCATGAAGCGGTCGAGGCGGCGATGAAGGACGGGCATTTGCTCGCGGAAAGTGTCGCCGAGGGCCGTTCGGGCAGTTTTGCGTTGCAAGCCAATATGTTGAAGCCAAAAGTCGACCCCGATATTAACTGATACGTCCCCTGCGAAAGGAACCAATATGCGTCTGCAAGGAAAAACCGCGCTCGTCACCGGATCGACGTCGGGCATCGGGCTGGGCATCGCGAAGGCGCTGGCGGGCGAGGGCGCGAATGTCATCATCAACGGCTTTGGCGATGCCGCGACGATCGAGGCCGAGCGCGTCGCGCTCGAAGGGCTCAGCGGCGGGAAGGCGCTGTATGACGGCGCCGACCTGACCCAGGTCGATGCGATCGCCGAGATGTTCGCACGCGCCGATGCTGACATGGGCGGCGTCGACATCCTCGTGAACAATGCCGGGACGCAGTTCGTGTCGCCGATCGAGGATTTCCCGGTCGAGAAATGGGATCTGATCCTGGCGCTGAATCTGACGTCGGCGTTCCACACCATCCGCCACGCGGTGCCGGGCATGCGCAAAAAGGGGTGGGGACGGATCATCGGCACCGCGTCGGCGCACTCGCTCGTCGCCTCGCCGTTCAAATCGGCCTATGTCGCCGCGAAGCACGGGCTGGTCGGGCTGACCAAAACCGTCGCGCTGGAAGTCGCCGATGCGGGGATCACCGCCAACTGCATCAGCCCCGGCTATGTGTGGACGCCGCTGGTCGAGGGGCAGATCCCCGACACGATGAAGGCGCGCGGGATGACGCGCGAGCAGGTGATCAACGACGTGCTGCTGGCGGGCCAACCGACCAAGCAGTTCGTGACGGTCGAACAGGTCGCGGCGCTGGCATCGTTTCTGACCCGCGACGAGGCGGCGAACATCACCGGCGCCAACCTGAGCGTCGATGGCGGGTGGACCGCCGCCTAAGCCTTGAGCATTCTCCTTTCCGCTCCTAAGGTTAACGCAACCGGATCAGGGGAGAGACGGAGAATGAGGGGTCGCAGCAAGTTAATTTTCGCCCTTGCGCTAGGGCTGACCGCTGGCGCGTGCCAGTCGGTGCCGGTGGTGCCGACACTGCCACCGTCGGCGGCCGATGCGCCGCCCGCATCGGGCAGCTGGCGCGCGACGGCGACCGATGCGGACAAGGAACGGCTTCGCGGCTGGTATTCCAGCTGGGAAGCCGCGCTGACCGATGCGCGGGCCAAGGGGCACGATGCCGATATCGACCGCGAAGGGGTGCTGTTGCAACCGATGGCGGCGCTGCCCAACGCGCATTTGCCCGCGGGCGATTATCGCTGCCGGACGATCAAGGTCGGCGCGAAGGGGCGCGGGGGGCTCAGCTATATCGCCTATGGCTGGTTCCGCTGCCGCGTGTCGCCCGAACAGGGATTGTCGAGCCTGACCAAGCTGACCGGGTCGCAGCGCCCCGTCGGCCTGATCTTTCCCGACAATCTGAAACGCCAGATTTTCCTTGGCACGCTCGAACTGGGCGACGAAAAGATGGCGGTCAATTACGGCAGCGACCGGATGCGCGACATGGCGGGGCTGGTCGAACGGATCGGCGACAATCGCTGGCGACTGGTGCTGCCCGCACCGGCGTATGAATCCTTGGTCGACGTGATCGAACTGGTCCCGGCGAGCTGACGTTCGATTGAAAGGATGCTTACGTTCCGTTCGTGTCGAGCGAAGTCGAGACACGCTTGGGGCGCGCTACGCTACGGGGTGTCTCGACTTCGCTCGACACCAACGGATTAGGTTCGGCTCATAAGAGCTTGGTACAGGGGAAAAACAATGCGGAATTTGTGGGCGGGCGCCGCGGCGCTGGCGCTAATCGTTTCGGGAGCGACCCCCGCGGCGGCGCAGCAACTGGGCGGCGAAGTGCAGAAGCAGATGCCGTCGCTGATGAAAATCTACGACGATCTGCACGCCAACCCCGAACTCAGCTTCATGGAGGTGCGCTCGGCGGGCATCCTGGCGGCGGAGGCGCGCAAGCTGGGGTTTGAGGTGACCGAAAAGGTCGGCGGCACCGGCATCGTGGCGGTGATGAAGAACGGCCCCGGGCCGGTCGTGCTGGTCCGCGCCGACATGGACGGCCTGCCGGTGACCGAGCAGACCGGGCTGCCTGGCGCGTCAAAGGTGCGTGTGACGACGGCGGAAGGCGTCGAAACCGGCGTGATGCACGCGTGCGGCCACGACACGCATATGACCGCTTGGGTCGGCGTCGCGCGGTTGATGGCGGCGAACAAGGCGAACTGGTCGGGGACGCTGGTGATGATCGGTCAGCCCGCCGAAGAACGCGGCGCGGGCGCGCGGATGATGCTGGAGGACGGGCTCTATACCCGCTTTCCCAAACCCCAATATGCGCTGGCGTTCCACGATGCGGCGCAGTTTCCCGCCGGGGTGATCGGCTATACGCCGGGCTATGCGCTTGCCAATGTCGACAGCGTCGATATTTTGGTGAAGGGCGTCGGCGGCCACGGCGCCTATCCGCAGACGACCAAGGATCCGATCGTGCTGGCCAGCCGCATCGTGTCGACGTTGCAGACATTGGTGTCGCGCGAGATCAGCCCGCTCGACAGCGCGGTGGTGACCGTCGGCAGCTTTCACGCCGGGGCGAAGCACAATATCATTTCGGACGAGGCGAAGCTGCAACTGACGGTGCGCAGCTATACCGACGAAGTGCGCAATCATTTGCTCGACGGCATCGCGCGCGTCGCAAAGGGTGAGGCGATTGCAGCGGGGATGCCCGAGGACAAGATGCCGGTGGTGAGCGTGCAGCGGGACGAGTTCACCCCTTCCACCTTCAACACCCCCGATTTCACCGAGGAAATGGCAGCGTATCTGAAAACCAGTTTCGGCGACAAGCGCGTGGTGCAGGTGCCGCCGGTGATGGGCGGCGAAGATTTCGGTCGCTTTGCGCGCGACGACAAGGACATCAAGAGCCTGATCATCTGGGTCGGCGGCGTACCGCAGGCCGAATATGACGCGGCGAAAAAGGAAGGCCGGACCTTGCCGAGCCTGCACTCGCCCTTCTGGGCGCCCGAGGCAGACAAGGTGATCGCGACGGCGACCGAGGCACTGACGGCGATGACGATGAAGTTGATGGGGAAGTAGGGGGCTTGCTGCAGTATCAGGCTTGGATATCAGAGCCGCTCAGCTAACGCAACAATGTCTGTTATCGGCGCGGGTTGCACGCTGTGTACTCTTCGCCAAGATTCGCTGTTTTTTGCCATTTTTTCTACATGGTAGAGGCTTCCTACTTTTATCAATCTTAGTTTATTTTTGTTTCGATAGAGAACGGGGCCAGGTTCCAAGCGCCAGTCAGGGAGAGAGCCGCGGACGTTGCTGAGCTTAGCTTTGAGTGCTGAAACGCTTTCAAATCGATTTGCACGATCAATTTTTGTGCATGTGCGGATTATGGACACTAACGATCTCGGACACCAAGCGGGGAGGCTGTTGAGGTCGACCACTCTTCCTTTTTGGATCAAGTTTTTAACCACGCCATCTGCGTATAGTTCGTTGTCGGGATGGTCCAGCAAATCGCACTCGGCTCTTTGCTTTGACGATAGCCAGTCCAATAGATCGTAAGACAGTCGACCTCCTAGTAGTTGATAGAGAATAATTCCAAGCTGATACACGTCACCTTGAGTATAAGCTCGCGATGTAAAAATTTCTTCTGGTGTTCTATAAATAATAGAATGTGTAGAATTCGTTTCTGTGTAACCTTGGTCTCCAATCTTTACGACGGATCCAAAGTCACCAATTACGAGTTTGCTATTAGCATCGCAAAATATGTTTGATGGCTTCAAGTCGCGATGGATGTATCCGGCCCCATGTATAAAACTGACTCCACTCGCAATCTGCTGTAAATAATCAACAGCTTGAACTATGCCGATTTTTTCGTGCTCGAGCAAATCATCCAGATCGCCTCGTTCGCAGAAGGGGGTAACAAAGTATGCATAATCCTGATCTATCGATGCTGCATCTTCGACGCGAAGAACATGCGGTGAGGCTAAAGAACTAAGATTTTTCGGTTCCGCATGGGCGCCGCCGCCCCAGTAGTAAAATTTTACTACGACCTTGCGATTCAAAAGGCGATTGCGTCCCACCAGAGCATATCCGTTCCCACCTTTTAGATTGAGCGTCTCGAACTCATATTTCTTTTCGAGATCTTTAACTGTCTTAGCAATGGCGGTCGGCAAGGCTGACAAGTCGATAGCCACAGCTTGAGCCTACGCTTTTGATAGGCGGTAAGCGCCCGCTCGATAAGCGTCCTGCTGATAGGCAAGCAATCCAGATGGAAGGCCGCCGAGATTGCTCCTTGCAAATTTTGCAAGAGTCGGCGGGCTTACGAAAGTCGTTGGGGTACCAGAAAGTTGGAAAAGTGCCTCAATCTTAAAAGTTATCCCACCCGCTGCCCGCAGTCCCGACAACGCTCGACTTTTGATCACAAAAACATCGACCTGATGTTGGTGAGCAAAAGCTTTTATCGTCGCGAAAAGGTCTTCAATGGCTTTCGAGTCCGTATGGTCCCCCAACTCAAGCTTCTTAGTATGGCATTTTATGTGCAGTGTGGTGTCGGACCCCTGCTTTACAAGAACCAAGACGGCCGCTTTACCCTTAATTTCAACACCGCAAACAACCACAATAAAATTCCATTCAATGGCACAGATTGCTCGCCATGTTTTATAAGCTACCTGCATCGCAAAATATGTGAATAGAACAAGGTGGACAACATTCGTTGGTATCTTGTTCTACTGCTCAATAGACCTATTCATGCACTAAATCATCGTCCCCAACCACCCCAAAATCTCCGACCACAACCGACCCTAGCATCGACCAGCTATGTTCGATCGTGACGTGCAGCGTCCCTCCGTCCTCTCGGATCGCCGCGGCCAGCGCGCCGGTGCCGGGGGCGAGGCCGTCGTCAGAGATCATCGCACCTCAGGTCGCACTAGGGTGGCGGCGGGTCACCTACTGGGGGCGTTTCGATGTCCGCGGGCGCTTCGACAACCGGAATTTCCTGATCGGGGAGAGAGTCGGTCTGAGGGGCCGCAGATTCAAGTGGAGCTTCGACTGGCGGAGCAGCGATGACATCGGGAATCCGGCCTCTCAACGCATCGATTTCGCGCTGCCGCATCTGCAGATAGAGGGTGCGCGTTTCGACATAGGGATCGAGGCTTTGTTTTTGGAGGCGCTCGATCTCGGCATCGCGTTCGATGCGATCGTTGAGCGCCCGGACCACCGTCGTAGGGACCGCATAGGCGGTGCGGTTGAACGGCTTGCCGATCGCGGTTGGCAGGACCAGCATGTCGAGGCCGTTGCCGGCCATGTCGCGCAGCGTCGTCGCGCCGAAAACCGGGAGGTAGAAAAAGGGACCGGGCTCGACGCCATAAAAGCCCAAGGTATTGGCAAAGCCGTTGCGCCGATAGGGCAGGTTGAACGGCTTCTTCTTGGCCACGTCGAACAGACCGCCGACGCCGAATGTCGAGTTGATGGCAAAGCGGCCGAGCGTTTCGGCGGCCTTGCCAATCTTGAACTGCAACAGAAAGTTCAGGAAATTGACCGGCTCGGTCAGGTTGCGCAGCGCGTTGCCCACCCCGTCACGCACCGGTTCGGGAACAATGCCCTGATAACCCATCGCGATCGGGCCGACGAACGCCTGGTCGATCGCCTGGACCGCCCGATAGGATTCGATGTTGACCGCTTGCAGCGGATCCCCCGGCGGCGCATCGCCGCGCGCCGTCACCACGATTTCGTTCGGCGACCCCGGTGCCGGGGTCGGCGTGATCGGCGCTGGTGACGGGTCGGGCGTGACCGGCGCGGGCGATGGGGTGGTGCCGATTGTCGGCACAACCTTTGGCGGCAAAACATCGCCCGGATAGGGCTGGGCCGTCGTCTCGGTCGGGATTTCGGGCGCCGCGTCGGTGGGAACAGGCGGTGCTTCGGACAGCAAAAGAAGCGCAGCGACGGCCGAGATGCTCATCGGGCGCGTAGCCCGGCCATCGCGACATTTTCGCGCGTCGGTGTCATATATTGGTCTCCTAACCGGGGTATCAGCCCGGAATCATGATCAAAGGGCATCCTCCCTTTCGTCAGATGCTGCTTAACGGGCTTTAGCGGGCTGGAAACCTTTATCTTTCCCCCGTCAGGGGGAAAGGCGAAAGAAATTATGCCCGCGTCGCCAACCCCCATCGATTCGCGACAGGGAGGATCCTACCACCCGCGTCATCCGGAACTCGATCTCGGGTGCTCGCCCTGCTCAATCAGGCATGGAGTCGTTTTCCAAATAAATTGGGATGGACCTGCTTTCGAGGCTATGGTGAGCAAAGACATGTCCACCAATGAACCCGCTCTCGGCTTGTCCGCATGCCTCACCGATCGGGAAATGGAAGTTCTGCGCCTGTTGGTCGCTGGCCATACCGTAAAGACCATTGCCGCGCGCCTCGGCCGGTCAGAAACCTCCATTAATGAGCGTTTGCGCTCTGCCCGCCGCAAAACGGGGGTCGGCAGCAGCCGCGAATTGGCGCGTCTTTTGGACCTCCAAAAAACTTGTGACGAAAATATCGATCTTTCGAAACAGCACGCCACCGTGAAGGACTCTTCGCATACCGCGGCCATCGGGGTTCGCGGTTCGAAAGGAATGATCGTCATGCTCATCACGCTATCCCTGGCTGCCGCTGGAGCAATGTTCGCAACTGCTCCTTCCGCCGATCAGGTCGGAACGCCGAGCGCCGTCTACAACGCGGCATCCAAGCAACTGCCGCTCGTTGGCAGGTGGTCGCTGGACGCATCGCTCATGCCGGAGAGCGAACGGCCTCAAAGGGTTACGATGACGTTCCGTGCCGTGCAGGACGGGAAATGGACGACATTTGTCGAAATCGTCGGGCCGGACGGCTCTCGCAGGCATGCCGAATCCACCGCAGCGCTCGACGGCGTCCCGGTGGCGGTCACCGGCAATATGGATTTCATCGACACCGTTGCCCTGCGTCAGCCGGCGCCGGACACATTGGTCATGACATTGGGAAAGGGTGGCACTCGCGTGTCGACGCGCGTTTATACTGTCGCCAAGGATCAGAAATCCATGACCGAGACTATTGTCTGGTCTAGCGACGATCGTCAAAAACTGGAAACCACCCGTTTCAATCGCACGGATTGACCGCCGACCGACTTCCATTGCTGGCATCGTGCGTCCCCGCATAATCCAGACGTCGTAAAGGCGCCAATCAATGCACCTCCCGACTTCGGCGCCCCAGGCTTGCCCCCAGGGCGCCGTCTTGTCCCGTTCCGTGCAACGGCTGCGCGGCGGTAATCCATATTTTCGTCGTCACTCCCGCTTGAACGCAGCGAAGCTACCGCCGCGGCCAGCGCCTTCGGTAAAGCGTTTGGCCCCCGCGGCGGCGCCCTCGCGCAAAGGGGCGGCCCCGGCGTGGGCCTCGTGCGTCAGCGCATCGGCAAGGTCGAAATCCCATTGGCGGTAGGCGCTCATGCGGTCGCTGGTCATGCACAATTGCGGAAAAGCGGCGATCTGTCTGGCTAGCGCGATCGCCGCCGACAGCGCCTCGCCGTCGGGGACGACGCGGTCGGCGAGGCCGATGCGCTGGGCGTCGTCGGCCTCGACCGGGCGGCCGGTCAGGATCATGTCGAGCGCGCGGCCTTGCCCGACGATGCGCGGCAGGCGGACGGTGCCGCCGTCGATCAGCGGCACGCCCCAGCGGCGGCAATAGACGCCGAACACGGCGCTGGCGGCGGCGACCCGCAGATCACACCAGAGCGCGAGTTCGAGCCCGCCCGCGACCGCATGGCCTTCGACTGCGGCAATCACCGGCTTGTCGATCAGCATCCGCGTCGGCCCCATAGGGCCGGGGCCGTCGGGGTCGTAGCGCGACGTGCCGACGGCGTTCAAATCGAAACCGGCGCAGAAATGCCCGGCGCTGCCGGTCAGGATCGCGACGAGGGCGTCGCTATCGTCGGCGAAGGCGGCGAACGCATCGCGCAGCAACGTGGCGGTGTCGGGGTCGACCGCGTTACGGCGCGCCGGGCGGTCGATGGTGACGATGGTGACGGGGCCATCGCGGGTGATGATGACGGACATAAAAGCTCCCTGTCGCACGGCGTGACAATTTTTTGGGTAGCATGATCGGGCAGGGTCTTGAAACGCCGATACGGCGAACTTAGATCGCACTCATGCGGGCCGGGCCCCTCTGGCGTCGGTAGGATTTGTCCTGCCACGTGATGTCGGACCGCATCGGGTGACACCGATGTTCTGGGCCTACCTCCCCCCTTAAACCCGGGTCCGGCATCGGCGTCACCTGCTTGATTTTCAATCAGGAGGCCCATTTTCATGACGCTTAATCCCAATCTTTATCGGCTCACCCTGCTGCACCGCCAGCTGGACGAAGCGGCGCGGCGCGAGGCGCGGCGGCGCGGCGCCGATCCGTTCCGCCTGCTCCGGCTGAAAACGCTGAAGCTCGCGGTCAAGCGGCGCCTGGCCGCGCTGTCGCTGCGTCCGGCGCTCGCGCGCTAATATCTTCTAATCAAGACCGGAAGCGTCGCCCCGCCGGGGCGGCGCCTTCTGGCGTTCACCAGGGACACACACCATGGAATTTCTGTTTGCCGACTGGCTGGGCACCCCGGCCTGGTTCTGGCTGGCGTTTATCGCGCTAGTCGTTGCGCTCACCGCCTTTGACCTTGGCATCCTGAACAAGGAAAACAAGGAGATGGGGATCGGTGAGAGCCTGAAGCTCTCGGCGCTCTATATCGGCATCGCGATGGCGTTCGGCGCCTGGGTCTGGGCCGCGAAGGGCGGCGAGGCGGGGCTGCAATATTACACCGGCTTCTTTATCGAGAAGGCGCTGTCGATCGACAATATCTTTGTCATCTCGCTGATCTTCGCCACCTTCGCGATCCCGCCGCGCTATCAGTATCGCGCGCTTTTGTGGGGCATTGTCGCGGTGATTGTGCTGCGCGGGATCATGATCGCGGGCGGCGCGGCGCTGGTCACCGAATATGAGTGGCTGCTCTATGTCTTCGCTGCTTTCCTGGTGTTCACGGGCATCAAAATGCTGTTCGCGGGCGAAAAGCCGATGGACGTCGCGGGCAACCCGGTGGTCAAATGGCTGTCGCGGCATATTCCGATCACCAATGAGCTGCACGGCGAGAAATTCTTTGTGCGGGTGCCTGACACGAAGACGGGCAAGCTGGTGCTGGCGGCGACGCCCTTGTTCCTCGCCCTGGTCGTGATCAACCTCGCCGATCTGGTGTTCGCGGTCGACAGCGTGCCGGCGATCTTTGCGATCACCACCGATACGTTCATCGTCTATACGTCGAACATCATGGCGATCCTGGGCCTGCGCGCGCTCTATTTCGCGCTGTCGGCGATGGTCCACCGCTTCCACTATCTCAAATATGCGCTCGCGCTGGTGCTGGTGTTCATCGGGTCGAAGATCTTCGTTGCCGATTTCATCCTAGGCGGCGACAAATTCCCGCCGCTGGTCAGCCTGGGCGTGACCGTCGCGTTGATCGCAGGCGGGGTGATCTGGTCGCTGGTCAAGACGCGCGAGGAGGGACCGGTATTGCCGCAATAAAATGTCCGCCGGAGGCCTTGCGGCTTCCGACGGACAGGCTTTCCTCCCCAGGAAAGCTCGGGAGGCGCGGGGGTTGCAACGGGCCCCCGCGCCAAGCTCGTTATGCGGCGAACTGGTTCATTGTGTTGTCCTTGCCCGCTGCTTTCAGCGCCGCTTCGCCGGCGAAATATTCCTTGTGATCGTCGCCGATGTCGCTGCCCGACATATTCTGGTGCTTGACGCAGGCGATGCCCTGACGGATTTCGGCGCGCTGGACGCCCTTGACGTACCCCAGCATCGCCTCGTCGCCGAAATATTCCTTGGCGAGATTGTCGGTCGACAGCGCCGCGGTGTGATAGGTCGGCAGCGTGATCAGGTGGTGGAAAATGCCCGCCCGCTTAGCCGAATCGCGCTGGAAGGTGCGGATGCGGTTGTCGGCTTCGTCGCCGAGCGGGGTGCCGTCGTAATCGACGCTCATCAGCTTGGCGCGATCATAAGCGCTGACGTCCTGACCGTCCTTTTCCCAGGCGTCATAAACCTGCTGGCGGAAGTTCAGCGTCCAGTTGAAGCTGGGCGAATTGTTGTACGCGAGCTTCGCGTTGGGAACGACTTCGCGGATGCGGTCGACCATGGAGGCGATCTGTTCGATGTGCGGCTTTTCGGTCTCGATCCACAGCAGGTCGGCGCCGTTCTGTAGCGAAGCGATGCAATCCATGACGCAGCGGTCTTCGCCCGTTCCGGCACGGAACTGATAGAGGTTCGAGGGCAGGCGCTTCGGGCGCATCAGCTTGCCGTCGCGATTGATCAGGACGTCGCCGGGGTTGCCCGCGCCGTCGACCTCTTCGCAATCGAGGAAGCTGTTATACTGGTCGGCGAGATCGCCGGGCTCTTTCGAGAAGGCGATCTGCTTGGTCAGGCCCGCGCCAAGGCTGTCGGTGCGCGTCACGATGATGCCGTCCTCCACGCCCAGCTCCATGAAGGCGTAGCGGCAGGCGCGGATTTTCGCGATGAAATCCTCGTGCGGCACGGTGACCTTGCCGTCCTGGTGGCCGCACTGCTTTTCGTCCGAGACCTGATTCTCGATCTGGAGCGCGCAGGCGCCGGCTTCGATCATCTTCTTGGCGAGCAGATAGGTCGCCTCGGCGTTGCCGAAACCCGCGTCGATGTCGGCGATGATCGGCACGACGTGCGTTTCATGATTGTCGATGCTCGCCTGAATCTGCTTGGCTTTAAGCTCGTCGCCCTCGGCGCGCGCAGCGTCGAGTTCGCGGAACAGGCCGCCGAGTTCGCGGGCGTCGGCTTGGCGCAGGAAGGTGTAGATTTCCTCGATCAGCGCCGGGACGCTGGTCTTTTCGTGCATCGACTGATCGGGCAGCGGGCCGAATTCGCTGCGCAGCGCGGCGATCATCCAGCCCGACAGATAGATGTAGCGGCCCTTGGTGGTGCCGAAATGCTTCTTGATCGAAATCATCTTCTGCTGCGCGATGAAGCCATGCCAGCAGCCGAGCGACTGGGTGTAGTTGGCGGGATCGGCGTCATAGGCGGCCATGTCGGCGCGCATGATGCGCGCGGTGTAGCGGGCGACGTCGAGGCCGGTGCGGAATTTGTTCTGGGCGCGCATACGGGCGATGCTTTCGCCGCTGATGCCGTCCCATGTGCCGTCGTAATCGCGGATGAGGCGGCCTGCCTGTGCCATGTCTTCCTGGTAACCCATCGTCTTTGTCCTTGAGAGGAGGTGATGGGTGGATGTTGGCGAAGGTGCCGCGGAAAGTGAAAAGCTTTGTCAATAATATTTGTGAAATATGGCCTATCGGTGTAAATCGGCATGTAAAGTAGTAAAGAAAGTTACAAACGATGGCAGAGCGACGGGTGTTTGCCGGGCCGGCGGTGCGCAAGGTGCGGCGCGAGGCGGGGATGACGCAGGCGGCGATGGCCGAGGCGCTGGATATTTCGCCAAGCTACCTCAATCTGATCGAGCATGGCCAGCGGCCGCTTAGCGCCACGGTGATCGTCAAGCTGGCCGAGCGCTTCGGCTTCGATGCCGCGATACTGGGCGTCGACGTGGTGCCGGGCGGCGCAGCGGGGCTGCGGCGACGGTTGTCCGACGCGCGCTTTGCCGATCTGGGGATCGGCGCGCAGGAGGTCGAGGAGTGGCTCGCGACCGCGCCGACGACCGCTGCGGCCTTTGCGCGACTGTTCGATGCGGCGCCGGAAGGTGCGGCCACTTTACAGGAAGAAGCGCCCGAAGTTGCCGCGGTACGCCGCGCGATCGAGAAATGGCGCAACCATTTCGCCGATTTGGATGCGAAGGCGGAGGAACTGGCTGACGAATTGCGGCTGGCTGGCGGCGACCTGTATGGCACAATTTCGGAGCGTTTGCGGACGCGGCACCAGCTGGGTATCCGTATCCTCCCGTCGGATGTTATGCCCGACCGCCTCCGCTGGCTGGACTGGCACGCGCGGCAATTGATGCTGAGCGAGCTGCTGCGCCCCGCGTCGCGCACCTTTCAGGCCGCGGCGACGCTGGCGCAGATCGAGGCGAAGGCCGAGATCGACGCGCTGGTCGCGGGAGCGGAGTTTGCCGAGAGCGCGGCGGCGCGCCTGTTCGAGCGGCATCTGGTCCATTATTTCGGGGCGGCGCTGATGATGCCGTACAGCCGATTCCTGCGCGCGTGCGATGCGACGGGGTACGACCTGCTGCTGCTCCAGCGGCGTTTTGGTGCGGGCTATGAGCAGGTGGCGCACCGGTTGACAACGTTGCAGCGTGTCGGCGCGCGCGGGCTGCCCTTTTTCATGCTGCGCATCGACCGCGCGGGGCAGGGGAGCAAACGCTATGCCGGGGCGAGCCAGTCGCCGCTGGTCGACGGCGATACGCGCTGTCCGCTGTGGGGGGTGCACGAAGCCTTTGCGCGCCCCGGCGAAGTGATCGCCGACCTGATCGAGTTGGAGGATGGATCGCGGTGGTTCACGCAATCGCGCAGCGTTGCGGCTCCGGGTGCGACCGGCAGCGGGACGCCCGCGCGCTTTGCGGTGTGCGTCGGGGTCGATGCCAAGGTCGCGGCGCCCTTGATCGCGGCGCGCGGCATCGACCTGATGCGCAGCCCCGCAACTCCGATCGGGCTGGGCTGCCGCCGCTGCACACGCACCGGATGTGTGCAACGGTCGATGCCGCCGCTGGGTCGGCCTTTGCGGTTCAGGGATGGCGAGCGCGGGGTGAGTGCGTTCGATTTTGCGGGGGATTGAGGGCGGCGGCGAGCCCTAGTCGGATGCGAGCGCAATTGCCTCGATTTCGATCCGGAAGCCAAAATGCAGCGGCCCTGTTGGCACCACGCTTCGCGCCGGACGTGCCGCGCCGAAAAATTGGCCGTACACTTCGTCGAGTTCGGGCCAGTCGGCCATGTCGCTGAGATAGACGGTTGTCTTGACCACCTGCGACAGGTTCGCCCCGGCATCGCCCAAGACCGATTGCAAATTGGCCAGCGCCTGCTGCGCCTGTTCCTTGAACGGTTCGCTGGCCAGCGAGGTGTCGCGGCCAGGCCGCAGCGGCAGTTGGCCGGATGTGAAGATCAGGCCGGCGCCGCGCGTGAAGGGCGCATAATGCGGGGCGCGAACATTTGGGGACGTCATTCGATGGCTCCAGACTCGATCGGGCGCGATGCCCGTCGTCGCGGGGAATATCGCACGCGCGGGGCATGCGATATTCCCAATCGTCCTGGCCAGCCCAATTTACCGTCAGGCCAGATCGCGCACCTTCGCTTCGCGCGCCCAATGACGGCGCGTACCGACCTTGGCGAAACCGTCGAGCGCGACGACGCCGCTGTCCTTTTCCACGCCCGCCTTGTCGAGCAGGATCTGGGTCGCCTCGTCGTGCGCGATCGTCTTGCAATGGCCAAAGGCGTCCATGAACCATTGCACCGCGGCGCCCTGTTTCGACAGCGACTTGGCCTGATCGTCGGTCAGGATCGACGCGACCGCGTCGAACAAGGCCGAGGGCGATCCGGCGAGTTGGCCGTCGGCCTTGAGCGTGCCGCCCTTGACCTTGATGCCGCCGACCTTGGGCGCGACCAGGAAAGCGGTGCCGCCCGCCTTTTCGATCGTGGCTTTCAGCGCGTCAATCGCTGCCTTGTCCGATCCCTCGGCGAACAGGATCGCGACCTTGCGGCCCTCCATCGTGTCATCGGCGTTCTTCTGGATCGACAGCGCGTCGGAGGGTTTGAGGTCGACCGGCGCGCGCGCCGCCTTTTCCTCCGCAGGCAGGTCGATCGCGAGGCCTGCCGCGACGCGTTTGGCAAGGTCTTCGTCGATGTTGCGCAGCTGGCCGACGACGCGGACGCGGACGTGATCGAGCGTGACCTTCGACAGTTCGAACACCAGCGCCGAGGCGATATGCGCCTGTTCATTTTCGGTCTGCGACAGATAGAACATCCGCGCCTGACTGAAATGATCGGCGAAGAGTTCGGCGCGGATGCGGAGTTTCTCGGTCGGGTCGTTGCGTTCGTCATTGGTCGTGAAGCTATTGAAGCCCGTCGCCGCGCTGGGACGCGGCCCGCCATGCTCGCCCGCTTCGGCCAGACTATTGGGCTCGTAATTGGCGCGCCCGGTCGGGACGAGCGTCTGCATCATCCCGTCGCGCTGGAAATTGTGGAACGGGCATTTGGGCGCGTTGATCGGGATCTGGTGAAAATTGGTCGTCCCCAACCGCGACTTTTGCGTGTCGAGGTAGGAGAAAAGCCGACCCTGGAGCAGCGGATCGTTGCTGAAGTCGATGCCGGGGATGATGTTCGACGGCAGGAAAGCGACCTGTTCGGTTTCGGCGAAGAAATTGTCGACGTTGCGGTTGAGCGTCATGCGGCCGACGATCTCGACCGGCACATCTTCTTCGGGGATCAGCTTGGTTGCGTCGAGGACGTCATAGGGCTGCTTTGCGGCAAAGGCCTCGTCGAAAACCTGCACGCCGAGATCCCACGCCGGGAAGTCGCCCGCGTCGATCGCCTCGAACAGGTCGCGGCGATGGAAATCGGGATCGGCCCCGGCGATCTTGACCGCCTCGTCCCATGTCGTCGACTGGATGCCGAGCACCGGCTTCCAGTGGAATTTGACGAATTTCCCCTCGCCCTTTTCATTGACGAAGCGGAAGGTGTGGACGCCGAAACCCTCGATCATGCGCAGGCTGCGCGGGATCGTGCGGTCGGACATCGCCCACATGATCATGTGCATCGCCTCTGGCATCAGGCCGATGAAGTCCCAGAAGGTGTCGTGCGCGCTGGCGGCTTGCGGATAGCCGCGGTCGGCCTCCATCTTGACGCTGTGGACGAGGTCGGGGAATTTCATCGCGTCTTGGATGAAGAACACCGGAATATTGTTGCCAACCAGATCCCAATTGCCGCTGTCGGTGTAGAGCTTGACCGCAAAGCCGCGGACGTCGCGCGGGGTGTCGACCGACCCGGCGCCGCCGGCGACGGTCGAGAAGCGGACGAACACCGGGCAGCTTGCGCCTTCGGTCTGAAAGATCGACGCCTTGGTCAGGCCGGGGATCGCCTTGGTGCATTCGAAGACGCCGTGCGCGCCCGAACCGCGTGCGTGGACGATGCGTTCGGGGATGCGTTCGTGATCGAAGTGAAAGATCTTCTCGCGGAGGACAAAATCCTCGAGCAGGGTCGGGCCGCGCTCACCGGCGCGCAGCGAATTCTGGTTGTCGGCGATGCGGTGGCCGAAATTGTCGGTGAGAAAGGCGGCGGGGTCGGCACCGTCCGAGGCGGTTTGATGAAGCTCTCCACCATTGCCTTGTTCGGTCGCAAAGGAGGGCTTTCCAGCGCCGGGCTGGTGATCGTGCAGTTGGTTGTCCGTGGCGGGCGAGGGGGCTGGTTTTTTGGGCATCGGTCGTTCCTTCCGCCGCGGATGGCGACACCCCATCAACCCGCTGTACCGGACTCGGGTTGCATGCACGGCGGGCAAAGTTTGCATGGGTTGTCGCGCACGGTGACGCCTCACCTAAAACATCATCCATTTCGGTCGTTAATCGAGTGTCGGAGCCGTCAGAGCACCCGAACAGGACCGGACCCATGCTGCTTCATCTCAAACCCGAACAGGTCGAAATCGGCATGTTCGTCGACGGGTTCGACGGGCGCTGGATCGATCATCCGTTCTGGCGCAGCCGGTTCATGGTCGAGACCACAGAGCAACTGGCGCGTATCCGCGGGTCTGATGTAACGGCGGTGATCGTGGATCGCAGTCGGAGCCGGATGGGGCAGGATGCCGGCGACAGCGTCCTTGCCGGTGATCGCCGCAAGACCGCTGACGGCATGGCGCCGCCCTATCGCGGCGTCGAACGACGCCGCGGCAAGATATTCGCGCCGCTGCCCCGCGAGCGTCCGGTACGCCCAGCCACCTATGCGCAGGAACGGCGCCGCGCAGCGCGCGTCATCGACAAGTCGCGGCGCGCCGTCATCGACCTGTTCGGATCGGCCCGGATGGGCCGCGCGGTCGATGGTAGCAAGATCGCGCCGCTGGCCGAGGCGATCGGCGATTCGATCACGCGCCATTCGCGGGCGCTGATCAATCTGGTGCGGCTGAAGCAGAAGGACGAATATACCTATCTGCATTCGGTGGCGGTGTGCGCGCTGATGATCAATTTCGCGCGTCACCTGAAGCTCGATGAGACCGAGGTGCAGGCGTTGGGGGTTGCGGGGTTGCTGCACGATGTCGGCAAGGTTGCGATCGCCGACGATGTGCTGCTGAAACCCGGCAAGCTGACGCTGCGTGAGCGGAGTTCGGTCGAGGGACATCCGCTGGCGGGGCATGCGTTGCTGGCGCAATCATCCGACATTCCAGCCGCAGCGCTGGAAGTGTGCTTACGTCATCACGAGAAGATGGACGGGTCGGGCTATCCGGGCGGGCTGGGCGATGGCGAGCTGTCGCTGTACGCGCGAATGGGCGCGATCTGCGACGTCTATGACGCGGTGACGTCGGATCGGCCGTACAAGGCGGCGTGGTCGCCGTGCGACGCGCTGACGGCGATGCAGAGCTGGACCGGGCATTTCGACGAACAGTTGCTCGACCGCTTTGCCGACAGCCTGGGCATTTTCCCGGTCGGCACGCTGGTCACGTTGTCGAGCGGGATGTTGGGCATCGTCAAGGGCAGCGCGGGCGAAAGCGGCGAGGCAATCGCGGTGCGCGTGTTTTTCAGTTGCGACCTGCTGGCCGAATGTCCGCCGTTCGATTGCGAGATCGCGCCGACGACGCGCGATGTGCGGATCATGGGCCGCGCAAGCCACAAATTCTGGCGCTTCGACGATTGGCCCGCGACGGTGGCGCGGGTGCTGGCGGCAGGCCGGACATAGCGGCGCAGCACTAGGCTGACCCGTCCGAGCGCCTGTTACAGCAGCCAGGAAATCACATTGCCGAAATTGTGAAGAAAGACAGGCAGCAAAAGGCTGCGCGTCCGTAGTACCAGCCAGACCCCGAGCAGTGACGGGACTGCGGTTAGCGCCATGATGACCGGATCGAACGTGAAGGTGCCGTCGGAATAGCCGAACGCATGCGTCAAGCCGAACATCACGCACGACAGGATCGCGCCCCAGTTCCAATCGACGCCAAGAAAACGAACCTGCGACGTGAAAGCCTGCGCCAGTGCAAACAGCAGGATGCCACGGTAAAAGGGCTCTTCCTCGAACCCCGGCATGGTGAGTTGAAAGGCGATCGCTTCGGTCGATGGAGGATCGCCAGGAAATGCAACAGCCAGCGCCGCAAAAAAGGCGCAATAGAGAATGACGATGGGGATTGCCGCTTTCAGGCTACCCGGCGACTGGCGCAGGGTCAAACCGACGCGCCGCCAGCCAAATGCCGGATGGGCAGCGATGACAAGGGTGGCGACCAGCGCCAGCAGCTTGCCCTCCCAGTTCCAATCGCTTTCAGACCAAAAGGCTGGAATCAACCCATAGGCGCGGGTGAGCAGCAGATCGTTGAGCAGCACTAGCGCGGCGGCAAGAGCAAGCCAACGTGCGGAGAAGGCGTCGCGCCGGATCAGGCCGAATGCGGTCCCCGCAATCAGCAGGATCGCGACGCTCGCAATGCTGGCGATCAATCCGTTCACGATGTTCCCCACTTCGTTGCGACCCGGCGCTTCGCGCTCTGGCAGTGAGCTGTTAGGAAATCCTATCGCTTCACTCAAAGCCGATCGTGTACCGGGTCATGGCACGCGCTGCGGCGCGCTCGATGCAGACACGCGCGCGCATTTTATGGCAACGCGGACGTTTAACGATCAACCCTGCTGCTCTGCGACCCAACGATCGATTACCGATTCGAGTACCGAAATCGGCATCGCGCCCGCCGCCAGTGCTGTGTCGTGGAATCCGCGATAGTCGAATTTATCGCCGAATGCGCGGCGCGCTTTTTCGCGGATTTCGACCCAGCTGATCTGGCCGACCATGTAGCTCGTTGCCTGCCCCGGCCAGACGCAATAGCGCTCAATCTCGGTGACGTTCGATGCTTCGGAGGTACCGAGCACTTCGTTATAATAGGCGATCGCCTTTTCGCGGCTCCAGCGGAAATGGTGGAGCCCGGTATCGACGACAAGCCGCGCAGCACGGAACATATAGGATTGCAGATAGCCGAGCTGGCCGAAGGGGTCGTCGGCGTAGGCGCCCATTTCGTCGGCCAATTGTTCGGCATACATCCCCCAGCCTTCGGTATAAACCGAGTAAGCGGGGAGGCGGCGCAGGCGGGGAATCCCCTCCGCCTCCTGTGCCAGCGCGATCTGGTGATGATGTCCCGGAGCCGCTTCGTGGTATGTGAGCGTTGGCAGCGTCCACGACGGGGTTTCGGCGGTGTCGCGCAGGTTGATGTAATAGGCGCCGGGGCGCGAACCGTCGAGCGCCGGAACCTGATAATAGCCGCCGGGCGAGCCGGACTCGATTTCGGGCGGGACGCGGCGGATGTCGACCTTGGCCTTCGGCAAGCGACCGAACATTTCAGGGAGGCGCGCCTGCATCTTTTGCATCTGGTCATTGAGTTCGGCGATCAGCTTTGCCTTGCCGTCGTCGGTGTTGGGAAAGATGAAGCGCGGATCCTTGCTGAGGGCGCGCAGCCGTTCGGCGACGCTGCCTTTGGTCATTCCCTGCTTGCGCAGGATGGCATCGGCGCGCGCCGACAGGTCGGCGATGCGGTCGAGCCCGAGCTGATGGATTTCCGCCGCGCCTTTGGTCGTCGTGGTCGCATAGGCCAGCGCATAGGCATAATATTCGTCGCCCTTGGGCAGCCGCCAGACGCCCGCGTCATGGGTGGCGCGCGACCGCGCCGCGGTGAGTTCGGCAATCTGGCGCTGCATCGCGGGGTAGATTTTGTCTTTGACGATCGCGGTGCAGCGACCCGCCCAATCGCCGGGAATATCCTTCGTCTTTGCCGTGAGGTTGGTGACCAGCAGATTGTCCTGTGACGCCGGAGCGATGACCGCGCGATATTGCTGGAGGGTGCGGTCGATGACGAAATCGGGCGGAATGATCCCGGCGGCATGTTCGGCGGCGATCCGCGCGGTTTCATTGTCGAGTTCGGTGGCGAACGCATTGCAGCGCGCCAGATAGGCATCGGCATCGGCGGCATTGGCGATGCTGTGCTGGTTGGCGAGGAAATCGGGGATCAGGCGGTAAATGCCGCTGAGCTGGGTGACCGGATGCGGTTCGGGCCAGCTGTGCAGACCGTAGCTGAAGGTATCGTAGGCGTTGACATAGGTTTCCCAGGGGCCGCGGAAGGTGTCGTAGTTGACGCGGTCCATGCCCGTGAGCTTGGCGGGGTCGAAACTCTTCAGTTCGGCTAGTCCCTGCCGATAGAGATTCTGGCTGCGCAAGATGCCCGCGGGCGAGCGGTCGGCGAGGCGCGATTTTGCAGCGGCGCGGTCGCCCTTGTCGGCGCCGAGCGCAGTCGCAAATTCGGGGTCGAGGTCGAGCAGCATGTCGTAGATGCGCTCATAGAGCGCGGTGAGGCGGGCGCCTTCTTCGGCTGGCGTGGCGGCCAACGCGGCCTGCACCGGGCGGACGCCAGCGAGCAGCGAAGAAGCCGCGGCGGCGGCGAGCAGGGTACGGCGGTCGAGCATGGTGCGTTCTCCGGAAGGGGCGTGATGCGCGGACGCCTGCCTGTGACGACTGTCACCACTATTGGAACCATCCGGCATCGATGCAAGCGCGCCGGTGTACTGGATGTCAGGGGGGGCTCGCGCGGTCGGTTATTCGCGTGCTTTCGCCGCGGCGCGGACGTCCTGTGAGCGGGCGAGGGGCATGACGAGGATGTCGTCGCCATCGACGATCACCGCAACATTGTCCATGCCGACGAGCGAGACGCGCTTACCGCCGGCGCGGACGAGGTTGCCATGGCTGTCGTAGAGGAAGGCGTCACCGGTCACGGCGTTGACCGCGGCGTCTTTCGGCGCGAGGGTGTGGACGGCTTGCCAGCTGCCGAGGTCGGACCAGCCCATCGATGCGGGGACGATGGCGACACGGTCGTCCTTTTCCATCACCGCATAGTCGATCGAGTCCGACGGCGCCTCTGCGAAATGGACGGCGTCGGCGTAGAGCGCGTCGCCGTCGATCCTGCCTGCGGCGACGGCGCGGTCGGCGGCTTCAAAAATCGCGCGGCAGTGGGTGAGCATCGCGTCGCGCATCCGTCCGGCGCGGAACAGGAAGATGCCGGCGTTCCAGCTGTAGCCGCCCGCAGCGAGCATCGCCTCTGCATTGGCCAGCGGCGGCTTTTCAATAAAGCGGTCGACCGTAAAGCCGTCGTCGCCCAACGCCGCGCCGCTGGCGATATAGCCGAAGCCCGTTTCGGGAGCATCGGGCGTAATGCCGAAGGTGACGATCCAGTCCTGCAGCGCCAGCCGCGCGCCCTTGGCAATCGCGGCGTGGAAGGCGGCGACATCGGCGATGACATGGTCGCTGGGCATCACCAGCAACAGCGTGTCAGCGTCGGCGCGCGCGACGGCAAGCGCGATGGCTGCGGCGGTGTTGCGCGGCATCGGTTCGACGAGGAGCGATGCCTGGTGTGCTCCCATCTGGTCGCGCACGGCCGCCACATGCGCGTCGCCGCACAGGATGACGGGGGGCAGGAACGCGGCGCCGGCTGGGGTGCGCGCAAGCGTCTGCTGAAACAGGCTTTGCGCGCCGGTCAGCGGCAGGAACTGCTTGGCGCGGTGGCCGCGCGATTCGGGCCACAGGCGCGTTCCGGCGCCGCCGCACAGGATGACGGGTTGGATCATATTGGTCATCGCGCCGGTCTATCGCGTCCGGTGCGGCGGGTCATCCCCGATTGCGTGCGTAAAGAGTGTAAAATTAACCGACAGTTGACGCCTCGGTTGTAGTATCGCGCGACGCGAAAGGGTTGCCCGTTTTACCATGTTCCGGCTGTTCAAACATTATGTGCCGCACGCGGTCGTCTGGCTGGCGCTGGTCGAATTTCTGGCGCTACTCGGTTCGGCTGAGGCTGCGTGGCATCTTTATGCCAATCAGGCCGCGTTCGACGCTGGGCCGCTGGTCGAGCGCTGGCTGCCGCTGATGACCTTTGCAGTCTCCAATTCGCTCGCGATGATGGCGACGGGAATGTACGGCAACGAGGGGCTGCGCTCGATGCGTTTTGCCACCGCGCGGCTGCTCGCGGCAATTTCGCTGGGGGTGATTTTCCTTTCGGTGCTCGGCTTTCTGTTGCCGACCGCGACCTTGTGGCGCGCGAACAGCCTGTATGCGATGGCGCTCGCGATTTCGGCACTGTTCGTGATCCGGCTGGCGCTGACGCAGTCGGCGGGCGCCGAGGCGTTTCGGCGTCGGATATTGGTGTTGGGCGCTGGCGCGCGCGCGGCGCGGCTGGCGGCGCTGGCGGACGAACCGGGAAGCGGGCTTGAGATCGTCGGCTTTGTCGCGATGAGTGGCGCCGAGAAAAAGGTGGTCGGGGCCGTCCCACGCGAAGAAATCGCCAATCTGTCCGATCACGTGGTGGCACTGCGTGCTGGCGAGGTGGTGCTGGCGCTGGAAGAGCGGCGCAATGCGCTGCCGCTGAACGACCTGCTGCGCGTCAAGACGACGGGGGTACATGTCAACGACATCGCGAGCTTTATCGAGCGCGAGACGGGGCGCGTCGATCTGGCGACGACGAACCCCAGCGGGCTGATCTTTTCGGACGGTTTTTCGGCGGGGCAGCGCATTTCGAAGGTCGGGAAACGGTTGTTCGACATCCTTGCCAGCCTGATCGTGCTGGTCATCGGGCTGCCGCTAATCGTCGTCGCGGGTATTGCCGTGATGCTCGACAGTCGCGGTCCGGTTTTTTACCGCCAGCCCCGCGTCGGCCTGTTTGGCGAGTCCTATGATATCTACAAAATCCGCTCGATGCGTACCGACGCCGAGGCCGCGGGTAAGGCGGTGTGGGCGAGCGAGAACGACCCGCGTATCACCCGCGTCGGACGGATCATCCGCAAACTGCGGATCGACGAACTGCCGCAGCTATGGTGCGTGCTGAAGGGCGAGATGAGCTTTGTCGGGCCGCGCCCCGAACGGCCGAGCTTTGTCGAAGAGCTCGAACAGAAGATGCCCTTTTATGCCGAGCGCCACATGGTCAAGCCGGGGCTGACGGGCTGGGCGCAGATTAATTATCCTTATGGCGCGTCGGTTGAAGATGCGCGGGTGAAGCTGGAATATGACCTCTATTATGCGAAAAATTATTCGCCCTTCCTCGACCTGCTGATCCTGTTGCAGACGGTGCGCGTCGTGCTGTGGCCCGAGGGCGCGCGCTGACCATGCTGGCCGGGCTTTCCGAAATTTTGTCGGTGCTGGCGTTGGTCGGCTTTTCGGCCGTTGCGCTGTGGTTACTCGCGCGACCCAATGCGCGGATGGCCGTGCTGATGCCTGCGCCGCGGCTGTTGACGTTGTCAGCGGCAGCGACCGCGCTGTGGTGCGCGGCACTGGCGCTGTTTGGGCCGGGATCGTCGCAGGCATTTGTCGTGCAAACGCTGCGCGATCTGGCGATGCTGGCATGGCTCAGTGCGACATTCTGGACCGCAGCGGCACCGATGACGCGGCCGCAGCGCCTGATCCTGCGGCTGTTGGCGACGATTTGTGTGGTGACGCTCGTGTTCGGGGCCGCTGCGCATTGGCGCGCGGGAGCGGAAGCGGGGGCGTGGATTACGCCCGCACTGATCGTTCCCGCGATGATCGTTGCGGTCGGCGGGCTGTTGATCGTCGATAGCGGGGTTCGCCACGCCAGCGCCGGACTGCGGATGCCCGTTATGGCGGTGGCGGGCAGTTTTGCGATGCTGTGGGCATATGAGCTCAATGTGCAGCTGATCGGCGCGCTGACCGGCAAGCGGGCCTCGACGCTGATCACCCTGTTGCCCGCGCTCGTCCTGATCACCTTGCCGACCTATGTCGTCGCGGCGATGGACATCGGGCGCGAACGGATGCGTTTGTCGCGAACCGCAGCGATGCGGACATTGATCCTGATTGGCGCAGCAGCCTATTTGGTCGTCATCGGGTTGACCGGCGCGATTGCGCGGCTGGTCGGGGGCGATTATGCCGTTTTTGCTCAGGGCGCGTCGCTGGTCGTCGCGCTGGGGGCGGGGGGGCTGCTGATCGTATCACCGCGCGCGCGCGCGTGGCTGTCGGTGATGATCTCGAAGCATTTTTTCGAGCACCGCTATGATTATCGTACCGAGTGGATGCGCTTTACCGCGACGCTGGGGCAGGGCGCCAAAGGGGACGGGGGCGAGGACGACCGCAACCTGTATCGCCGCGTCGCCAAAGCGCTGGCCGAGTTGACCGGCAGCCCCGGTGCGCTTCTGATGCTGCCGACTGCTGCCGGCGGCTTTGGTGTCGCCGAGCAGTGGCATTGGCCGGTAGATGTCGCGAGTGACGACGCGACGTTGCCTCTGCGGTCAGCGTTCATGTTACAGGAGACGCGGCATATCGTCGACCTGGATGCGCAGCGGCGCGGCTCCGCCAGTGAGGATCTGGCGAGCGACGATCTGGCCATGCCCGACTGGCTGCTGTCCGATCCGCGCGCGTGGGTGGTCGTACCGATCCTGCACTTTCAGCGCATGATCGCGGTTGTTGTTTTGCACCGGCCGCCAGTGTCACGCTCGCTCGACTGGGAAGATCTCGATGTGCTGCGCATCGCGGGGCAGCAAGCAGCGAGCTATCTGGCCGAATCGCAAAGCCAGGAGGCCTTGTCCGAGGCGCGGCGGTTCGACGAATTCAACCGGCGCTTTGCTTTCATCATGCACGACATCAAAAATCTGGCGAGCCAGATCGGCCTGCTCGCGCGCAATGCCGAGCGCCATGCCGACAAGCCCGAGTTTCGCGCCGACATGGTCGAAACGCTGAAGATTTCGGCGGGACGATTAAGCGATTTGCTGGTTCGGTTGTCCCCGCGCGCGCGCGGCGCGGCGGCGGATGCAGCGCGCGTTTTTATCGAGCCCATCCTGAACGACATCGCCGCCGAAGCGCGGCCACGCCGGACGCTGTTCGTCGGCTGTCAGACCGGACTGGCGGCATGGGGTGACGCGGCGTCGGTGCGTCAGGTTGTGCAGCATCTGGTCGCGAACGCGATCGACGCGTCGACCGACGATACACCGGTGCAGGTCATCGCCGTAACCGAGCATGGGCGGGTACGCATCGATGTCATCGACCAGGGCAGCGGCATGACGCGCAGCTTTGTCCGCGAGGAACTGTTCAAGCCCTTTGTATCGACCAAGGACAACGGCTTTGGCCTTGGCGCTTTTGAAGCGTTGCAGATTGCGCAGGCGATGGGGGGCGCGATCGATGTCGACAGCGAACCCGGCAAGGGCAGCAACTTTACCCTGTGGTTACCGCTGGCCGACGCCCGGGATGGCGCCGGCATCGACACTCCGATTATGAAAGTAGCATCATAATGAGCGACAGCGGCGTCAAGATCCGCAAATTGCTGGTGGTCGAGGATGACCCGGGGCTGCAGGCGCAGCTCAAATGGGCGTATGAGGATTATCAGGTTCTGATCGCGGGCGACCATGACGCCGCGATCGAATTGCTGCGCGCCGAGGAGCCCGAGGTGGTGACGCTCGACCTGGGGCTGCCGCCCGATCCCGACGGGACGCGCGAGGGGTTCCGGACGCTGTCGGCGATCCTGGAGGCGAAGCCCGACACCAAGGTCATCGTCGTGTCGGGACATGGCGAGCGCGCGAGTGCGCTGGCGGCGATCGCGAGCGGCGCGTGGGATTTTTACCAGAAGCCGATCGACATCGACGAGCTGGGCCTGATCGTGCGCCGCGCGTTCCATGTCCGCGAACTGGAAGTTGAGAATGCGCGGCTGGCGCAGCAGGGGAGCAGCGACAATCGCGTCCTGGGCGGCATGATCACCGGCGCGCCCGAGATGCAAAAGGTCGCGCGGACGATCGAGCGTGTCGCGAATCTCGATGTGTCAGTGATGCTGCTTGGTGCGAGCGGCACCGGCAAGGAATTGCTGGCGCGGGGACTGCACGAGGCGAGCGGGCGCCGCGACGGCGCGTTTGTGGCGATCAATTGCGCCGCGATCCCCGAAAATCTGCTCGAAAGCGAATTGTTCGGGCATGAAAAGGGCGCGTTCACCGGCGCGGTCAAGACGACCGAGGGCAAGATCGAGCTCGCGCATGGCGGGACATTGTTCCTCGATGAAGTCGGCGACATTCCCCTGCCGCTGCAGGTCAAATTGCTGCGCTTTTTGCAGGAGCGGACGATCGAACGGATCGGTGGGCGCAAGCCGATCGCGGTCGATACCCGCATCGTCTGCGCAACGCACCGCGATCTTAACGCGATGATTGCCGAACAGAGTTTCCGCGACGACCTCTATTATCGGCTGGCGGAGATGGTGGTGAAGATCCCTTCGCTCGCCGAACGTCCGGGCGATGCGGTACTGCTGGCGCGGCATTTCCTGCATCAATATGCGCCCGCGATGAACCCCGCGGTGCGCGGTTTTGGGCCCGATGCGTTGCAGGCGATCGACGAGGGGCGCTGGCCGGGTAATGTCCGCGAGCTGGAGAACCGGATCAAGCGCGCGGTGATCATGGCCGACGGCAAGCTGGTGATGAAGGACGATCTCGATCTGGCGAACGGCGGCGCGGACGACGGCGAGGAAGCGTGGCTCAACTTGCGCAGCGCGCGCGAAGCCGCCGACCGCGTCGCGATCCGCCGCGCGATGACGCAGAGCGAGGGGAATATCTCGGCGGCGGCCAAGTTGCTGGGGATCAGCCGTCCGACCTTGTATGACCTGCTCAAACAATATCGGATGCAGGCCTGAATGGGTTTTGGTCGTGTCTGGATCGGCGCGCTATTGTCGGCGGCGCTGCTCGCGGGGTGTGGCGACGCGCGTTCGGACGCGCCTCGGGCAGCCTTGGCCGAGCGACGCGCCGAACTGCAGGACGCAATTGCCGATAATCCGCAGGCGATCGCCGAGCGCGTCGAACTGGCGCGGATCGCCATCCGACTGGGCGATGGGGTTGGTGCCGAAGCTGCGGTGAACGGCGCGATTAGCGCGGGCGGTAATGTTGCAGCGCTGCGGCCGCTGCTGGCGCGCGCATTTGCGATGCAGGGGGAAGGGCAGCGCGCTTTCGAGATCATCGATGCCGGACCGATCATCCCCGAAATGATCGGCGAGGCGGCATGGGTCGCGGGCGATGTCCATCTGTCGAATGGCGATCTCAATGCGGCGCGCGATGCCTATGACCGGGCGGTGCGCGAGCTGCCGCGCAACTCGGCGCTGTGGGTCGATGTCGCGCGCTTTCGCGCTGCCAATGCCGACACGGCAGGCGCGCGCGACGCGGTCGATTATGCGATCGAGCTCGACAAGGCCAACAGCACCGCACTGGCGTATAAGGCGAATTTGATCCGCACCGAGGACGGGTTGACCGCGTCGTTGCCTTGGTATGATCGCGCGCTGGCGGCCGATCCCGACAATGCCGACGCGCTGATCGATCAGGCGGCGACGCTGGGCGATCTGGGGCGTTACGGCGACATGCTGGTGACACTGCGCCATGCGGCGACAATCGTGCCGGGAAATCCGCGGATCTATTATCTGCAAGCCGTGCTGGCCGCGCGCGCCGACAATTACCGGCTGGCGCGCAGCCTGCTTCAGCGCACGCGCGGCGCGATTGACGGCGAACCGGGATTTATGTTGCTGAGCGCGGTGGTCGAACTAGAGCTGGGCGGCGAAGCGGTAGCGGCGACCTGGGCCGACCGATTACTGGTCGAACAGCCGAATAATTTTACCGCGCGGCGCATCTTGGCGGCCGCGAATTGGGCGGATGGTGATGCGGACGGCGCGGTCGAAGCACTGCTGCCAATCATCGACCGCCCTGACGCCGACAGCTGGTCGCTGTTGCTCGCGGCGCGCGCGACGAGCGAGTTAGGGCGGCGCGGCGAGGCCGCCGAATATTTTGCGCGCGCGGCGACGCTGACACGCGGCGAAGCGGTGCCGTTTGCGGCAAATTATGATTATGGCGTTCTCACCCAGGCAGCCGATGCCGAGCCGCTCAATCCGGGAATCGCGATCCCGGCGATTGCGGGCGACATATTGCGTGGCAACGGCGACCGTGCTGTCGCGCGCGCGGTGCAACTGCGCGACGCCAATCGCGGGGTGGCGGAGGCGCATATCCTGCTCGGCGATGCGGCGCTGGCGGGTGGCCAGTTCGACCTGGCGGTGCAGGCGTACCGCGCCGCGCGCGACCTGGATGCGAGCGAGCGTTCGACGTTGAGGCTGGCTAATGCACTGTTCCGGGCCGGCGATGCGGCGGGGTCGGGCGCGGCGATTCTGGCGTTGCGCGACAGCCAGCCGTCAAGCATCGCCGCCGACCGGCTAGCGGGGCATCTGGCGATGGACCTGGAGCATTGGGATGAAGCGATCGGGCATTTTGATCGGGTGCGTGCGCGGATCGGCGACCGCGATGTCGTTGTCCTGCGCGAACTGGCGCGGGCATGGGCGGCAAAGGGCAATGATGTCCGCGCGCTGGCTTTGATCGACCGGGCGTATCGGCTGCAGCCGCTGAATGCGGGGATCATGCAGATATATGCCGATTTGCTCGCAAAGCGCGGAGATGCGCAGGCAGCGGAGGATTTGCGGGATAAGGCGGCGCAGGTCGGGCGGTAGGGCCAATGGCGGGAGTCGACCAGATGTGGACGATAGTCGTCAAGCCAAACTCATAACCCCGTTCGTGTCGAGCGAAGTCGAGACACGCGAAGGCTGGTGCTTGCCAAGCG
>JAHJHL010000213.1 GCA_018823905.1 Alphaproteobacteria bacterium
CCGAGCGCATTCGGCCTGCTGGTGGGCGGCAATATCGGCGCGGTCTCGAAGGTCGAGATGGGCCTCGGCATCGCCACCGGCGCGATCACTTTCTCCGGCTCGGTCATTGCCTTTGCCAAGCTTTCGGGGCGGATGAGCGGATCGCCGATCCTGCTGCCCGCGCGCCACATCATCAACCTCGGTACGTTGACCGCGATCATCGTGCTCATCGGTCTTTTCGCCCTGACCGGACACACCGGAACCCTGCCGCTTATCATCGCGCTAACCGTGCTGGCCTTCCTGATCGGCTTCCTGCTGATCATCCCGATCGGCGGCGCCGACATGCCGGTCGTCGTGTCGATGCTCAACAGCTATTCGGGCTGGGCCGCGGCGGCGATGGGCTTCACGCTCGGCAACACCGCGATGATCATCACCGGCGCGCTCGTCGGCTCGTCGGGTGCGATCCTGTCGTACATCATGTGCCGCGCAATGAACCGCAGCTTCATCAGCGTCATTGCGGGCGGCTTCGGCGCCGATGCCGCGGCCAGCGATGGCGGATCGAAGGAACAAAGGCCGTGGAAACCCGGCAGCGCCGACGATGCGGCGTTCCTGATGAGCCAAGCCGACACCGTCATCATCGTTCCCGGCTACGGCATGGCGGTGGCGCAGGCGCAGCACGCGCTGCGCGAAATGGGCGATTTGCTGAAGAAAGAGGGCGTGACGGTCAAATATGCGATCCACCCGGTCGCGGGGCGTATGCCGGGCCATATGAACGTGCTGCTCGCCGAAGCGAATGTACCCTATGACGAGGTGTTCGAGCTGGAGGACATCAACGGCGAATTTGCGCAGGCCGATGTCGCCTTCGTCATCGGCGCCAACGATGTGACCAACCCGTCGGCGAAGACCGACAAGACGTCGCCGATTTACGGGATGCCCGTCCTTGACGTCGAAAAGGCGAAGACGGTGCTGTTCGTGAAACGGTCGATGGGCGGGGTCGGTTATGCCGGCGTCGACAACGATGTGTTCTACATGGACCAGACGATGATGCTGCTCGGCGATGCCAAGAAGATGACCGATGACATCGTCAAGGCGCTGAATGGTAGCGGTCACTAGCGCACACCCATTGCCGTTCGTGCCGAGCTTGTAGAAGCACCGTCCTTCTTTTCGCAACGCCGGAAAGAAAGAACGGCCCTTCGACAAGCTCAGGGCGAACGGACATTTTGAACTGAACGCTCGGAGATTGAGTTTTGCGTAAAATCGGCCTGATCGGTGGCATGAGCTGGGCATCGACCGAGCTCTATTACCGGCATCTCAACAAGGGCGTGCAAAAGCGGCTGGGTACCGCCTGTTCGGCGCCGATCCTCCTCGAAAGCCTGAATTATTGCGACCTGTCGCGGCTGACCACGGCCGAACAATGGGACCATGCCAAAGAGGTGCTGATCGCCTCGGCACAGCGGCTGGAAGCGGCAGGCGCGACCGCGCTGATGATCGCAGCCAATTCGATGCACAAGATCGCCGAGGATGTCGCTGCGGCGATTTCGATCCCGCTGCTCCATATTGTTGACGAGACCGGCGCTAAGATGAAGGCCGACGGGATCAAGGCGGCGGCGGTCATCGGCACGCGCAATGTGATGACCGAAGCCTGGTTCCGTCAGCGGCTGGTGCGCCACGGGCTGACGCTGGCGCCCTATGACATGAGCCGCGCTGACGAGATCGACCGGATCATCTACGAAGAATTGATGCAGGGCAATGCGAACGAAAGCTCGCGGCGCACGATGAAAACCTTCATTACCGACATCGCCAAGCAGGATATTCAGGCGATCGTGCTGGCGTGCACCGAACTGGTGATGCTGGTCGATCCCGACGCCAATGTGCTGCCGATCTACGACACGACGCGGATTCATGTCGCGGCGGGGGTGGACTGGATATTGGGGGATGGGGCTTAGCTCAACATTGTGATTCCGTTCGCATCGAGCGAAGTCGAGATGCCCATCGGTCCGGCATGACTTCGGGGTGTCTCGACTCCGCTCGACACGAACGGGCAATTACAAAAGATCAACTCATCTTGGTCCACGTCACCGTGCGGCAAAACACGCTCACGCAGCCCTTCATCGTCAGCTTGCTGCCTTTCACGCGCAGATGGGCTTTGTAATAGCGCCCATCTTCGGGGCTATAGCCTTCGCCTTTCCAGCCGTCGCCGCTGGGGATGAGATCCCAATAGATTTGCAGCCCGGTTACCTTGCGGTCGCGCTTGGCCTTGTCGGGATTGCGTTCGTCGAGTTGGCCGCCCGCGGGCTGCTTCACCAACAGGCGCTCGATCCGCCCGCACATCTTGTTGCCGCACGCAGCCATCACGACAACGCCCTTGCCGTCGTCGGTTTTCCAGCGCCCGGCAATCGGTGCGGGCGCGGCCGCCATCGACGGGACGGCAATCAGCGCAATCAGCGCCAGCGATAATCTATGAATCAAAGCAACTTCTCCCCGGTTAGCTACACGCATGTCAGCAACCCGCTTGGCATCCGTCAAGTCTTGCCGCATGTTCTCTCAAAATCAGGGAGAGAGTGATGCGATTCCATGGCTTTCATACGGCAACGCTGGGCATATTGGCGACCTTCGTTGCCGTTCCGGCGGCCGCCAAGACGATCAGCGTCAGTGCAACAACGCCCGACGCCAATGAAAAGCTGCAAGAGGCGCTGATCCTGGCCGAGCCGGGCGATGTCGTGCAGTTGGGCGCCGGGGTGTGGAAGCTGGTCGACGGCCTTTCGCTCGACGTCGCCAATGTCACGGTGCGCGGCGCCGGGGCGGGCGAGGGCGGATCGGTCTTGGATTTCACCGGACAACAGGGTGCGGGCGAGGGGCTGCTCGTTACGTCCGACGACGTGCTGCTGACCAATTTTGCGGTACTCAATACCAAGGGTGACGGGATCAAGTCGAAGGGCGCCGACCGCATCGTCTATCATCAGCTGCGTGTGGAATGGACCGCGGGGCCGAAAGAAACCAACGGCGCTTATGGCATCTATCCGGTGGAGAGCACCGACGTGCTGATCGACAGCGTTTATGTGCGCGGGGCTTCGGATGCGGGCATTTACGTTGGCCAGTCGAAAAATATCATCGTGCGCGAATCGATCGCGACCGAGAATGTCGCAGGGATCGAGATCGAGAATAGCTATGACGCCGATGTTCACGACAATATCGCAACCAAGAACACCGGCGGCATTTTGGTGTTCGACCTGCCCAGCCTGCCGATGCAGGGCGGGCATAATGTCCGGGTGTTCGAGAATATCGTCAACGACAACAGCACGCCCAATTTCGCGCCGAAAGGCAACATCGTTGCGAGCGTTCCGACGGGTACCGGGGTGCTGGTGATGGCGAACCGCCATGTCGAGATCTTCGACAATATCTTCGACAACAACGGCACCACCAATGTGATGATCGTCGGTTATCGCTACGAGCATAAAGACCCGAAATATCAGCCATTGCCGCGCGACATCGTCGTGCGGGGCAACCAGCACGGCAAGGCGGGCTATGCGCCCAAATTCGCGGGTGGCGACATGATCGCGGCGGCGATGGGCGGGGCGATCCCACCTGTCCTGTGGGACGGGTCTGGTGACGCGATCGTGCTCGACAAGGTCGGCGTGCTGTCGCTGAATCTGCCCGATGTCAAAACGCCGCAGAGCGAGGCAAAACCGTCGCCTGCCGATTTGTCGAAGGGCACCCCGCCCGCGGCCTTACCCGCGATCAAGCTGCCCGAGGCGATGGAGGCGAAGGTCCGGTGAAGCGTATATTCGCGGCGCTGGCGGCGGCGCTTTGCTGCGTCAGCGGTGCGGCAACCATGTCCGATCCGACCGTCGATCAGGCGGTGATCGAAGGGGAGACGGCGCCGCAAAAGCTGTCCGAGTTCGGGTTCGGGATGACCGCGGACGGCTATCGCCCAGCCTCTGCTGTCGGCTACACGCTGCGGACGCCGTTGTTCAGCGATTACGCCGCGAAGGACCGCTTCGTGTACATCCCGAATGATCGCAAAGCGCGCGTCGCGACAGACGGAACGATCGAATTTCCGGTTGGCACGGTGCTGTTCAAAAGTTTCGGCTGGGCCGATCACAATGGTGGCAAACCGGTCGAAACCCGTCTGCTGATCCACCGCGCTGCTGGTTGGACCGCGCTGCCCTATATCTGGGACGCCGATGGCAAGGATGCGACTCTCGCGCTGGGCGGGCGGCGGGTGCCGGTGAGCTTCAAAAGGCCCGATGGCGAGGCGCATAGCATCCGCTACGCGGTGCCGAACAAGAACCAGTGCAAGGAATGCCACAGCAAGAATGGGGTGATCGAACCGATCGGGCCTAAGGCGCAAAATTTCATTCTTGATCCCGCAACGACGAGCCAAGTGCGCGACCGCTATTTTGAGACTCCCGCGGCGCTGAAGCCAACGATGCCGCAATGGGACGACCCCAAAAGCGGCAGCGTCGCCGACCGCGCCCGCGCCTATCTCGACGTCAATTGCGCGCATTGCCACAATCCGGCGGGCAGCGCGTCGAACAGCGGGCTGTTCCTGCGCTGGGCCGACGATCCGACCGGCGTGAATTACGGCATCGGCAAACGCCCGACCGCGGCGGGGCGCGGCAGCGGGGGGATGGATTTTGCCATTGCCCCGGGCGACCCTGCTCACAGCTTCATGATCTATCGCCTGGAAAGCACCGATCCCGGCATCGCGATGCCCGAGGTTGGGCGGTCGACGGTGCACAAGGAAGGCGCGGCGCTGCTGCGGCAATGGATTGCGGAAATGCCGAAGGGCGGGCAGAAGGCGCTCTAAAGGTCGCTTCCCAATTCCGTTCGCCCTGAGCTTGTCGAAGGGCCGCTCTTTCTTTGCGGCGTCAAAGGGAAGAACGGTGCTTCGACAAGCTCAGCACAAACGGCCTTGGGGTCGGCTCATGATATGGATAGTGAACTCCCAATGACATCCCTCGTCCTCCACGACTATTTCCGCTCCTCGGCCAGCTATCGCGTGCGCATCGCGCTGAACCTGAAAGAGCTGGATTATGAACGCGTCGAGGTCAGCCTGATTGCGGGCGACCAGCGCAGCGACGCGTATCTGGAACTCAATGCGCAGGGTTTTGTCCCGATGCTCGTCGCCGATGGCGAGCCGATCATCCAGAGCATGGCGATCATCGACTGGCTCGACCGTGCGTTTCCCGAGCCGCGCCTGATCCCCGAAGACGCGATGCCGCGCGCAGTCGCGCTGGCGCAAGCGCAGGTGGTGGCGAGCGACATCCATCCGCTCAACAATCTGCGCGTTCTCAAATATCTGACCCGCGATCTGGGTCTGAACGAGCAAACCAAGGACCGCTGGATCGCAACGTGGATCGCGCAGGGGTTCGAGGCGCTGGAGGCGATGGCGGGTGACGGGACATATCTGGGCGGCGATACACCGAGCATCGCCGACTGCTGCCTGGTGCCGCAGATGTACAATGCGCGCCGGTTCGAGGTGCCGTTGGACGACTATCCGCGGCTGGTCGCGATCGACGCCGCCTGCATGGCGCATGAGGCCTTTCAGCGCGCGCATCCCGACGCGGTCAAGCCAGCGTGATTCGTCTTCTCACGGGAGTTGCGGCGCTGGCGCTGCCGGTAGCGGCGATGTCGGAAGAAACCGAGAAGGAAGCCACTGAAATCATTATCCCTGCGCGGTTTGTTCCTCGTGAAGAGATCGTCGTTTCAGGAAGCGGGATGCTGCGGGCGCCCGATAGTGACCTGGTCCAATCGTCAGCGGTCCTGGTCGATCTCGCGCCCGGGCTCGGCGCCCGCGTCGAAAACCGGCTCCGCGACGAGGCGGGCATCGTCCAGTTTCGGCGCTCCGACGGCCGCTCCGCGCATCCGACGAGCCAGGGCGTCACGCTGCGCGGGTTGGGCGGTAACGCATCGAGCCGGGCGCTGGTGACGCTCGACGGCATTCCGCAAGCCGATCCCTTCGGTGGCTGGGTCGCTTGGTCGGCCTATGATGCGATCAATCTGGGCGGCATGGTTGTCGCGCGCGGCGGTGGCAGCGGCGTTGATGGACCGGGCGCGCTGGCCGGAACCATTGGCCTCTATTCGACGATGACCGACGGCGGCGAAGCCAGCCTGGCCTATGGCAGCCGCGACGGTTGGGACGCGTCGGCATCGGCGGGGAGAAACATCGGCAACGGACAGGTTGCGGTCGATGGCCGCTACAGCCGCGGCGACGGCTTTATTCCGGTCGCGAAGGGGCAGCGCGGCAGCGTCGATCGCGCCGCGCCCTATGAGCAGGGCGGGCTCGGCCTGCGGGTCCGCTTCGATGCCGGTGACGACAGCCGGATCGAGGCCAGCGTGCGCGGCTTTGCCGACCGGCGCGACCGGGGAACCGATTTCTCGGCCAGCAAGGTCGACGGCGTCGATGCGAGCGTGCGGTTCGTCCATGATCCGGTGGCGACGACGCAATGGCTCGCGCTCGCCTATATCCAGCTTCGCGATTTTGAGAGCGGCTTTGCGAGCGTCGCGGCGGGGCGGAACAGCGTCGCGCCGGCACTTTTTCAGCGCGTTCCCGCCACCGGCCTCGGTGCGCGGTTCGAATTTCGTCCGGCGATTGCCGGTGCGAACCCGCTCCGCATCGGTGCTGACTGGCGCCGCACGACCGGCCGCACCGAGGAGGATTTCTTCTTTACCGGCGTGGTGCCGGGGCGGCATCGCAGTGCGGGCGGCAGCAGTGATACGGTCGGTGCCTTTGCTGAATTCACATCGGGCGATGGCGACGACGGATTGCTGTGGACGCTCAGCGGCCGCGTCGATCGCTGGTGGCTGGGCGAGGGATACCGGCTCGAACGCAATATCGCCGGTCCGGTTATCACCGACCTGCGCTTCGCGTCGCGGCAGGGGTGGGAAGGAAGCGGCCGGGCGGGGGTGCGCTGGACATCGGGCGCCTTCTCGCTGCGTGCGGCGGGTTATCGCGGCTGGCGATTACCGACGCTCAACGAGCTGTATCGCCCGTTCCGCGTCGGCGCCGAGGTGACGACGGCGAACGAGATGCTGAAGCCCGAGCGGCTGTGGGGCGGCGAGGTCGGGGTCGATTGGGATAGCGGTGACACCAGGCTGTCGGCGACGCTTTTCGCCAACCATCTGACCAATGCGATCGCCAATGTGACGCTCGCACCCAATCTCAATCAGCGGAAAAATCTTGACGCGATCGACAGCAAGGGGGTCGAGGTCAGCGCCGAGCAACGGATCGGTCCCGCGACCCTGCGCGCGACCTATGCCTTGACCGATGCCAAGGTCGACGCGTCGGGCGGAGCCGCAACGCTCGACGGCCGCCGCCCTGCGCAAATTGCAAAGCATGGGGGCAGCGTGTCGCTGCGCAGCAATACGAGCGGACCCGTTGGTGGGTTTGCGACGCTGCGCTATGTCGGCAAGCAGAATGAGGATGATCTGGGATTATTGGTTCTGGACGATGCGCTGACGCTCGACGCGGGCCTGTCGTGGCAGATTGCCGCGGCAGTCAGCGTCGAGGCACGGGGCGAAAATCTGTTCGATGAACTGGTACCGGCGGCGATCTCGTCGGCGGGGATCGTCGAGCGCGCGACGCCGCGGACTTTGTGGGTCGGGGCGCGCGTTTCTTTCTGACCTTCACAGCGCAGGGATTGTCGATAAGGTTAGACCATGGCCGCCAAAAAACTGAACCTCGACAATTTCCTGCCTTACCGCCTGTCGATCGCGTCGAACGCCTTGTCCGAACGGATCGCGGCCGAATATCAGAACCGCTTCGGGCTCAAGATCCCCGAGTGGCGGTTGATGGCGGTGCTCGGCGAGGCCAAGCCCAAGACGCAGCGCGAGCTGGTCGAGGCGACGCGGATGGACAAGGTGACGGTCAACCGCGCCGCAAAGGCGCTCGCCGAACGGCAATTGATCGCGCGGCAGGCGCATGAGGTTGATGGGCGGTCGCATCATCTGGAGCTCACCGAAACCGGATGGTCGCTGTACGACGCGATTGTCCCGGCGGCGCTCGCCAGCGAGGCGCAGCTCGAATCAAACATCACCGCCGCCGAGCGCGCAACGTTGATGGCGATCCTGGCCAAGCTGACCGCCGCCGCCGAAGATTATGCCTGAGCCCGCCTACCGCGCCGCGCCGCCGGGTGCGCTGCGCGTCGAGCCGCTGGGCGAACTCACGGCGATTTTTGACCGCCGGTCAACGCAGACGCATCTGGTGGTGTCGCCGATGCCCGAAATCCTTGAGGCGATCGGTGTTGACGATTGTGACGCGGCAACGCTGGCGGCACGGCTTGCCGCCACGTTCGACTTTGATGGCACCGACGATGTCCAGCCGGTCTTGTCCGAGCGGCTGAGCGAGCTGGCGGCAATGGGGCTGGTGGAACGCGCGTGAAGCACAGCATTCGCATTGCGGTCGGCCCGGTGCAGTTTCGCATCGGCAGCGATTGGGCCGAACCGATTGCCGCGTTGGAGCGGCTGTACCACGGCTATCCGCAGGACGACACGCGCCCTGCCGACGCCACCGTGCGGTTGTTCGCGGCGCGGCCGTGGCGGCGCTGGGTGCGGCCTTCGGTGCATATCGGCGGCGACTTCGTCGTTCCCGACGCGCTGCCGCTGCCGCTGTCGATGGGGCTGCTCGCGGCCGAAATGGGGATGAATTTGCAGGTCGCGCTCGGCTGGCGGCGGCATATGCTGCTCCATGCGAGTGCCGTTGCGCGGGGTGGCCGCGCGCTGATCATGTCCGGGGAGTCGGGGTCGGGGAAATCGACCCTCGCGGCCCTGCTCGGCGAAGGCGACTGGCGGCTGATGGGCGACGAGTTTGTGCTGATCGAGCCGATGGGCGGCGATGCGCTGGCCTTTCCGCGCGCGGTCAGTCTGAAGAATGAGGCGATTGCTGCGGTCGCGGCGCAGGTCGATGCCGCGCGGCTGGGGCCGCTGATGGCGGGTACGCCCAAGGGCGACATCCGCCACCTGATCCCGCGCGCCGACGCGATCGCGGCGATGCACAAACCGGCGCGCCCGGCGCTGCTGCTGTTCCCGCGCTTCGGCGGCGAAGCGGCGATCGAGCCGATGGGCGAGGGTGAGGCATTCGTGCGGCTGACCGAAGCATCGACCAACTATGTCGCGCTGGGCGAGGCGGGCTTCGCGGCACTGACCCGGCTGGTCCGCGAGACGCCCGCTTTCGGCATTTCATATCCCGACAGCGCGACCGGCATCGCGCTGGTCGAGCAGCTATGGGCCGAGGCGGCAAAGTGAGCGCGGTGCAGACCTTTGTCGACCTGCTCGCCGATCGCCGCGATGCGGTCGCGTTGGCGCCGCGCGACTGGGACGGCGTGATCGGAGTCGCGCGTAGCGAGGCAATGCTGGCGACGCTGGCACATCGGCTCGACGGCGCCGACCTGCCACCGACCGTCGCGGCGCTGTTCGCTGACCAGCGCGCCGCCGCCGCGGTCGCGCAGAAACAGGCGCTATGGGAGGCCGAAATGGCGCGCCGCGCGCTGGCGCCCGTGGGGATCGAGTTTGTCCTGCTCAAGGGCGCCGCCTATGCCGCCGCGGGCATGGTGTGCGCTGCCGGGCGGCAGATCGGCGACCTCGACATTTTGGTGCTCGCGGCGGACATCTGCCGGGCGGAGAATGCCTTGCTCAACGCGGGGTGGGAGTGGGTCAAATCCGACCCCTATGACGATTTCTATTACCGCGAGCATATGCACGAGCTGCCGCCGCTGATCCACAAGTCGCGCGACCGGATGATCGACGTCCACCACACGATCTTGCCGCGCACGCACCGGATTACCCCCGATGCGCTGGCGCTGGTCAGCGACGCGGTGGTGAGCACGGATGGTTTTGCCGTGCTGAATCCGGCCGACATGGCGTGCCACTGCGCCGCGCATATGCTGGCCGACGGCGATTTGCAGGGTGGCCTGCGCAACCTGTGGGATTTCCACTTGATGACGCGCGATTTTGCGGCGACCGATCCGCGGTTTTGGGAGCAGCTCGATGCGCGCGCGCGGTTGCATGGGTTGCAGGATGCGGTGCAGCGTGCGGCGCGGCTGTCGCGGGATATGTACGGCGCGGTGCTACCCGCAGGATGGAACGGGCAGGCGGCGAACGACCGTTGGTTTCGCGAGCGCCTGTTCGCCCGCGACGATTGGGGACGGGTGACCCGACCGCTGCTTGAGCAAGCCTTCTACATCCGCTCGCACTGGCTGCGGATGCCGCCGACGATGCTGGCGCAGCATCTGTGGACCAAGTGGCGAAAGCGTTAGAGGCGCGCCAACAGCGGCACAAGGTCGTCGAAATTGTCGATGACATGATCCGCGCCAAGCTCGTCGGCAGGCCGATCCAAAAAGCCGAAGCTGACCGCAATGCTGGACACCCCGGCGTAGTTCGCGGCCGTCACGTCATAGATGCTGTCCCCGACAAACGCCGCGCGCCCGCCGCGGCAGCGGGCGACCATTTCAATGATTGGCGCGGGGGAGGGTTTGGCGTTGCCCGGCCCGAGCGTGTCGCCGCCGATGATCGTCGCCATCCTCTCCGCTAACCCAAGCTCGCCGAGCAGTTTGCGCGCCATGTCTTCGCGCTTGTTGGTGACCACCGCTGTCTTCGCGCCGAGCCTATCGAGCCGGTCGAGCGCCGCGATCAGGCCCGGAAAGACGCGGCTGTGAACCGCAATATTCGCTTCGTAAAACCGCAGCAATTCGCGATAGAGCCGCTCGAAATCGCCACCCGGAACGCCACCGTTCGCGGCGAACCCTTGTTCAAGCATATGCCGTGCGCCCAGCCCGATCATCGGCCGCACCGCGGCCTTGGTCAGTGGCGCGCGCGCGGCGAGGCCCAGCGCATGGTTGACCGCGGCGGTCAGGTCGCCCGCGGTATCGACCAGCGTGCCGTCGAGGTCGAAGCCGACGATCGCGAAGGGGAAACTCATACGGCACCTCCTGATTTCGTTTCGTGTCGAGCGAAGTCGAGACACCTTTAAGGCGCGCGCCGGCGCTGGGCATCTCGACTTCGCTCGATGCGAACGGATTTGAAAGGGCGCATGGCGCGACGCTCTGGAAACCGCAATCATTTGCTGGCATGGCAGCGCGCATGAGCAATCCGATCGCCGCCATCGTCCTTGCCGCGGGCAAGGGAACCCGCATGAAGTCCGACCTGCACAAGGTACTACACCCGATCGTCGGGCGACCGATGCTGCTGCACCTGATGGCGAGCGTCGATGCACTTAACCCGGCGAAGAAGGTTGTCATCGTCGGCGACAAGGCCGATCAGCTCGAGGCCGCGCTCGGCGGCACAGCCGATCTGGCCGTGCAGGATCCGCAACTCGGTACCGGTCATGCGGTGCAGCAGGCCGAAGGCGCGCTGGCGGGTTTCGATGGCGATGTGCTGATCCTCTATGGTGACGTGCCTTTCGTCCCCACCGCGACGATGCAGGCGATGATCGACCGGCTGAATGCCGATGATGCACCCGCGGTCGTGGTGCTCGCCTTCGAACCCGCCGATGCGCAGCAATATGGCCGCGTCATCACTGAAGGCGACCGCGTGACGAAGATGGTCGAGCATAAAGACGCGACCGACGTCGAGCGCGCGGTGCGGCTGTGCAATTCGGGGCTAATGGCGGCGAAGTCGACAGACCTCTTCGCGCTGCTGACGCGGGTGACCGACGACAACGCGGCGAAGGAATTTTACCTCGTCGATATCGTCAATATCGCCAATGCCGACGGGCGGCATTGTGCGGTGGTTGTCACCGACCCCTATGACGTCGCCGGGATTAACAGTCGCGCCGAACTCGCGGCGATGGAAGGCGAGTGGCAGGCGCGACGGCGCGTGCAGGCGATGGCCGACGGCGCCAGCCTGATCGCGCCCGACACAGTGTGGTTCGCCTGGGACACGCAGCTTGGCCGCGACGTGCTGATCGAGCCCAATGTGTTTTTCGGCCCCGGCGTCACCGTCGCCGATAATGTAAAAATCCGCGCCAATTGCCATATCGAAGGCACCGCCATCGGCTCCGGCTGCGAAGTCGGCCCGTTCGCCCGACTGCGCCCCGGCACGGTGCTCGGCGAAAAGGCCAAGATCGGCAATTTTGTCGAAACGAAAAAGGCGGTGCTGGGCAAGGGCGCCAAGGCGAACCACCTGACCTATCTGGGCGACGTGACCGTTGGCGCAGGCGCCAACATCGGCGCGGGGACGATCACCTGCAACTATGACGGCTATTTCAAGTATCAGACGGTAATCGGCGAGAACGCCTTCATCGGCAGCAACAGCGCGCTGATCGCCCCCGTGACCATCGGCCGCGATGCGATTGTCGCTGCGGGCAGCGCCGTCTCGCGCGATGTTGCCGCGGGCGACCTGCGCATGGTGCGCGCCGAACAGCTGGTCAAACCGGGCTGGGCCGACCGCTTCCACGACGCAATGCGTAAGAAGAAGGCAGGCAAGTAGGGATCATGCCCGCGCCGACGCTGACCACCCCGCGGCTCGTGCTGCGCCAGATCCGCGCGGATGACGCCGCCGCGCTGTTCCCGGTGTTGTCCGATCCCGAAGTGATGACATGGTGGTCGAGCGGCCCGCATCAGTCGCTTGCCGAGACCGCGGACTATGTCGCATCGAACGCCGCCGAAGGGCAGGGCTTTGCCTGCTGGGCGATCACCATGCGTGATGATGTCGCGATCGGCTGGGTGATCCTGATCGACGCCAAGCCCGATGTGAAAGAAATCGGGTACATCTTGCACCGCGACCATTGGCGCGGCGGGATCGCGCGCGAAGCGGTGGCGCGCGTCATCGACTATGGCTTTGCCGAACTGAAGCTGCGGCGCATCTTTGCCGATACCGATCCGGAGAACCGCGGATCGATCGCGCTGCTCGAACGTCTTGGCTTTCAATATGAAGGGCGGCTGCGCGGCGAGTGGGAAACGCATATCGGCGTCCGCGATTCGCTGATTTTTGGCTTGCTGCGCGACGAATGGACGATGGAGAAGAACCCGTGACCGACCGCTACACCGACAAGCCCTTCCTGCGCTTCGTCGACGCCTGGGTGCTGAAAGCGATCGGGCATCTCGATCCCGCGACCGAAACCTATTGCAAAGCGATGGTCCCGCAGCTTGAAAAGAGTTTTGGATTGAAGGGCAGCTGGGAACGGATCGTCGAACAGCAGATGAAGTTCGGCCCCGAACTGCCCGCGCAGATACGCAAGATCTGGACCGACGGCCAGGCGCGGTTCGAAGCAGGCAACGGAATGGCGCCCGATCCGGTGCAATTCGCCATGATTTTTGTCGATCGCAACTTCGACCGCACTTGACATGATATCATGATATGATATCAGTATATCAATGACCCGTATTCTCGCCGATCTGCCCGATGAAGAGATCAAACGTCTCGACCGCATCGCCTATGAACAGGGCAAAAGCCGGGCGGCTGTGCTGCGCGATGCCGTGGCGTCGTATCAGGCGCAACCGGCGTCGATTGATGGCGATTGGATTGAACGCGGCTTCGGACTTTGGTCCCGCCATGGTATTTCCGTCGATCCGCAGGACTATGATCGCAAGCGCCGCGCCGAATGGACCCGGCCTTGGGATGACGATTATGAGGAAGTGCGCGCAGAATCGCCGGACATGTTCGACGCCGAGGATGATCGTCAGCGGCAAATCTATCTGGACATGATTGCCGGGAAATATCCCGAACCCAAAAGTCCGCATTCCAAGTGAGCGGTTATACGTTCGACGCGAATATCGTCATAGATGCGCTAGCTGGTTATCCACCGGCGCGCGTCGAAATTCAGCGCGCCACGCGCAACGGCGTCCGACCTTGGATCAGTCGCATGGCGTGGATCGAAGTGCTGTCCAAAGGCGACGAGCGCATGGTGAGCGAAGTCGTGGCCTTCCTAACGCACTTCGGTCTTGACGAAATCGATGATGAAATCTCTGCGCGGGCGGCGGCGCTACGCCGCGACCGGCCCCGGTTGAAGTCGCCCGACGCCATCATTCTGGCAACGGCCCAAACCCGCGGTCGCGTACTCATCACCCGCAATACCAAGGATTTCCCGGCGAACATGCCGGGCATCCGCGTCCCCTATATTCTCTAAGACGAAAGCCAGACCCTCATGTGCGGAATTATCGGAATTATCGGCAAGGACCAGGTCGCGGACCGCCTCGTCGACGGGCTGAAGCGGATGGAGTATCGCGGCTATGACAGCGCGGGCGTCTGCACCGTGCAGGACGGCCAGCTGATCCGCCGCCGGGCCGAGGGCAAGCTCGGCAATCTGGTCAAGGAACTGGCGGGCAACCCCGCTCAGGGCACCGTCGGCATCGCGCACACGCGCTGGGCGACGCACGGCGCGCCGACGACGAGCAACGCGCACCCGCATGCGACGGGCGAGGTCGCGCTGGTCCACAACGGCATCATCGAAAATTTCAGGCCGCTGCGCGAGGCGCTCCAGGCGCGCGGGCGCAGCTTCGAGAGCGAGACCGACACCGAGGTGGTCGCGCATCTGGTGAGTGAGCAGGTCGAGATGGGCTTGTCGCCGCAGGACGCCGTCAAATCGGTGTTGCCGCAATTGCGTGGGGCGTTCGCGCTCGCCATCGCCTTCCGCCAGCATCCCGACCTGCTCATCGGCGCCCGCCTCGGCTCGCCGCTGGTCGTCGGTTATGGCGACGGCGAAACCTACCTAGGCAGCGACGCGCTCGCACTCGCCCCGCTGACGCAGAAGATCGCGTACCTCGACGAGGGCGACTGGGTCGTCATCACCCGCGACGGCGCGCAGATTTACGACAGCGCCAACAACCCGGTGGCGCGCGAAATCACCACCAGCGGCGTTACTGCCGCCGCGGTAGAGAAGGGCAATTATCGCCACTTCATGCAAAAGGAGATTTTCGAGCAGCCGACCGTGGTCGCGCAGACGCTGTCCTCCTACATCCGCCCGCTCGAACAGACCGTCGCGCTGCCGCAGATGGATTTTGACCTGAGCGCGATCGACCGCATCACCATCGTCGCGTGCGGCACCAGTTTCTACGCCGGGATGGTTGCCAAATATTGGTTCGAGACTTTCGCGCGCGTCCCCGTCGACATCGATGTCGCCAGCGAGTTCCGCTATCGCGACCCGGTGCTGCAACCCGGCGGGCTCGCGCTGTTCATTTCGCAATCGGGCGAGACCGCCGACACGCTCGCGGCGCTCCGCCATTGCAAGGCGAACGGGCAGACGATTGCGGTTGTCGTCAACGTCCCGACCAGCAGCATGGCGCGCGAGGCCGACCTGTTGTTGCCGACCCACGCCGGTCCCGAAATCGGCGTCGCCTCGACCAAGGCCTTCACCTGCCAGCTCGCCGTGCTCGCCGCGCTCGCGGCGCATCTCGCGCTCAAAAAGGGCAAGCTCAGCGCCGACGAGGAGCATGAGATCGTCAAACATCTGATCGAGGCGCCCGCCGCGCTCAACGCGGCGCTGAGCCACGACGACGACATCGCCGCAATGGCGCACCTGATCGCCCCGGCGCGCGACGTGCTCTACCTCGGCCGCGGCCCCGACTATCCGCTGGCAATGGAAGGCGCGCTCAAGCTCAAGGAAATCTCGTACATCCACGCCGAGGGTTACGCGTCGGGTGAAATGAAGCACGGCCCGATCGCGCTGATCGACGAATCGGTCCCGGTGATCGTCCTCGCGCCGAGCGGCCCGCTGTTCGAAAAGACCGTCAGCAACATGCACGAAGTAATGGCGCGCGGCGGCAAGGTGGTGCTGATTTCCGACGCCGACGGTATCGCAGAAGCAGGTGACGGCTGCATGGCGACGATCGAAATGCCCAAGGTCCATCCGCTGATCGCGCCGCTCGTGTACGCGGTGCCGGTGCAGTTGCTGGCGTACCATGTGGCGGTGGCGAAGGGGACGGACGTGGACCAGCCAAGGAATCTGGCGAAGTCGGTGACGGTGGAGTGAGCTGGGACACCACCTGCCACTGCGGCGCCGTCTCGGTGCGTCTCGCCAAGGCGCCCGAGGAAATTGCCGAATGCAATTGCTCGCTCTGCTTCTCGCACGGCGTTCTCTGGGTCTATCATTCGCCGCGTGATGTCGTGATCGAGGGTACGACGCAAACCTATAATCGCGCCGACCGCGCCAACCCCAATTCGGACCTGCATTTTTGCGCGACCTGCGGCTGCGTGACGCATTGGTCGGCGACCGCGGGGCTGATCGAGCGAATGGGCGGTGAAGTCGATATAATGGGCGTCAACATGCGGCTGTTCGACCCGGCGCAGCTCAGCGGGTTGAAGCTCAGCTTTCCCGACGGGCGCGGTTGGTCGGGCGAGGGGCCGTGGGGCTTTGTCCGCGATGCAGCGGTCATGCCCTGATCGGGGGCTCACCCCACGGCATTCGCCTGCGCCAAAATCGACGCTGCGATATCCTCGATCGCCCCCGCGACCAGCAGCGGCGCGCCGCCGACCATGCCGACTTGCGTCTGGCCATTTTCATAGTCGCGGAGCCAGGCGACATTTTCGGCGACGACCAGATAATTGCCGCCGCGCGATTTGAGTTCGATGAATTTCATGCCGATGTCTCCTGTCCGCCCGGGCTCTAGGTACGAAGTATGAAGATTGTAGGATTGCCATGCGTTTCGCCGCGATCATTTTCGACTTCGATGGCGTCATCGCCGACAGCGAGGTTCGCGCGAACCTGTCGCTCGCCGAGAGCCTGACCGCGGCCGGGATGCCGTCGACCTATGACGAGTGCCTGCGCGACTATTATGGCCACAATTGGCAGGAGACACAGCGGCGGATCGAGGCGCGGTTCGGTCGTCCGCTGCCCGCCGATTTTCGCGAGCAGCACCGCGAGCGCGCCCGGGACCGGTTCATGGAAGGATTCGATGCCGTCCCCGGCGCCGCGGATTTCCTGGCGACGCTCGGGGCGCTGCCGCGCGCGATCGCCTCGTCGAGCCGCGCCGAATATATCGGCTGGGCGCTCCAGCTGTTCGGGCTGGGGCATCATTTCAGCGATCATGTGTACAGCGCCGACGGCTGGGATCGCGGAAAGCCGTTCCCCGACATCTACCTCGCCGCCGCCAAAGGGCTGAGCGTCGATCCGGCGCTATGCCTGGCGATCGAGGATTCGCCGACCGGGGCGATGGCGGCGCTGGCGGCGGGGATGACGGTGGTCGGTTTTTGTGGCGCCGGGCATATCGTCGATCGCGCGGTGCATGGAGAGATGTTGCGCAGGGTTGGGGCGCATCATGTGGCGCTTACCTTTGGTGAGATTGAGGATCTGACGGTCGTTGCACGATAATCCTCCCTGTGGCGCAGCCATGGGGAG
>JAHJHL010000214.1 GCA_018823905.1 Alphaproteobacteria bacterium
GGTGCTGACCCACCCCCAGCCCCTCCCTTGCAGGGAGGGGAGGATCATATGCCCGACCACGCCCACTCCTCCGACCCCGCGGTCCAGACTCAGCTTAACCGCCTCGCCGCGCTCTCGCCGAGCCGCGATATCCTCGGCCTCGAACGCATCGCCGAACTCTGCGCCCGCCTCGGCAACCCGCAAAACCAGCTTCCGCGCACCTTCCACGTCGCCGGCACCAACGGCAAGGGATCGACCTGCGCCTATCTCCGCGCCATCCTCGAAGCGCAGGGGCGCCGCGTCCACAGCTACACCAGCCCGCACCTCGTCCGCTTCAATGAACGCATCCGTCTCGCCGGAACGCTGATCGACGACGCCTTGCTCGCGGCACTGCTCGAAGAAGTCCTCGACGTCGCGGCAGACCTGCAAGCCAGCTTCTTTGAGGTCACCACCGCCGCCGCCTTCCTCGCCTTCGCGCGTATCCCCGCCGATGACGTCATCATCGAAGTCGGCCTCGGCGGCCGCCTCGACGCAACCAACATCATCTCCGCCCCCGCGGTGTGCGGCATCGCGTCGCTCGGCATCGATCATGAGGCGTTCCTGCTGGCCCCGGAAGACGGTGTGCCGGCCGAGGCAATCGAACGCATCGCGTGGGAAAAGACCGGGATATTCAAACCCGGCGCGGCGCTCGCCACGCTCGCTTATCCCGATCATGTGATGAAGCTGGTCCGCGACCGCGCCGCCGCAGTCGATGGCACGCTATTTTCAGAAGGCGATGGATGGGCTGTCGTCCCCGAGACCAACGGCTTCCGCTGGCAATCGAACCGCGGTTCAGTTGCGCCGACCCTGTATTCGCGCATGGCGGGCGCGCATCAGTTGCGCAATGCCGGTCTCGCGATTGCCATGCTCCGCAGCGCGCCCGACCCGCAACCCACCGACGATGAAATTACAAGGGGCGTCGCCGCGGCCTTCTGGCCGGGGCGAATGCAGCGGCTCGGCCCAGGACCGCTAATCAGCCTGCTCCGCGACGGCACCACCATCTGGCTCGACGGCGGTCATAATCCTGATGCGGGAGCAGCGCTGGGCATGGCGCTGGCCGACAAGCCTCCGCTGCACATCGTCTGCGGCTTGCTGAGCAACAAAGACGCGATGGGTTTCCTGCGTCCCTTTGCCGACAAGATCGCGTCGTTTCAGGCGGTACCGATCCCCAGCCATGAGCATCATGATCCCAACGACCTGTGCCATTGGGTGAAAAGCGAGCTCGGCATCGCCGACGCGCAACCGTGCGACGACGTGGCGGCGGCACTGGCGTTCATTGCCGCCCACCGTCCCGCGGCCGATCTTCTCATCTGCGGTTCGCTCTACCTTGCGGGCGAAGTCCTGCGCCGCAACGATGAACTGCCCGATTAGGCGGTGCGCGCGGGCTTGCCGGTCCACGCCAGTATGGCGCCGACCGCAAAGGCGACGATCGACGACATCATCACATAGCTCGCCAGCTCAAGCTGCTGCGCCATCAGCACCCCCACCAATCCCGCAACGATCAGAACGAAACCGGTGATGCGGATCGCACCAACGGGTTGCCGCAACCGTTGGTCATCGACCACCTCGGCCTGCCGGACACCTTCAACGACATAGCCCTTGCTCCACAGCAGCCACAGCAGCAGCATGCCCGGGATCGCCGCGACGACGGTGAAGCCCCAGAAGATCACCCAGCCGAAATTCTCCGCAACGATGCCCGCGGGTCCGGCCATGAACGTGCGCCCAACCCCCGCGAACGACGACAGCAGCGCAAACTGCGTGGCGGTGTAGGCGATGTTCGATAGCCCCGACAGATAGGTCGCGAACACCGTCAACCCGATGCCGCTCGTCACATTTTCGGTCACGATCGCCGCGACCATCATCCAGTAATTGTCGCCGGTCGCGGCCAAGATCATGAACATGACGTTCGAGAACATCATCATAAGGCCGGAAATCACCAGCGCACGTCCCATCCCCAGCCACAGCAGGAACGGCGCACCGAGCGCCGATCCGACGATCAGCGCGCCAAAGCCCCACAGCTTGTTCGCCGAAATATAATCGAGATCGGCAAAGCCCAGATCGACGATCATCGGCCCCAGCATCGCCTGCCCCATCGCGTCGCCGACCTTGTACACCAGCACAAAGCCGAGGATCAGGAAGGCGCCATGGCGGCTCAAAAATTCGCGGAACGGATTGACCACTGCTTCGGTCAGCCATTGCCCCGCCTTCATGCCCGATGCCTGCGCAAACCGATCGACAAACTTGCCCGGCCCCGCCCAAAGCGCGCCGATAATTGCAGGAACGATGCAGAACCCCGTCAGCGCATAAGCAGTCGCCCAGCCCAGCCCGAGCCCCTCGTTCGATGCAAAATAGATCGTCCCCGCGCCGGCGATCAGATTGCCGGTGCGATAACCGAACTGATTGGTCGCGATACCATGCGCAAACTCGTCGTCCTCAAGGATTTCGATGCGATAGGCGTCAATGACGATGTCCTGTGTAGCCGAAAGAAACGCGGTGATCAGCGCCCAGATCGCAAACTGGCCGATGTCACCGGGCTGCGGATTGCTGGCACCCAGTTGCCAGATCGACACGAACAACAGCGCCTGAATAAAGAACAGCCACCCGCGCCTTTGCCCAAATGTCTTGGTCAGAAACGGGATCGGCAATTTGTCGACGAGCGGCGCCCACAGGAATTTGATCGTGTAGGGAATCCCGAGCGCAACCGCGAAGCCAATCGTCGCCGTATCGATCCCGACCTTCGCCAGCCAGAATGTCATCGTCGCGATCAACAACGTCAGCGGAAAGCCGCTCGAAATGCCGAGCAGGAAGGTCACCATCGGGTTCTTGCGCAGATAGGGTCGAAACGCCGGAACCGACAGGGCGATGACCACCAACCCGACCAGCACCGCAACAAAAATCAAAAACCGAATCAGATCAATCGACATGCACAGGCTCCCCCGCATCCTCGTTCCGGGATGCCATCACGCTGACCGATTGGCCTAAAGCGTCGCGGAGAAATTGGAAGCGTCGATTTATCGGTTGGCCGTGCTCAGGCGGCTTCGGGCCGCCAATAGGTCAACAGCCCGCTGACCTTGCGCGGCGCCTTGTTCTTGCAGGTCATCGTTTCGACCGCGCGCAGCGCCGCGACCAGCGCCGATGCGCTGTGCGGCTTGGCAAGACACGCGACGGCAATATCCGCAGCGTCCTCAGGACACTGACCCGTCACCAGCAACACCGCAATGCCGCGATCGCGCGCCAGCCGCGCCACTTCACGGCCCGTCATATGCCCCGCGAGTCCCAGATCCAGCACCACCGCGTCGATCTGCTCATCGGCAATAATCGGCACCGCCGCCTCGCCCGAATCGACCGTCGCGACGATCTCGTACCCGCTGTGTTTCAGCGTCCGCTCATTGTCGAACGCGATCAGCGGATCATCCTCGATGATCAGCAACCGCTTGATGCAGGACGGGCGGGACGCGAAGAGCATATTGTCTCCCTTTAATCGCGCCATGACGCGCTCGATGCCGTCGTGCAAGATTGCTTCGGCTTACCATCGACGAAGCGACACGTTTCCGGCTATGAGCGTGGCCACAGGGCAACACTATTGCCCGCATAACGACAAGAAAGCCGTACCCGTTCCCATGACCACCCGCCGACCTCCCCGCGCCGCGCCGCGGACAGCGCCCAAGCCCGCCGGCGACCGCGACGCCCCGAAAGGCCGCCGCGCCGCGCGCGGTGCCGCCTCGGCGCTCAAAGCCAAGCCCGCCGACGCGGAGCGTGACGAGGACGGCCCCCAGCGGATCGCCAAGCTGCTTGCGCGCGCCGGCGTCGGGTCGCGCCGCGATGTCGAGCGGATGGTCGAGGAAGGCCGGATCGCGCTCAACGGCGTCGTGGTCGTCCAGCCCGCGCCGCTGCTGACCTCGCTCGAAGGGCTGACGGTCGATGGCAATCCGGTCGCTAAGCCCGTCTCGACGCGCCTCTATCGCTTTCACAAGCCCGCCGGGTGCATCACCGCGGCGCGCGATCCCAAGGGGCGCAAGACGATTTACGACGTGTTGCCCAAGGATCTGCCGCGACTGATGCCCGTCGGCCGCCTCGACTATAACACCGAAGGGCTGCTGCTGCTCACCAACGACGGCGAATTCAAGCGCCAGCTCGAACTGCCCGCCAGCGGGGTCGAACGCACCTATCGCGCCCGCGCCTTTGGCGACATCAGCCAGGAACAGCTGGAGGAACTGGCGATGGGGATCACCATCGACGGCGTCACCTATGGCAAGATCGACGCCAACCTCGAACGCCGCACCGGGCGCAACCAGTGGGTCGAAATGACGTTGACCGAGGGCAAGAACCGCGAAGTCCGCAAGGTGCTCGAACATTTCGGACTCCAGGTCAGCCGCCTGATCCGCACCCGTTACGGCGCGTTCGAACTCGACGGCTTGCCGATGAGCGCCGTCGATGTCGTGCCGCGCGACGAATTGTTCAAATTCCGCCGGCATATGGGCTGACGGCGATGCGAGTCATTTCAGGCGAATGGCGCGGCCGCAAGCTGCTGGCCCCCAAGGGCGACGCGACGCGCCCGACCGCAGATCGCACCCGCGAGACCCTGTTCTCGATGCTGACCAGCCGCCTCGGCAGCTTCGAGGGGCTGGTCGTCGCCGACCTGTTCGCGGGATCGGGCGCGCTCGGCATCGAAGCGCTGTCGCGCGGCGCTGCGACCTGTCTGTTCGCCGAACAGGATCGTGACGCGCTCGATGTCCTGCGCGGCAATCTCTCCAGCCTGGGTGCGACCGCGCGCGCCGACGTCCGCGCCGGATCGGTGCTCGGCCTAGGCCCGGCACCGCGCGCCTATGATCTGCTGATGCTCGACCCGCCCTATGGCACCGGCGCCGCCAGCGTCGCGCTCGACAAACTGCACCGCCTCGGCTGGATCGGTCCCGACAGCTGGGTGTCGGTCGAAACCGGCCATAGCGAAACGGTCGAGGTGGCAGGCTTTGCCATCGACGCCGACCGCAAGGTCGGCAAGGCTCGACTGACGCTGCTGCGTCTCGCATAACAACCTACCGCGCCAAGCTGGACAGCGCCGCCGCTGTTCCCTAATCGTTCGCGCGTGACCCTGCCCCCTGCCTCGCTGCCCGACCTGCCCCCGCCCGCCCCGTCGGATCCGCCCTATCTGCAAGGATTGAACGGGCCACAGCGGCAGGCGGTGCTCACGACCGAGGGGCCGGTGCTGATGCTCGCCGGCGCGGGGACCGGCAAGACCGCGGCGCTGACAGCGCGGCTGGGCCACATTATCGCAACGCGGCGCGCCTGGCCGTCCGAAATCCTTGCGGTTACCTTCACCAACAAGGCCGCGCGCGAGATGCGTGAACGCATCGGGCGCATGATGGGTGATGCGGTCGAAGGCATGGCGTGGCTCGGCACCTTTCACAGCATCGCAGCGAAGATGCTGCGCCGTCACGCCGAGCTCGTCGGCTTGCAAAGCAATTTCACCATCCTCGACACCGATGATCAGCTCCGCGTGCTCAAACAGCTGATTCAGGCCGACGGGCTCGATGAAAAGCGTTGGCCCGCGCGCCAGCTGGCCGGGCTGATCGACAAATGGAAAAACCGCGGCCTCGTCCCCGCCGACCTCGACGCCGCCGACAAGGAATCCTACGCCGATGGCAAAGGTCAGCACTTCTACGCGCTGTATCAGGCGCGGCTGAAGACGCTGAATGCGTGCGACTTCGGCGACCTACTGCTGCACATGCTGGTAATCCTGAAGACCCACCGCGACGTGCTTGCGCAATATCAGGAGCGCTTCAAATATATCCTCGTCGACGAATATCAGGACACGAACGCCAGCCAGTATCTCTGGCTCCGCCTGCTCGCGCAGACACGCAAGAATATCTGCTGCGTCGGCGACGACGATCAGTCGATCTATTCGTGGCGCGGCGCTGAGGTTGCGAACATCCTGCGCTTTGAAAAGGATTTCCCCGGCGCGACCGTGATCCGCCTCGAACAAAATTACCGCTCGACTCCGCAGATCCTCGCCGCCGCGTCGGCGCTGATCGCGCAAAACAGTGACCGTCTCGGCAAGACACTGTGGACCGATCTCGAACCCGGCGACAAGCTGCGCGTCGTCGGGGTGTGGGACGGGCCAGAAGAAGCGCGGCGGATCGGTGAAGAGTTGGAGACGCTCCAGGTTCGCAAGGTCAGCCTCGACCGCGCCGCCATCCTCGTCCGCGCGCAGTTCCAGACCCGCGAGTTCGAAGACCGATTTATCGCGATCGGCATGCCGTATCGCATCGTCGGCGGCTACCGTTTCTACGAACGCGCCGAGATCCGCGACGCCCTCGCCTATCTCCGCCTTGTCCAGTCACCCGCCGACGATCTGGCGTTCGAGCGCATTATCAACACCCCCAAACGCGGGCTGGGCGACAAGGCGCTCGCGCGCATCCACCAGTTTGCGCGGATCGAACAGACACCGCTGCTCCGCGCCGCCGCGCGCATCACCGAAACCGATGAACTGACCCCGCAAGCCCGCCGCCAACTCGCCAATATTGTCGCGCTCATGCGCAGCTGGCAGGAAAAGGCCAGCAATCTCTCGCACCCCGAGCTGACCCAGCTGATCTTGGACGAGTCGGGCTATACCGCGATGCTGCAAGCCGACCGCAGCGTCGAAGCCGCAGGCCGCCTCGAAAACCTTTCGGAGCTCGTCCGCGCGATGGAGGAGTATGACTCGCTCGAAGCCTTTCTCGAGCATGTCAGCCTGGTCATGGACCGCGACCAGAATGACGACACCGAAACCGTCACCATCATGACGATCCACTCCGCCAAGGGGCTGGAATTCGACTATGTTTTCCTCGCCGGATGGGAGGATGGCGTGTTCCCGTCGCAGCGGTCGATGGACGAAGGCGGCACCGCCAGCTTGGAGGAAGAACGCCGCCTCGCCTATGTCGCGATCACCCGCGCCCGCCAGCGCGCCAGCATCTATCACGCCGCCAACCGCCGCATCTATGGCCAGTGGATGAGCAGCATCCCCAGCCGCTTCATCGCCGAAATCCCGCCCGAGCATGTCGACAGCGAGAACAGCTTCGGCGGCGGGCAAAGCCTGTGGCGCGCCAACTGGTCGGCGCAGGGCGATCCGTTCGCGCATGTTGCAGAACGTCAGCCGTCGCGGATCATGACGCGCGGTCCGGCGTGGCAGCGTGCCACCGCGCAATCGTCGACAATCACCCGCGCTCCTGCCCCCAGCGAGAAAAGCCCGGCGGCGTCGGTCGGCGCCAAGCCGCGCGCCGATCTGGCGATCGGCATGCGCGTGTTTCACGAAAAATTCGGCTATGGCGAAATCGCCGATATCGACGGCAACAAGCTGGAGGTCGCCTTTGAGCAGGCTGGCACCAAGCGTGTATTGGACAGTTTTGTCCAACTCGCTTGAATCTATTGTCAACTATAACAGTTATGATATGCTATCCCACGCGACCATCGAGTCGCGTTTTGGGAGAATCTTCGATGAAAATAAGGCTCTTAGCGGGCGCGATGGCGCTCGCCCTGGTCGGCTGTTCGGAACGATCGTCTGAAGACGCAGGTATATCTGCGCCCGCCGACACCGAAATCCCCGCAGTAACTGAAGAAAGCGCCGATGCCGCCGCAGCCCCCCGCATCGGGATCGAGGCTGCCCCCGGCGTCGCCTTCGACTATGCCTATACCTTCCGCCTCGTCGACAAACATATCGCCAAGGTGCAGGAGGAACATGCCGCCGCCTGCGAAACGCTCGGTGTCCAGCGTTGCCGCATCGTCGATGTCCGCTACCAGCTCAGCGACGAAAAGCTCGTCGAGGCGCAGACCCAGTTCAAGCTTGACCCCGGCATCGCCCGCAAATTCGGCGCGAATGCGATCGCCAGCGTTGAAAAGGCCGATGGCGTCCTCGCCGACGCCAGCGTCGCGGGTGAAGATGTCGGGACCGAAATCCTCGCCTCGCAGCAGCGCAGCGCCGGGTCCGAAGCGGAGATCGCGCGGCTCGAAGCCCGGCTCAAAGCGGGCGGGCTAGACAAACGCGAGCGCGCCGAAGTGCTCGCGCAGGTCAACCAGTTGCGCGGACAAATGGGCGAAGAGCGTCAGAGCCGTCGCACAGGCGAAGCGCGGATTGCGTGGACCAGCGTCGCGTTCAACTATGTCAGCGACGGCGGCCTCCCCGGCATCGGCCACGAAAACCCCTTCGCTAACGCCGGCGAAACGCTGATGCGCAGCGGCAGCACCGCGCTGACCTTTGTCCTGACGCTCGGCGCCGCGGTCCTGCCATGGGCAATGCTGCTCGCGCTGCTCGCTGCCTTTTGGCGCAGCCGGTTCGTGAGCGCCGTTCGCCAGCAATTGCGCAGCACGCAAAAGGCGAATGATCCGGTGCTCCCGCCGACCAGCTGAGGCCGGACGGCGCGCCGTTTGCAAAGGTCGGTTGCTGCGTTATGGCGTGGTCCATGACGCAGCAACCGACATGGCTGGAGCAGGCACGCGACGCCGAACGCCGCGGTGACGTGGCCGCCGAAACCGCGGTTCTGACCGCCGCGATCCAGGCCAATCGCAGCAATATCGCCGCAATCCTCGCGATGGCCGAACTCCAGCGTAGCCTGAGCGATGATCGCGCCGCCGGGACTTTCTATCGTCTCGCGCTGGGGACCGCGGCCCAGACGGGCAACGTCCCGGTCTCACTCCACCCCGGGCTGCAACGCGCCGAGCAATTTCTGGTGGAGTCGGAGCGCGCCTTTGCTGATCATCTGCTCGGCCAGCTCCGCGATGCCGGCATCGATGCGCGCACCGCAACGCCGCGCGTGGCCGAAGCGCTGCGCCTGCTCGCCGGTGAGCAACAGGTCTATCTGCAACAGCCGACGATGTTCTATTTCCCTGGCCTTGCCCAGCGCCCCTTTTTCGATCGCGCAATGTTCGACTGGGTGCAGGACATCGAAGCCGCTACTCCAGCCATCCGCGCCGAGTTGCTGGCGCTGACCAATGCCGCATCCGATCGCTTCGGTCCCTATGTTACCACGGCACCCAATCGGCCGCCGCCCAACAACCCGCTGCTCGACAAACCCAACTGGGGTGCCGCCTGGCTGTGGAAGGACGGGATGATCGCCGATGGCATGGACGCGCTATGCCCCGCCGCCTTGGCCGCACTCGAAAGCGCGCCGCAGCCGGTTATTCCGGGCCGCGCGCCGCTGGCGCTATTTTCGCGCCTGACCCCCGGCACCCACATCCAGCCGCATCACGGCATGCTCAACACGCGGCTGATCTGTCACCTGCCGCTGGTGATACCTGATGGTTGCGGACTGCGCGTTGGCGCCGAAACCCGGTCATGGACCGAGGGCGAGATCCTGATCTTCGACGACAGTTTCGAGCATGAAGCGTGGAACCGCGGCACCAGCGACCGCACCATCCTGCTGTTCGAAATCTGGCGCCCCGACATTGACGCCCACGAACGCGAACAGCTGACCCGCATTTTCTCGGCTATCGACAGCTATTCGGAACAATAGACCAAGGGACAGAAAGATAATGACCAATCCGGGAATGGATGCCGACATCTACGACGCCTTTATGGAACAGTTGCAGCGCTATGTCCGCGAACGCTTGATCCCGGCGGAGGACCAACTCGAAGAACTCGGCCGCGTTCCCGACGACATCCTTGCCGAGATGCGCGAGATGGGCCTGTTCGGGGTTACCATGCCCGAACAATATGGCGGTGCCGGAATGAACATCAGCCAATATGTCGGCTTCATCCGCGAGATCGCTTATGCCTCGCCCGCTTATCGTTCGATCGTATCGATCAATATCGGCATGGTGTGCAAATCGCTGCTCGGCTTCGGTACGGAAGCCCAAAAGGAGCATTGGCTGCCCAAGCTGGCGATGGGCAGCATCGCCGCCTTTGGGCTGACCGAACCCGACAGCGGATCAGACAGCGCAGCGATGAAGACCCGCGCGGTGCGTGACGGCAACGGCTATGTGCTCAACGGGACCAAACGCTATATTACCAACGCCCCCTTTGCTGACATGATCCTCGTGATGGCGCGCACCAATGCCGAGGCGCTGCCCAAGAACGCGCACGTCAGCGCCTTCCTAGTGCCCAGAGACGCGCCGGGCGTGTCGATCGGCAAGCCCGACGGCAAGATGGGTCAGGCGGGCTCGCAGATCGCCGACGTGATCCTCGAGGATGTGCATGTTGATGGCGATGCGCTGCTCGGCGGTGAGGAAGGAATCGGCTTTCGCGCTGCGATGCAGAGCCTTGATAACGGTCGCCTGTCGGTCGCGGCCGCCAGCGTCGGCTATGCCAAGCGGATGCTCGACGCGAGCCTCAAATATGCGATGGAACGCAAGGCGTTCGGCGAGCCCATCGCCAATTTCCAGCTGATCCAGGCGATGCTCGCCGACAGCAAGGCAGAAATCTATGCCGCCGACTGCATGCTGAACGACGCCTGCGCGCGCGCTGATCGGGGCGAGAAAATCCTCGTCGAGGCAGCAGCGACCAAGATGTTTGCCAGCGAAATGTGCGGTCGCGTCGCCGATCGCGTGGTCCAGATCCACGGCGGCGCCGGCTATCTCAAGGAATATCTCGCCGAACGCTTCTATCGCGACTGCCGCATTTACCGGATTTATGAAGGAACGACGCAGATCCAGCAGCTAGTCATCGCCAAGAACATGCTCCGCGACTACGCGGGCTGAGGGTGCGGGAGGGTCGCTGGTGGAGCCGAGGGGAATCGAACCCCTGACCTCTGCAGTGCGATTGCAGGGAAACGACACAATCCCGAACATATTGGAACGATGAAAGGCCCGGAAACCTAGGAGTTTTCACCTTTCCTGTTCCAATCCGTTCCATGATGTATTACATACGCGTTCCATACTATTCCATACGAGGAACGCGTGATGGCATTGGATTTGAGCAGGGTCGGCAAGCGTGATGAGCTGAAGGTGACGCGGGAGCCGCATTGGCAGCGCCTGCGTGCTGGGTGCTTTCTTGGCTATCGCCCTTCGAAGCGCGGTGGGTCCGGGACGTGGATCGCCCGCATTTTCGACGCCGACGCCGACAAGTATCGGGTCAAGTCGCTCGGCGACTTCGGCACGCTCGCGAAGAACGACATGTTCATGGCCGCCAAACGGGAGGCCGAGAAGCTTGCTGAGCTGGTGGAAGCGGGCGGAGAGGTTCGCCGCAAGATCGAAACCGTCGCAGACGCTTGCGAGGAATTTGGTAAGGCCCGGCCGGAAGCCGAGAGCCGGTTCAAACGATACGTCTATGACGACCCCATCGCCAAGGTGAAGCTCGACAAGCTGCGCCGTCGTCACGTCAAAGAATGGCGCTCGCGGCTTGAGGCGACGCCCTCGCTGGTGAGCCGGAACAAAGGCGGAGAAAAGCGCACCCGCGACCGCTCGCCCGCGACGGTCAATCGCGACATGGCCGTCTTGCGCGCGGCGCTCGCCAAGGTTCTCTCACCCGGCGCCCCAAACTCCGAGGCCGCTTGGCAAGAGGCTCTGGTGCCTGCCAGCAATGCCAGCAAGCGGCGCACCCTCTATCTCGACAAGGATCAGCGCCGCAAACTTCTGCAGCACATCGACGACGAGGCGGCGCCGTTCGTGCGCTCGCTGTGCCTGTTGCCGCTTCGCCCAGGCGCGATGGCATCGCTCACTGCTGGCGATTTCGACAAGCGTACGTCGGAACTGACCATCGGCAAGGACAAAGCGGGCGAGGATCGACGCATTGTCATTCCGGCCGCGGCCGCGGAATTGCTCGTCGAGCAATCGAAAAACAAGCTGCCTACCGCGCCGCTGTTCATGCGCGCGAACGGGAAGGCATGGGACAAGGATAGCTGGAAGCTGCCGATCGCCACCGCTGTTTCAGAAGCCGGGCTCCCGGTCAAAGCCACCGCCTACACGCTGCGCCACAGCACGATCACAGACCTTGTGACGGCCGGGCTTCCCCTTCTCACGATCGCGCAAATATCAGGCACCAGCGCCGAGATGATCGAGCAGCATTATGGCCACCTTGCCCGGGGCGCGGCGGTAAAGGCGCTGGAGGCTTTGGCGCTCTAGGGGATCGGAACGTCAATTGGCTCGGTGGGGGGCAAGATAATGTGGGCGATCGGATTAATGGGGCTTGGCGTCGCTGCCGCGGCGGCCGGATCATTCGTGGGGGCCGGCATAATGCGTGGAGATCCCATGTTCCAGCCGCAGAATCCGCGAGGACTGATCGCCGCGGTAACGCTGGGAGGCGTCGCCGGGATAAGCGGCACGATCGCGGGCTTCTTCCTCTTCGGCTGGCCTTGGCTTTGGCCGATGGGGTTCCTGCTGCTGCTTGGTTTTGGACTGGCCATCGACGGGTTGAAAGCGACGGGGCGGGATAACCTTCCCGGCATCGCGATGCTTGCGGTTGTGGCCGGTATCGGGATCCAAGGCGCCGTAATTGGGGCGGTTCTGTAGCGGACGCATCGAATTGGTTTGCACTCTTGGGCTGCGGTGCGGGATTTTTTACACGCAATGGCGTTCGTGTCCCGCCAGAAACCTTGCATTTCGCTCGCGTCTGAAACCCGCTGCCACGGCGGCGGGGAACGAATACTGCAAAATTGGCCGGTATTATCCCCCAACCAGAATGGTCAGCTTTGGTCAGCGGCGAACATCGCCGATTTGATCTGGAGAACGACCAATGTCCGCGGAAAAAACTGAGCCACTGGTAGATCGAGTGCCGGAAGCGGCTAAACGGCTCGGGCTCAGCAAGACGGGCCTGTACGCCCAGATCAAGGCCGGGAAGCTCCGCGCGGTGAAGGCCGGAGGCAAGACCCTCATCACCCGCGCCGACCAGGAAGCATGGGTTGCGAGCCTGAACGAGCTCAACACCGCGGGCGGAGCCTGAGCGGTGGGCCAGGCAATCGACGATACCTACGCGATAATTCCAATCGACGTCTTGGTGACGAACGATATCGACGGCAGTGGAGACTATGATGTTTCCAGCCTCGAACCCGCGAATTATTGGCGCGAGGGATACGGCGTAACCTATGAGGCAGATGAGACTGCTCCGCCGAAAGACGACGTATTTGTTACCGAGGCGAAGGCGGCGGTAGTCGGCGCGATCGACCGAGCGGCGAAGCATTTTTCATCTCTCGGTGCCGTGATCGTGCCACTGAGCCCCGAAGCGGCTGGTGACGATATGAGCCCCGGGATGGCGCTCATTGTGGCCAAGGAGGACGCAGACGCCGCTGCGGCATTAGCTGCTGTCCTTTTCCCTATGCCGCCGCACGGACGATTGAAGCGTCTCCTAGTCGATACGGCTGGAGAATGGCCGGCCTCAGCATGCCCGCAGACCTTGCCCGACCTATACTCCGCTGCGCTGGATGCGAGCAAGTTCGCCGAAGAATGGCCCCAAAGTGTGCGCTACGCCCGCGATCGGTTGCCGTCATCCGATGAAGCGATAGACCGGTGGCTTGCGCGCGTGTGCATCCCGACCGACACGCTAATGCGGACGCTGGCCGCATGGGACGCCAGCACACGAAACGTGAACCTCTTTTCTCTTCATTCGATGTCGATCGGCAACCATCACGACGACGCAATCAACTGGCTAGTTCCCGGATTATTGCAGCGGGGCGAAGTGACAAGTTTGGTTGGCGCGGGCGGCGTGGGCAAGACTACGCTTCTCGCCGAACTGGTCGCAAAGGTCGGCAATAGCTTGCTGCACGAAACGCAGTTTTTGGGTGCGTTCGTCGAGCATTCGAATGGTCTGTGCGCGTACATCTCTGCTGAGGACCGTCCGCTCGTGATGAAACTGCGGATCGAGCAATATCAGGCACCGGGATCGACCGCCGATACCTACCTCATCGACGGCTGCGGAAAATCGATCGAGGACTGCTTGGCTGAGTTAGAGGATCTGCCCGCCCTCGACCTGGTTATCATTGATCCCATAACCCAGTTCGTCGACGACGAGAACGAGGCCGGGAAAGTAGGTCCGACGTATAACAAAGCCGCCGAGTTCGCTCGCCGGAAGAACTGCGTGATGGTCTTGGTCCATCATCTTACCAAAAACGGGAAGGTCCGCCGGACGGGCGACGTTAGACCGTCTATTCGCGGTTCTGGGGTGCATGTCGACCGACCGCGGCTCGTGTTCTGTATGCTTCCCAAAGGCGACGGCATCGTCGAAATTGGTATTGTCAAAAGTAACTTGCCGCCAGGTCAACCAGCCTGGGGAGAAACCGGCGTCGGCAAAATGTTCAAGCAGACGACCGGCGGACTCATCGCTGCCGAAGGTAATTCCTCCAGCGCTCCCGCTGCTAACTGTGATGATCGCGAACTGATCAGCTGGGTGATCGATCAGCTGGCACGCCACAATGACGCCGGTCAGATCGTCCGGCGCACCGGCCAAAACAGCCTCTATCGCCTCTGGCGAGGCGGCGCCGTCCCTTTCCCCCGAACCGCTATCGAGAACTGCGTCTCTGACTTGGTTTCTTCACGCCGCGTGATCGACGACCAAGACAATGGGCTCACCATTCATAGTAGCGAAGGTCAATGATATGATGTATCATTGTATCACCGTTAGCGTTCCCGCCCTCCCAAGAATGTCATCCGCCGTTCCGGGAACACGGAAGCCGCTCGGAACGGACGTTGAAAACAAACAACAATTTTGGGTAGCTGGCTCGGAAACTTGGTTCTCGAAAATTCAGAAACTGGCGGTTTTCTGCGGAATTCCCGTTCCAGCGTTCCCTATAGAGAGAGGGGTATCCTCCGGCCCCCCCCTCTCTCTATCACTAGGCGGCCGAAAGGACAGTGACCATGCAGACGATGAATTCAGCAACCGTTCCCGCTCGCTCAACGCCCCGGCGCCACCATCAGGCACCACTTCAACAGTGGGATGCCGCGGCTCCTTGGCGGGCATCGCCGCTTCCCGGCGAAAACCTTCTTCAACTCCTCGTGCGCGTTCGCCGCGAGCGCCGTTATTTCGGACCGATCGCGCTGATTTAGGCCGGGGCTGCCCTGTAGCCTTCCGGTTCCGGTCCAGGGGCGCCGCTGCCAATCGGCCGGCGTCCCCTCGCACCCCTACCTTTTTCGGAGGCTACAGCCATGACTGACTACGCACGCGTAAAGCGTAACGTCGCGAAAATGATCCGTCTCGGTGCGCCCGAGGCCGAAATCGACACCTATGTCGCATCGGAAGGCGTGACCCCGGCGCAGCTGCGCGGGCAGTCGGCCCCCAAGCCCAAAGCCCCGGCGCCGCCGAAGCCCCGCCCGCCGATCACCGCCTACGCCGATACGCCGACACAGCGGCCAGCGCGCCCCGCTCCGCGTCCGTCTGGCGTCCTGCCGGTGCAGCCCGAGCTGATGGCGCCGCTACGCGCGCTTGGCGCTACGACGACGGCACCGGCTCCCAAGCCCCGCGCGCCGCGCGTGCAGCCCCCGCCGGTACCGATGGAGCCCGGCGTCGCGTCGATCTTCGGCGGCGCGGTGACGCCCTACGCCACGCCAGAATTCGACCCGATGACGGTGAAGCGCGAGGACAACAGCCCGCTACAGAACGGCGGCTTGCTCGATCGCTCGCTATTCTCGGCGAAGCGGTCGGCGCTGCGTATCGGATCGGGCGGCGCGCGCGTGATTGCCGCGGGCATGAATGCGATCGACGACGGTTTCGGCGACGCGCTCACGGCGCGCGCGGATAAGGTCGACCAATTCATCAGCCGTCCGGTGGAAGGCGAGACGACGCTGGACGCGCTGGCGGCGAACCCGTCGCTCGGCAGTCTTGGCAGCTTCATCGCCGAGCAGGGAACCGGCTCGCTCGTCGATATGGCCGGGCTCGCGACATCGGCGGGGATCCTGCCGTATATGGTCAGCCAAGCCGGTAACATCGGCCAGGACCGCGCAGAGAATAATTCGACCGGCACGGCGACGCTGACAGACATCATCAAGGCCGCCCCGGCGGCTGCGCTCAGCACGGCGGCCGAGCGGCTGGGCACCAAGTTCATTGGCGGCGCGGGCGGTGGCGGGAACCTGATGACACGGCTCGGCGCCAGCGCTGTCACGGAAGGCGCGACCGAAGGCGTGCAGAGCCTTGCGGAATATACCGGCGGCACGCTGGGGACCGAGCGCGGTTTCGACCTGAACGAAGGACTATCGCAGGCAGGCCAAGGCGCTGTCACCGGCGGCATTCTCGGGCCGGTGCTGCGCACTGGCTTGACCGAGGTGCCGTCGGCGATCGGCAGCGGTATCGGGATGGCGCGTGACGCCATGGCCGAACGGGCGGACGCGGCGGCATTCTCGCCGCTGGCGAACGCGATAGCGGTCGACGCATTCCGCCCGCGCGACGCCGCCCCGGCGCCGAGCATCACGGAAGCACCTTATGCGGTAAAGCCCAAGGGCCGCACGATCGTCACGGTCGACAAAGACGGCGCGCGCGGGTTTGTGGCGGAAGTCGGCAAGACCGTGCCGTATGTCGAGCAGGACGAGCCACGAGAAGCGAAAGCGGCTCCGGTGGCACCGAAGCCCACCCCGGCGCCCGCTGCGCCTGTGGCGGCTCCTGAGCCGACAAATGAGGCCAAGTCTGCGCTTCTTTCTGGAAAAGAGGCCCACCTTGCTGGCGTAAAGGTCGACGCAAACCCGTTCGACCAAGGCACTCGCGAAGCCAATGATTGGAGCAACGGCTGGAACCAGTCGTCGAACCAGCGCGCATCTGCATACTCCGCCTATATCCGTGGAGAAAGCGATACACCGCCGCCGCCGCTGGGAACAAATTCCCCCATTGAACAGCCTGCACCGGCAGAGGTGACAAAAGCTGTCACCCCCGAACCGATTGTCGAACAGCCGAAGCCCGTCGTCGCCAAGGCGCCCGTCGCCATGCGCGAGGAAACGCGCCGCGTGACGATCCCGACCGGCGGCAAGATCGATGTACGGATGGAGCTGGTGAACGCCGACGACATCACCCAGGCCGAGGGCTCGAAGCAGAACCGGGACCGCGACCGCGCCGCGAGCGAAGCGCAGATCATGGCGATCGTCGGCAAGTTCGATCCCGAGCAGCTGGGCGATGACAATTACACCGACCGCGGCGCGCCGATCATCGGCCCCGACGGCACCATCGAGAGCGGCAATGGCCGCGTGCTGGCGATTAATCGCGTGTTCGACGAGCGCCCCGAAATGGCGAAGGCGTACCGCGAGTATATCGAGGCGCAGGGTTTCGACACCACCGGCATCGAGCGCCCGGTCCTGATCCGCCGCCGCGTCACCGAAATGGACGACGCGACGCTGCGCAATTTCATCACCGGCTCGAACAGCGACACCAAGCAAGAGCTGTCCGCGCCGGAGCGCGCGACGCAGGACGCCAGCGATATCCTGACGCCGGAGGTGTTCACCTCCTATATGGGCGGCGCGCTGACATCGCAGCGCAATGGCGACTTTATCCGCAAGTTCATCGATAGCGTGCCGGACGGGCAGCGCTCGACCTTCATGGACGACAAGGGCAACCTGTCGACGGCCGGTGTCGCGCGCATCGAGAACGCCATGCTGGCGCGGGCATTCGGCAACGGCACGCCCGCGGCGAAGCGGTTTCTGTCTAAGGCGATGGAGAACACCGACAACCAGACGCGGACGCTGACCGGCGCGCTGTCGGAGGTTGCTGCCGATTGGGGCAAGATGACCGAGGCGATGGCCGACGGCACGGTCGACAAGCAGTATGACCTGACCGACAAGGTGCTTGAGGCGATTGGGCTGGTGGCGGATGCCCGCAAGCAGGGCGAGAAGATCAGCGACGTGTTCGCGCAGCGCGACGCCTTCAACCAGGTCGACCCGCTTGTCGAAAAGATCGTTCGGTCGTTCTACGACGGCAACCTGAGGCGCGCGGCCGGTCGGAACAAAGTGGCTGGTATCCTGCGCAGCTACGCAGAATTGGCGGTTGAGCAACGCGCGGACACGGATCTATTCGGCAACGCGGCGCCGCCGACACCGGCCGATCTGTATGCAGCGGCGATCGAGCAACAGCATGAAGCTGACCTTCTCGCCACCGCTGCCGACGCAGCCTTGGATACCGACACGCGCGGCGACGCCCGCGGCGATCAACTGGTTAGCGAGCCAGAAAATGAGAACGATATCCCCGACATCGACGCACCCGGCGCGGAGCGCGCAGGATATCCGCTCGAAGATCGCGCGGGCTACGATCCCGAATTTCTGAGCCGCAGCTTCACCGATCGCGCGTCATTCTTCACCGGCATTGTGCGCACGGCGCTCGACATGGATCCCGACCAGTTCGTCTTGCTCCCCGGTCCTCGCCAAATCGTGCTGCTATCGAGGGCCGTAAAGAAGGCATTCGGCGTCACCGTGACTGTGAAACCGGGCGTGCAAGACCGCTTCGCCATCGATCAGCTGTTGGACATGCTGCAGAATGTGCAGGGTATGGCCGCCATCCTGGGAATTCCCGCGCGCGGCATTTCGCTCGGCGGCAAGCTCGGGCTGACGATCGAAAAGCAGGCTCGTGCGCTTGGCTGGTTCCAGCCTGGCACCGCCATGATTGGGCTGCCGCGGCGCAGTAACAGCTTCGCGCATGAATGGGGCCACGCGCTGGACTATCATCTTCTCGGCACGCTCAGCTCCACGAACGGCCCCGTAACCGGCCGCGGCCTCAGCGGAGCGATCCGGCAGATGGGGGAAAATCTCGCCGATGCCGACGGGATACCGAACCGCGACATCCGCGACGGGTTCATCCATCTGCTCAACACCATGTTTTTCGACAAGGCGGGGCTGGCTACGCGTGTTCTCGACCTTGAAGCCAAGATCGCCAGCACCAAGGGCGACAAGGTGCGCGCTGACCTGCAGCGGCAAATCGACAATATCACGGCCGGGAACGCTAAGCCGCGCGGGCTCACCTCCGACTTCGCGAAGCTCTCTAAGGCATTCGGCGATAAGAACGCCAATCAGGAATATTGGACCAGCCCGACCGAAATGCTTGCGCGCGCGTTCGAGGCCTATGTCTCGTACAAGGCCGAGGCCGCCGGCATGTCGACGGAATTCATCGGAAAGGGGGACGCGGCATATCTGAGCGATGCCGACGAGCGCTTTGCGATGACTTTCCCCAAGGGGACCGAGCGGCTGCGGATCTTCGATGCCTTCGATAACATCTTCGCCCACATCGCCACGCAGGAAGCGCTAGGCGTCGGAGCGGCGACCATGCCCGATCCTGCCGCGAAGGCGACGCGCAACCCCTTCGAACAGCCGGCGATGGTAGCACCCCGCGAGCGCAATTTCTTCCGAGCGGCAATCGGAAACGAGTTCGATGCGATTTGGTCGCAGCGCGAGGCTCGCCGCAAGCGGCTGCGCGATCGTCCTTCCAGCGATGAGGCGTCGATGCTGCGGCACATGCACGACGCACTTTCCTACTTCAAATATGGCATGACGGCCCGGTTGAAGATGCTCGGCCGCCGGTACGATGCCCCAACGGTCCGCAAGCTTCACGACATGCTGACGCACACCGCTGGCGATAAATCGACCGGCCGCGACTATCTGCGCGCGATCGATCTTCGCACGAACCAATACCAAAACCGGGTCAGTCTGCTCGTCGGGAATTACAATGCCGAGATAAACCGTTCTCGGTCGCGCGAGCTTTCGATTACCGAAAGCGACCATCTTCGCGATCTGCTGACCAGCACCGAAACGACGGCCGAGAGCAAGCCGATGCAGATACTGGCGGCAGGCCTTCGCAAATTGTCCGATGACATTTTCTACGACATGCAGCGTGCCGGTATTGACGTTGGATATGCCCGCAACGGCTATTTGCAGCGCATCTATGATGATGCGATCATCGGGGGCGACGAAGCCGGTTTTCTCGCCCAGGCCGCCCAGGCATACGAGATTGCTTTCGATCGCCAATGGGGAGACAGCGACGCGGTTCTGACGGATGACGAGGCATTGCCCAAATTCATGGCCGCAGCGCGCGATCTTGCGCGACAAGGCCACGACGGCATCGCCGACCCCTACAGGGCCGTAGCCAAGCTCCGGAAGCAGATCACGGCGGTCAATCGTTCAATCGGCGCCGCCGAGAAAGCGGGCGACGATACCGACGCATTGCAGGGCCAGCTTGCGGACCTGGACGAGCAGATTAGCGAAGCGTTCGGCGAGTTTTACGACGTGGTGCGGACCGCGTGGGCGAAGCAGGCAGCCGCCGAATGGCTGGTGAAGATCCAAAGTTCGAACCCGCACGATGTCGACAGCCGCGGTCCCGATGGCAATTTCCTAAAAGGCCGTGCGCTTCCGCCCGAAGCCGACAAGCTTCTTGAAAAGTACATGATGCGCGATCCTGTCCACGTCATGACGCTCTACAGCGGCAAGGTGGCGCGGCGCATTGAGTATGCCGGGCGGTTCGGCGCCAAAGGCGAAAAGATCGATGCCATGTTCGCCCAGATGGGCAAGGAAGGCGTCTCAGCTGTCGGCCAGGAGCAGATCCGCGCGATTTTCGATGTCGTGACAGGCCGGTCGGTCAGCGCATTGCCGCCGGGCGTGAATTGGGCCTTTGAGGCGATCCACGTGATTTGGGGCACAATCTCCCTGCTCCCGCGCGCCGTCTGGTCATCATTGGCCGAGAGCGTCACCGCAGGCCTGCACGCCGGCAACGCGAAATTTGCCTTCAAGGCGACCGGCGACTTGCTCGGCGCGATAATGAAAACCGACGCGTCGAAAGCGCGCGCGGAGCTTTCGCGCTTCGCCGGGATCGTCAACGACCGCGGCGGCCACAGCGTTCTCACGGAGCGCTTCGGGGGCACCTATGCGAACGACACCTTCCTGTCCGACGCTGCGACCCGCATGTTCTACAGTACGGGCCTGGTGGCGCTCACGCGCGCCCAACAAGGCCAGATGGTCGGCACCGCTCACGCCTTTCTGGATTGTATGAGCGGCTGGGTGATCGAAGGCGCGAAGGCAGCGCCGGGCTCTCGGGCGCATGTCCGCCGGGCCGACGCTATCGCGCGGCTCGAAGAATACGGAGTTTCGGATCCGGATGCGTTCGCGCAACGGGTGCGCTCCTTCGTCACGCTGCCCAAACCGGCAGACTTTACGGAAGGTGACGCCTTCACTCAGGATTGGACCAGCGCGGTCGACCGCTTCATCAAGGGTTCGATCCAGTCACCGTCGGTGATGTCGCGACCGGAGGCGGCCAGCAGCGCGTTCGGGCGCCTCGCCTACGGGATCATGTCCTTCAACTACGAGTTTTATCGGAACATCATCAAGGGTTCGGCGATCCGCGTAGGCCGTCAGTACGAACGGCGCCGCGATATCGCGCTGGCAGTAGGCGACGGCAAGGTCGCGGCGAACGCGAAGGCCGCGGTGGCTATCACCCCCCAAGTCGCGGGCGGTTTGCTCGCCAGCGCCGCGACCCTAGTAGCCGGTCAGTTGCTCGTTTCGACAATCCGCATGTTCCTGTTCGATCAGGAGAAGTGGAAAGAACTCGAAGAAGAGGACAAGCTGGCTGATCATCTGGTGTCGACTGCGATCGGCCGGACGTTCGCAACTCCGCTTGATCCGATCGTGCAGGCGTATACCGGCTGGAAGTACAATGGGTCGATGCTGTCCAATCTGGCCGGTCCTGCCCCTTCAAACATCGTGCAGCAGATCGACACGATTGCGAAGGCGTCGGTACGCAACAGCGAAAAGACGAACACCGCCGAATATAATCGCGCCAAAGCGCTTTACCGCCTCGGTATTGGCCCGGGCGGCGGGCTCGCGCTGCAGTTCCTGCCCGGCGGTGCGTATCTCAGCGGCGCGGCCGGATTTGCCACCATGGCGGTGACATCGACGACGACCGCGGACGCTTTTGCCGAGAAGCTGATCGGTGAAAAAGGAAGCATCACGGATCCGGAAACCGGCGAGGTCACCGGGCCGCCGAAGAAGAATGCACCGCCGAAGGATAAGGAAGCCGAAACGAAATACGCCTTTTAGCGCGTCACGGCGGTAATTGAGATAAGCGCACCGCCCAGCGGTGGATGTTTGCGTTCCATTGCAATTCTGCCATGGTTCGGGACTTAGGGGAGGCATTATGTCCACGACGGCGGCAATACTACTAGTTTGCATGGGCGGAGGAACAGCGATCAAGCCTGACAGCGCCACAGTCAGCGGCTCCCATTCAGGCTCGTATGACTACGGGCAGGGACAGTATAGCGGCTCTAGTCAGGGTACGGTAACAGGCACCAGAGCACAGGGATATGCCGATCAAGTCGATGTCGAATTAACCGGCAGCGAAGGCAAAATTCGCCTCCCCCGCGTTGTGCTACCGATAATGAGAGGTGGCGAAAATGGTTGGTTCGAACTGCGCGATCTCGAAATTGACGACCGAGTGATCCAAGCGAAAGCGGCGATCAATTTCATCAATCGACCAAAAGTTCACATTGACCGGATGACAGGCACGATTTCAATTTCGGGTAAAAGCGGGACATTTATGGGCAAATGCCAAAAAGTGGAGCCGGCCGCCGAACGACAGTTTTAGGCGCTCGCGATTGCGCTACGCAGCATCATTATAGCTACGCGGCATACAAGTGAGGGGCGTTTTTCGATGGCAAATTTTAGGATCGTTTTAGCAGCGTTCGCTCTAGGGCTCGTCCCTTCGGCATCTCTGGCGGAAGCGCCGGCAAATAGTGCTTTGACAGATATTGCCAGTCAGACAATTCGCTCGATCGACTTCGATCTATGCCTTCCGGCAGACGCATATGAGTATTCGGCGCTCGGTAAACATGCCGTCATCAAGCTTGTTTCGACCACGGCAATCGCGGCAGAACTGCCTTTGACATCAGTGTTTGTGGAAATTGCCGGAGTGCGCGTTCCGCTCCGTCGGGTTTGGAGGTCGGAAACGACCAGCGTCGGCGAACGCTTTGAACAAGTATCATTCTACGTCGTGCCGATACAGCTAACCAAGAAAAAGTCGCGCCTTGCCGTTGATTTTAGCGGCGATCGAAAAAATTTCGGAGTCACGTCCTTCGGGCCTAATTTCTACGATGTGGATACGCCCGCATTTGTAAGGCTGGACGAATATGACAACCCTGGTGAACCGGATGACGACGCATTGCGGGGTATGCTGGTCAGAGAGTACCCCGAGATTTTTGGTGATTAGGCTTGCCTACTCGCACCCCACCCCGTCGCCGTCCCATACCGCCGTAGGGGTGCAGTTGAACGACTGGCCGGGAGGAACGACGGAGGCGGCGGAGGCGGCGAGCAAGAGCGCGATAATCATCCAGCGGTGCTAGCTTGATCGATTGACCTTTTCATCCGAGCTTTGAGCCCTTCTTGCTGCATGTTGCGCCGTCGCGGCCCTGCTCCAAATTTTGGTCCTATTGTCTTCGAGGCCCGCGCTTGCGTACGCATTCAGGAGTGAGCCGAAACGCGTAGCGAAGAGTTGGGGCGTGGGCGAAAGCTCATCGTCGCGAATGATTTGCGCGGTCACGTACCCATGTTCCTTTTGGAGCCGACGGAGACATTCGAGCAAATCATCATCGCTGAATCTGCAAGCCAGTTCTGGCCATCGGCGGGTGATCGTCTCGCGAGGGGTTTCGCCAGCTCGCTTGGCCTTCCATCGCTCGTGACCCATCCGTTGCAGTTCTGTGCGGCCGTATGGGATCCCAGCAAGCCGATATGCCTCGGTCAACTTGCCAAAATGCCGCTGGAGAACGCTGCAGCTAGGAACGTCGGGACATTCGTTGATTATGTGCTCGTTCAAATACCCGATCCGATCGTGAAGGCTACGTAGTTCGGCGAGGATTTGCTGGCGTGACGCGGGCATCCTTCCGCCTTGTGGACACCATCTACCTTCCGGGTTGTACCCAACTTGCCGGTAAACCTCGAAAATGCTCCCGAACTGCCGACAGAGCACTGTCGAGCATGGCGTGTAAGGGCACTGATCGATCAATCTCATCGATAGATAACCCTTCGACTTCAGCAAGCGTCCCACCGCGGCCAGATTTTCCTCTTTTGGAACTTTGCGTCGACGGATCCGCAATCTGTGAGCTGCCGACGCGAATTGAACGCGACTGATGATCGGCTCCGTGATCTTGGTCTTAATTAACTCATCCGGTGGATTTTTGCGGGGCTTGCTCTTCAGTCTCTGAGTCGTGCGATTAAAAACGTAGATGCCTAAGACCAGCTCGTCAGATAAAATCCGGCGCACCATATTGGCGCTCCAAGCTTCCCGATCACCTGCGGGTACCTGCAAATCGTTCAGCCGCCGAGCGATTTCAGTAAGACAAAGGCAATCCCGGGTGTACCACCGGAATATGTCCTTGATTGTCTGCGCCTCTTGCTCGGACCCCCTGACATAAACGACCCGATGGCTGTTCAGCGCTTTCGTCTCGCCGCGCTTCAATTTTTGGATCGGCCTGTCGTGTTGGTCGACAAGCATCCGGTCGAAACCGAACCGGCGCGGACCCCCTATCTTATGGCCGATCTTTGCTTGCAAAAGCTGCGCATGAATGACCTTTTCCGACAGTTCCCGGCTAAACTCCGCGGCCTGCAAGCGCTTGATCTGTTTTAGCAGCATCATGACAGGCGTGCCGTCGTTTTCGAAGGGCTCGGCACAGTAGGTGATCGGCACGCCGGCTTCGAAGCATATAAACTCATAGTGGCCGCTCTCATCGAGATTTTGAAACCTGCCCCAACGGCTTACATCTAAAACCAAGATGCGCTCAAAGTTCCGCGTGGGTTTCATCACGTCGGCTAGCAAGGCTTGTAGCCCGGGGCGCTGTCGCAGGGTCAGTCCACTCTCGCCAGGATCGGTATAGGTCTTTACGATGTCAAAGCCGTGTTGCGCGGCGTAAGCCGATATCGCTCGCGCTTGATTCCAGATCGAATAGCGTTGATGGTCTCGGGACATACGCAAATATTGCGCGACCGGAATGAGCGATGATATTCGGTTTCCAAGCATTCGAACCGCTCCTGCACTCCGCCCGCGGGATCGGGCGCTCGGGGTGGGCGGCTCAAGCGGGACTAGCCAAAGACGCCGCCCTGACCGTGCTCATTTGCGAGGAAGAGCACGACCGCGTACAGATACCCCACAATCGCGGCCTAACCTAGAAGGCTTCGCCAAAACGCGTGGCGCGACGTTAAACCGGAGGAACAGGCGACGATGATTGAGCACGGCGCAGCAAAAAGGCCGCGCCAGTGGTGTCGCGGCCTTTCCGGCATATCCAATGCAGCCCCTCCGCCCCCAGGGAATGTAGGATCGATCCAGCCCCCGGCTTCTGTCATCCCGAGTCTCCCCGGATGCGTAGCATTGAACATGATCACGTTCGCCGCCAACCGGGTATTGTCACCAATTTTTCACCAATCCGCGGCAAATGCGCGCTAACCCCGCGTCTAATGCGACCCCAGGACGCGGGGCACTTCACCGAATCATTGCGGACATAACGTGAACATGCCAGCCCACCACAATGGGCAACCGAGGGCGGCGAGACATTGGATGGGCGCCGACGCTCGGCAAGATGCTGGAGATGGGCGTCAAGGCCTTCGCTTGCTGCTCGCGGTGCGGGCGACAGCAGCCCATCGACATTGCCGCGCTGATCGAAAAGGTCGGGCCTGACTTCTGCCTACACAATCGGCGCAACAAGCGTGCAAGTTGAAACCCGGCTGCAAAGGCTATACCTATTTTGCCACAGACCGATGGGGCGGGATCATCACTCCGTTTCGCGACGAGGCTACAGGCTACAAATGGCTATCGGAGATTAGCCGCAACAGATAAAATGTCAGATGGTGGCGAGCGAGGGGATGGCAACGCCATGGGCGACTCCGTTCTAGTCGCCGGTCTCGTGGCATTTGGCATCGTTGTGCTGCGCGTGTTGGCAATGCTGATCCACACGAGGGACGACGCTGATTGAAGGCGACGCAACAAAAGAGGCCGGGTCAGCGTTGCGTTCCGATAAGGTAGGAGCCAGTACCATGATTGCCGATCCCAAGAACAACGTCGCGCCCGAAACCATAAACCGCGAGCAGGATGACGAGGATACGCAGGCGCAATCGGTTGCCGAAGCCGCCCGCACCGAGCGGCCTTTGGCAGACAGCGACAAGCCAAAGTCCGGTGACGAGACTGACGACGTGCAAGACGTGGTGGATCACATGCACCAGATGGAACGTTCGGGCGAGATTGACATGGACGCGTACCGCGGTGAACGCAGCGATGACGACGAGCCAAGGCAGCTTGGACCGGGCGGTGACGAGGACGAGGGACCGCGCGGTGCCGAGTGAACCCCTCGAACCGTCCTCTTCACTGTCCCATGAAGTCCGCGGCCCCGATCCCGACGGCGACTGGTTCGTTGTCCAGATTGACGGCGACGAGGAAAGGACCGTCGACGAAACATTCGCGACCGAGTCTGCAGCCCAAATTTTTGCTGAAAAGCTGAACGAAAGGGACGGCCAGGTCGATTGACGACTGCTCAATACAACCGGATTTAGGTCTTGTTCCGCTTGCGAACAGCTTCCTGCATGGACAGAATGGTGCCCGGCTGGTCAGCCACGGCGAGGACCGCAAAGACTGGTAGCAAGTCGAGCCGGTCGAAGGATGCGACAGGGTGCGCTAAACTTCGTCACCGCCTAGTAAGTCGCCTTGCTTTCCGTCGGCGCCGTTGACGAGGTCGTGAACCTTTTTGATCGCGAACGACGGCTCGGCGTCGGGATCGATGCGAGAGGTGGTCATCTCCATCTCAACATCAAGCCAGTACGGGATATCGAAACGAATCTGGCCAGATTGAAACCTGCCCAGCCATTCTAGATCCTCCATCGACGCCCAAACTGCGCGGCTTGCCCATTTGATTTCCCACTGAGCCTTGCCTTCGTTGCGCTGAGTGCGGACGCTTACGATCGCACGGATCGGCGTCCGGTTGTAAGGATCGGGCTCCGGCGCGGGCAAAAGATGCGTCGGCGGCTGAGCGATAAATTCCCTTGCCTCCTCGGCATTCCATTCGACAGTGGGCTTTTCATCGCGATAGAAGCCGAGCGTCTCATAACCCGGCCTCTCCAGCGGCTTCAAAACCTTCTTCCCCAGTTCAATCATCTGAGGATCGGAAGCGAGCAAATAGGTCGTTTGGTTGACTGTGATAGGAGCGCCATCGGCGCCCTGGATGATCGTTGTTTGGCCACCATGCTGTTCGGTCTCAAGCGCTATCGGGGGTGCGTCCTTGGCCGTCGAGAAGCGCTTCCAAAACCAGAAAACGCCCCCCGCTACGCCCCCTGGCAGAAGGAGGTCGAGCAGCTCGGCGATTTCCTTTGCCGTCTTGTATTGCTCGGTTCCAAAAAGGTGCTTCGCGCTCTCGACGATGCTTTGGACGATGTGAATGTCGAGTTGGAAGCAACGTTGCTCCACGTCGGCTTTCACCAACACCTTCATCGACGCAGCATCGCCGTTAAGTTTCAGGTTGGCGAGCTGAACCATTTCGGCAAGGGCGAGCAGGGCAGGCGCCAGCGCCTGCACGTCCATTTGATGGTCCTCCAGCGCCGGGCCGTCATATCGTATGGTCGTGATGACGTGCTTCGCCATAATTCCCCCTAGTAATTGGGAGAGGCGTAACACAGTCTGAACCGCCAACGCTAGCTACTCCCATTCGCCCTTCGTTCGCCGACAAGGCTTGAACCCCACGTCTCCGCTGTCGCGCACCCGAACCAAAGAGGCCGCATTTGGTCAAAGAAAAGACCAGAAGATGCCGACGCAAACGCGTGATCAAGGTGGACATGTCGCGCTAGCAAATGAATAACCGGCGCTCACTCGCTTAGCGATCGTACACCATCACAAAGGGCCGGCATGACCCCGCACGAGTTTATTTCGAAATGGCGCCACAACGAACTGAAAGAACGGTCAGCTTCGCAGAGCCATTTCAATGATTTGTGCGCGCTTCTAGGCGTTGTCGACCCCATCGCGGCCGACCCCAAGGGCGAATGGTTCACTTTCGAAAAAGGTGCTTCCAAGACCAGCGGCGGCGAGGGCTGGGCGGACGTTTGGCGCAAGGAATGCTTTGCGTGGGAATATAAGGGCCCGCGGAAAGATCTGAAAAAAGCCTACGACCAGTTGCTGCAATACAGTGTCGCCCTGGAAAATCCGCCGCTGCTAATCGTCAGCGACATGGACCGCATTCGCATCCACACCAACTGGACCAACACGGTTCAGGAGGTTCATGATTTTACGCTCGAAGATCTGATCGACGGAGATGCGCGCGAGCGCTTGAAGCGCGCATTCCTCGACCCCGACCATTTCAAACCGGCCAAGACGCGACAAGCGCTGACCGAGGAAACAGCAAGAGAATTTGCCGGGCTTGCGCAGCGGCTGCGTGACCGCGGGCATGATGCCGGTCAGGTAGCGCATTTCGTCAACCAGCTGGTATTTTGCATGTTCGCAGAGGATGTCGGCCTGCTGCCGGACAATCTGTTCACGAAGATGCTGGATCTCTGCCGTAGTGACCCGGCGAGCTTTTCCGAGCATGCCGGGACATTGTTCGGAGCGATGGCCAAACAGGGCGGCAAAGTCGGATTTGCTCGGATCGACTGGTTCAACGGCGGTCTGTTCCAGGATGATTACGCGTTGCCGGTGACGCGGGATGATGTCGAGGATCTCTACAAGGCGGCGCAGCGCGACTGGTCGCAGATCGATCCGTCAATCCTGGGGACGCTGTTCGAACGCGGGCTCGATCCAGCCAAGCGCAGCCAGTTGGGGGCGCATTACACCGACCGCGAGAAGATTATGATGATCGTACGGCCGGTGGTCATCGACCCGCTGGAAACCGAGTGGGCCGCGGTGCTGGCCAATATGGCGTCGTTGATCGACAGCGCGCCGAAGCGAACCAAAGAGCGATTGCTGACCCCGGCGGAGAAACGTCGGGCCGACAAACTGACTAGCGAAGCCGCAGCTATCCATCAGGCGTTTATCGAGCGGCTCGTAAATTTCCGTGTACTCGATCCGGCATGCGGATCCGGCAATTTTTTGTATGTCGCATTGCGAGCGCTGAAGGACATCGAGCATCGCGCCAACTTGGACGCGGAAGCGCTGGGACTGTCGCGCGGCTTCCCGCGCGTCGGACCCGAATGCGTGCTGGGGATCGAGCTAAACCCCTATGCGGCCGAACTGGCCAGGGTTTCGGTGTGGATCGGCGAAATCCAGTGGATGCGGCGCAATGGCTTCGACGCTGCGAAGAACCCGATCCTGCGAAATCTCGATACGATCGAGTGCCGCGATGCGGTGTTGGGTGACGATGGTAAGCGCGCCGAATGGCCGGTGGCGGATGCGTTGGTAGGCAATCCCCCGTTTTTGGGCGGCACAAAGAAGCTCAGCGAACTAGGAAGCGAGTATGTCGGCCGCTTAAAAGCGGCATGGCCTGAGGTTCCCGGGGGAGCCGATCTAGTTTGCTATTGGTTTGCCGGCGCGTGGGCGCAGATCAAGCAAGGGCAGCTAAAAAATGCGGGATTGGTATCCACGAATTCGATTCGTGGAGGCCTCAATCGCGAGGTGCTGACCGCGATTGTCGAAGGAGGCCGCATTTTAAGCGCTTGGTCGGATGAGCCGTGGACGGTCGATGGGGCAGCTGTGCGCGTGTCGATGATCTCGTTTGCGAAAGAGGGTTATGACGAACATGCAGTGCTGAATGGGAATGCGGTTGGGCACATTAATGCTGATCTGACCTCCACCGACTTCGACCTGACGCAATCAGCGCGCTTAGTGGAAAACCGGCGCATCTGCTTCGAAGGCGGTCAGAAGCATGGGCCGTTCGAAATAGACGGTAACTCGGCGCGCGATTGGCTCCTCATCAATGGCAATCCGCACGGGAAACCAAACTCTGACGTGCTTCGTAGATTTGTAAATGCGACAGACATCGTGCGGCGCATGTCGGATTCCTGGGTAGTCGATTTTGGCGCCGATATGAGCGAATCGGAGGCTGCCCTTTATGAAGCCCCGTTTGAAAATATCCTCGTAAAAGTGAGGCCCATCAGGCTAGCGAGTTCGCTCGCCGCCCACCGCGACCAATGGTGGCGTCATCACCGTACGCGTCCGGAATTGCGCAAAGCGCTGACGGGAAAGTCACGATTTATCGCAACCCCAGTGGTAGCGAAACATCGTGTGTTCGTGTGGCTCCCTATGACTTTCTGGCCGACCAACCTTTTGGACGCCATCGCCCGCGATGACGACACCAGCTTCGGCATACTCCATTCGACCTTCCACGAGCTTTGGTCGCTGCGCATGGGTACGTCGCTGGAAGATCGCCCACGCTATACCCCATCGTCGACCTTCGAAACTTACCCTTTCCCCGAAGGCCTGACCCCCAACATTCCCGCCGTCGACTATGCCGCTGATCCGCGCGCGATCGCGATAGCCGCCACCGCGGCGCAGCTGAACGAACTGCGCGAAAATTGGTTGAACCCGGCGGATCTGGTCCGCCGCGAGCCCGAGGTGGTGGCGGGATATCCCGACCGCATTCTACCGAAGGATGAGACAGCGGCGAAGGAACTGGCGAAGCGGACGCTGACTAATCTCTACAATGCCCGGCCGACCTGGCTCGACAACGCGCACAAGGCTTTGGATGAGGCGGTCGCCGATGCCTACGGCTGGGGCGACGACTGGCGCGCTGGCGCGCTCAACGACGATGAGATTTTGGCGCGGCTATTTCGATTGAACCAGGAGCGGGCGGCGTCGGCATAGGGTGATTGCTCGATGCACGAGCGCCTGGAAAATATCCCTTGAGTGCGTCTTTCAACGATTGCTGCCTTGTCGCACGATCGCGGACGGAGAGGCCAGGCTGAGCATGCTCGGCCACGAGCTTGCGAATAACCGCTGCATTGCTGACTAGGGTTGGATCCATCGCCCGCTCAATGGCGACGCGAAGCGCGATCGTTGATCGCTTGCGGTGAAACGGAATTGGCCCGTCGTCGTCCTTGCCGAACCCAAACTCTACGGACCAGTTCTTAGGTTGTCCGCCGATGGGCTTGGGCTCACACGCTTTCCGAACCATGCTCTCGACCTCCGCGACCGACAGGCCGAGCTCGTCCGCCAGTCGCCGCCGGCGTTGCTCGAATATGCGCAGCGGCCGCCACACTTCCTTGAGCCTTGCGAGGGATGGTGATTGCTGGTCCATACTGGTCAGAGTAAATCGGATTTGGTCAGGATGAAACAAAAAATATAAAAATATCAACAATCTATGGCTACAAGTTGTAGCCAGTGCTTGGAAAATCAGAAACTTAGTGCGGCTCGCCGGAATAGATTTTGGGCTCGGCGCGCGGGTACCCCCGGCGGGGTGCGGGTCGGGCTGGGATGCCATGCCGAGGGGCGAACGCGGCCCGTCCGCCCGCACCTGGCGACGCATCGGCGTGCAGGACGGGGTGCAATGACCGTGAACCTGCCCTTCCCTACCGCTCGGACCCCGTGCGGTGGATCGTTGGCTATGAAGGCCGACGCGTCCCAACGGAACCAGAATCCATCCCCGGCCAACCAACATCATCAACAGACGCGACGCAAATCAAGGCTTTTCGCGGGATCGACCAACCGACAACTATCTCGTTGCTATCAACACCGGTTTTCGGGAGCCTTATGGCATCAACCCAAGGAGAAACGACGATGACCAATGTTCTGCAATTCCCCACGCTCACCGGCAAAGCCAGCCGCGACGCAACCCGCGCAGCTCGCGGCCGGTGCGCCATTATCCAGTTTCCGTCGATCGCGGTGAATGAAGGCCGGGCGATTGACACCGCGGCCGCTGATGCGGACATCGAAACGATGATGAAGCTGGCGCTGCATGGCCGCTCGACCGATGCGCGCAACCGCGCCGGCATCTGGCTGGAAGAGGTTTTTAACGTTCGCGTGATGTAGTGTCGCCGCGAGGACCGGATTGCACCCGGTTTTCCATACTGGTTCCATACGGAAATAAATTTGTGTCGCTAAGTCATTGTAATTATGGTGGAGCCGAGGGGAATCGAACCCCTGACCTCTGCAGTGCGATTGCAGCGCTCTCCCATCTGAGCTACGGCCCCGCGACCGCGGCGTCATAAACGCACCGCATTGCAGTGGCAACGGCTTTTCTGACCACCGCCGTCACCGCCACGCGAAATCAGGGAATGGGGGTTCCGATGAGCAAAGCCTGGCATTTGATCAGCCGTCCGCAAGGGCTGCCGACGATGGACAATTTCGCATTGCGCGAGCTTCCTGATGGGCCGCTCGAACCCGATCAACTGCGCGTCCGCAACCTGTGGCTCTCGGTCGACCCCTATATGCGCGGGCGGATGAACGACGCCAAAAGCTATGCCGCGAGTTTCCAGATCGATCAGCCGATGACCGGCGGGGCGATCGGTGAGGTGACCGAAAGCCGGATGGATGGCTTTGCCCCCGGCGACATGATCCTCCACATGGGCGGATGGCGCGACGGCGGTGTCGTTGGCCTCGACATGATGCCCAACAAGCTGCCCGCCGATGCGCTGGCGGCGGGGCTGACCCCGCAGACCTTCCTCCACAATATGGGGCTGACCGGCGGCACCGCGTGGATCGGCCTGCTCCGCGTCGCCGCGGCCAAGCCCGGCGACACGGTTTTTGTCTCGGCGGCGGCGGGTGCGGTGGGGTCCGCCGTGGTCCAGATCGCCAAAGCGCGCGAGATGACCGTCATCGGATCGGCGGGCGGCTCCGAAAAATGTACGTGGGTCAAGGATCTGGGCGCCGATGCAGTCGTCGATTACAAGGCGGCGCCGGTGCTGACGGGATTGACCCAAGCGCTCGCTGACCTCGGCAAACCGGGCATCGACGTCTATTTCGATAATGTCGGCGGCGAACATCTCGATGCCGCCTTTGCTACCGCGAATGATTTCGCGCGCTTTGCGATCTGCGGGATGATCGACGTCTATAACGACGGCAAGGCGCAGGAGATGAAATATCTGATCCGCACGATCCCGGCGCGGATCCGCATGGAAGGCTTCATCTACACCGACCAGTTTTTCGACTGCATGGAAGAATTCTACGCCGACATGGGCGGCCTGATCGCCAGCGGCGCGGTGACGATGCGCGAAACCGTGCATGACGGGATAGAGTCAGTGCCTGATGCTTTTCTGGGGCTATTTTCGGGCGCCAATATAGGGAAAATGCTGGTCAGACTCTGACCAGCTCAGCTCGCTTTGCGGTCAGCTACCGAAACCGACCGACAGGAAGCCGGGCATCGGGCCGTTCCAGCCGTCGTCGGGGCCATCCTGATCGTCGCGGCGTGGTGCGGGCGCTGGTTTCGGCGTAGCGGCGGCTTTGCGATCTTCGCGCGGTTTGGGCGCCTTTGCGGGGACTGCTTTGGGCTCGTCGACCGGTTGCGCCGCAACCTTGTCCGCCTTCGCCGCGCCGCGACCTCGTCCGCCACGTTCCGAACGCGCGCGACGGGGCTTTTCTTCGGCTTCGCCGGTCGCTGCGGGAGCGGGTTCAGCCGCCGCCGCTTCAACCCCATGGACCGGAATCTTGTAACCGGTCAGCTTTTGAATGCTGTCGATCGCCTCGTCATCCGACGGCGTCACCAGCGTGAACGCGCGTCCCTGTGCGCCAGCACGACCGGTACGCCCGATGCGGTGGACATAATCGTCGGGGTGCCAAGGCGCGTCGAAATTGAACACATGGCTGACGCCCTTGACGTCGAGTCCGCGCGCCGCGACGTCCGATGCGACCAAAATGTTGATCGTCCCGTTCTTGAACCGGTCAAGTTCCGCGGTGCGGCTGGACTGGTCCATATCGCCCTGAATCTCACCGGCGCTATAGCCCGAACGCTGCAACACCTTCGCCAGCTCGCGCACTGTCGTCTTGCGGTTACAAAAGATGATCGCGGTATGAACCTTCTCGGATTCGATCAGGCTGCGCAGCGTGTCGCGCTTGCCGCGTTCGGACGTCTTGACCAGAAACTGCTCGATATTCTCGTTGCGACTGGCCGGACGCGCAACTTCGACCGTCTTGGGGTTCGACAGGAACTTGTCGGCGAGCCGCTTGATCGGCGCCGGCATCGTCGCCGAGAACAGCAAGGTCTGGCGGTTCGCGGGTAGCTTGGTGCAGATATTCTCGATGTCGGGGATGAACCCCATGTCGAGCATGCGGTCGGCTTCGTCGATCACCAGCAAATTGCACCCGGTGAGCAAAATCTTGCCGCGCTCGAACAGATCCATCAGGCGGCCCGGCGTCGCGATCAGCACGTCGACGCCCTTTTCGAGCGCCTTGACCTGATCGCCCATCTGGACCCCGCCGATCAGCAGCGCCATCGACAGCTTGTGATATTTGCCATATTTTTCAAAATTCTCGGCCACCTGTGCCGCGAGTTCGCGCGTCGGCGCGAGGATCAGCGACCGCGGCATCCGCGCGCGGGCGCGGCCGTGGGCGAGGATGTCGATCATCGGCAGCACGAACGATGCGGTCTTGCCGGTCCCCGTCTGCGCGATGCCGATGATGTCGCGCATCATCAGAACCGAGGGGATAACGCCCGCCTGGATCGGCGTCGCTTCGTCATAGCCCGACTCGTCGATCGCGCGTAAAAGTTCGTCGGAAAGGCCGATCTCGGCAAATTTCATAAGATTATCATGTCCGGAAATAGAGGTGACGCCCAGCCTTCCACGCAGGCGGCGCTGCGCGGGCCTTGGGCAAATAGCGATGAAAAGTCAAGAAATGGCGACGAAAAGCGCGATTAAACGCCTAATCATCGTCGCGAACGGGAACCATCAGCCGAAACTTGTCGATTTCGCACTTCGCACCCGTCCGCGCGTGGATCTGATCGCGATCCTCGCACAGCTTCCCGTCCTTGCTGCCCTGCATGTAAAAGCCCGCGTAAAAGTCGAGCGCGCGGCACCCGCGATTAAGCTGCGCGCGCAGCCGCTGTTTCTGCCGCGTGATGATGTCGATGCTGTCGCGCTGGGTCGCCTGCATCCCCATGATATTGCGCATCGCCACGCATTTGGGCGCCTTTTTCTCTTTCCACACAATCGGGATTTCGGTCGCCCGCCGCGACGGCATCGGTCCCGCGGCAAAATTGTTGAGCTGCGAACGCTGGGCGGGAACGCGGATGATCAGTTGCTGCTCGATCACCACCTGCCAAAAGGATGTGATCTGCTCGGGCGTCGGCGCGGTGAGCGCAACCAGCGGTTCGGGCGCCGCGACGGGCGGCAGGGCGTCGGCGGCAGGAGCTGCAGCCGCAAACCACAGGACAAGGGCGTTCAGCACAGCCGCGCTACCGCTCCTTCGGCGTCCTGTCGATAATTGCTGCCCACCCGTAACTCCCGCGTCCATAGCCGCTGGACGAAAAACTGATATTCATCCAACGCTGGCTTTAGCAGCCGTGATTGAACATCAAATGAACTATATTCGCTCTGTCGTCGCCGCAAGATCGGAAACCTACGCATGACCCGAACGCCATCCAAGCCGTTTCTCGATCGTCTGGCTGGGTTGCTGGGTCCAAAGGGCTACACGGATGATGCCGAAACCATGGCGCCGTGGCTCACCGACTGGCGCGGTAAATATACCGGGCGCGCCGCGGCGATGCTGTCCCCAGCCTCGACCGAAGAGGTCGCCGCCGTCGTCAGTCTTTGTGCCAAAGAGCTGGTCGCGCTGGTACCGCAGGGCGGCAACAGCGGGATGGTCGGCGGTGCCACCCCCGACGCGGACGGCAACCAACTGTTGCTCAGCCTGCGCCGCATGAACCGGGTACGTTCGATCGATACCGCCGCACGGGTCGCGGTGGCCGAGGCGGGCGTGATCCTCGAAACCTTTCATCACGAAACGCTCGCCCACAGCCTGCGCTTTCCCCTGACCCTCGGCGGCAAGGGCTCGGCGACGATCGGCGGCCTCGTCTCAACCAACGCCGGCGGTACGCAGGTGCTGCGCCACGGCACAATGCGCGCGCTGGTCGCGGGGATTGAAGCGGTGCTTCCCGACGGCAGCATCTTGGACGGCCTCGCGCCGCTCAAGAAAGACAACCGCGGTTATGACCTGCGGCACCTGCTCTGCGGCGCTGAAGGGACGCTGGGCATCATCACCGCCGCGAGTCTCCATCTCGTGCCCGCCGCTGCTGCACGCCGCACCGCGTGGATCGCGATCGATTCGCCCGATCGTGCGCTCCTTCTGCTCCGCCAACTCGACGCCAGCATCGGGCGCGAACTGGAAGGGTTCGAAATCATCCCGCACGCCTGCCTCGATGCTGTGCTGCGCCACATCCCGCAAACCCGCGCGCCGGTCGCCGCGCCGCATCCTTGGTATGTGCTGGCTGAACTGGCGGGTGATGATGATCAGGCGCTTACCGCTACGCTTGAGCGCGAACTTGCCGCGGCGCTCGACGCCGGATTGATTCGCGACGTCGTGATTGCCAAAAACGATCGTGAAAGCGACGATTTCTGGCGCCTGCGCGATTCGATTTCAGAAGCCGAGCGCGCCGAGGGACCGGCGTTGCAACATGACGTCAGCGTCCCCGTTGACCGGATGCCGACCTTCATCGCCGACAACCCGGCGCGACTGACGGCCGCCTTCCCCGGAACCCGCGCACTGTCGTTCGGGCATCTGGGTGATGGCAATGTCCATCACCATGTCCAACCCCCAGTCGGCGTCGATGGCGCCGCGTGGCTCGCCGAGCATGGTGCCGCGGTCAGCCGCCTGGTCTATGCGCATGTCATCGAACTCGGCGGTTCGCTGTCGGCCGAACATGGCATCGGTCAGATGAAGCGCGATGTCCTCGCCGAACTCGACAGCCCGGCACGATTGGCGGCGCTGCGCGGGATCAAGGCCGGTATCGACCCGGCGGGTATCTTCAATCCGGGCAAGCTGATCGGCTGACCCGTTCCCCCGCGCACCATCGCCCCCTTGCGCCGCGCGGCGCAGGTCAATAAGGCGCGCTGTTATCTTTTGCGTCCCGGCTGGTCGGGACACCCTACCGGAGTTTTATCATGGCCACTGCGCCCGCCCCTGCCAACCTGCCGCTTTTCTACAAGGATCTGTTGCCGCTTTCGAGCGTGGATCATGCCGATTTCCACGCGCGTTCGCTGGACAACGCCGATTTCCTGATCAACCAGCATGCGGTTCCGCTGACGTCGGACGAATTTGTGTCGGCTTGCCGCCACTATCCGATCGTCTTTTCGGCGGGTGATAATCCGGTGCCGCTGGCGCTGATGGGCCTGAACGAAGGCGTCAACACGTTCGTCGATGATCAGGGGAAGCTGGTCAATCCGGTTTATGTTCCGGCCTATATCCGTCGCTATCCGTTCCTGCTCGCGCGCCTGCAGCCGGATTCGGATGAGCTGTCGCTTTGCTTTGACCCGACTTCAGGCGCCGTCGGCAAGTTCGACGAAGGCGACGCGATGTTCGAAAACGGCCAGCCGACCGCACCGGTTCAGGCGATCCTCGAATTCTGCAAAATGTTCGAAGAAGCCGGGCAGCGCACCGGCGCCTTCATGGATGAGCTGAAGAAGGCCGACCTGCTGATGGAAGGCGAAGTCAGCATCCAGCAGGAAGGTAATGACAAGCCTTACATATACCGCGGCTTCCAGATGGTGGACGAAAACAAGCTGCGCGAGCTGCGCGGCGATGTCCTGCGCAAGATGATGCAAAACGGCATCCTGGCGCTGATCTTCGCCCATCTTTTCTCGCTTCAGCTGATGCGCGAGGTTTTCGCCGAGCAGGTAAAAGCCGGCAAGGTGCCCGAATATCAGGAAGTCCCGAAAGTCTGAGAGGCATGACCGCGATGGCCACCTTGGCAGAAACCACCGGCACCGCCGGACCGCGTTACACCAAGGTGGCCATCTGGCTTCACTGGCTGATCGCCCTGGCGGTCATCGCCAATATCGGCCTGGCCATGTTGACCGAGGGTTTGCCGCGCGAAACGCAGCGCGCCGCGATGGATGTGCACAAGGCGTTGGGCATCACCGTGCTCGCGTTGACCGTCATTCGCATTGCA
>JAHJHL010000215.1 GCA_018823905.1 Alphaproteobacteria bacterium
GGTACCGGTCGACCCCAGCAGCGCAAAATGCTTACCGAGCATCGCATCGACATAGAGCGAACCGCGAATATCCTTGGTCGGATAGACGGTGCCGATTTCGACATGCGCGCGTTCGTCGGCGGCATAGATTTGTTTGAGGTCGGCGCTGGTCGCCGCGAACACCTGGCTGCCCGGGATCGGATAGCGGGTGACGCCGCGCCGGAAATTCGAGATGCGGCCGGTGATCTTTTCCTCTTCGCCTTCGCCCAAGAAGTCGATCGTCGCGACGATCAGCCCCTCGCCACGCTCGTGCAATTGCTGGTCGCGGATACTGGCGATCAGCCAGATATTGCCGACCCGCACCTTGACCTGCGCACCGACCTGCCCCGCCATGGCGACGGCGGCGTCGGTCGACGCCGACAATTTGCCGATCGTCACCGCATCGAGCAGGATGCGCGACGCCGAACCCGAAATATCGATCACTTCGCCGATCATCAGGTCGTCGCGATGATGGTTGATCACCGGCGCCACCGACGCCGCTGCGCCGCCACCGGCCAGCCGAACATGCTGCGCCGCGGTCGAGTCACCGGCGGGAAAACCGCCACCCTGCATATCCATCAAAACGCCCCGCCTGAAAAATGGTCCCGGACGCCGGTATCGCAGACGAGAGTAAATATAGGTTAAAGGCGGTTCAACGACGGCGGAAAACTGCCGATGCGGCATAGCCGAGCAGCAGCGACAGGATCACCGCGGTCAGGCCATAGAGAAAGCCGTGCCGCTCCGCCGCCAACGCGACGAAGCGTTCGAACCCCGCCTTGCGGATCTGGACATCGCGCGATGCGACCGCGAGCACGCGGCCGCGGCTGATCAGAAAGGTTTCGGCGCGATAGGTGCCGACCGGCACGCGCGCGGGCACCGGGATGCGCGCGCGATACAGCACGCCCTCGGTAATCTCGACCGCCGCCGGATTTTCATAGAACAGGCCCAGTCGGCGATAGAGATCGGTCAGCCCCGCTTCGAACCGTTCGAGCTTGGTTGCCTCGGAAAATCCCGTCGGCGACATCGACAGATTGGCGAGGCCCAGTTCAAAGATCGCCGCGGTGCGTTCATCGACCAACTTGTCGATCGGACGCGACGATCCGATCGCGTAAAAACTGGGCGAGGTGCGCAACCGGATGCTGCTGGCGTTGACCCAGATGCCAGCAACGCGCCGTTTTTCGCGAAGCACGATCGGACGCACTGGTCCCTTCAGCACTACGACGATGTCGGCGCGATCATCGGGCAGCCGCTGGCCGGGATAGAGGATTGCGCCGAACAGCAACAGCTCCTCTCCGGTAAAGCTGTACTGGATATCGATCGCGCGGCTCGACACGTCCGGAACCAGCCGTGGATCGGCAGCCTGCGCCATCCCGACCGGCAACATCAGCGCCGCTAATCCAAGCATCAAGGCCGTCGCCCGCCTCATTGCACCGAATAAATTTCGGCGGGCTGAATGAACAGGCCAGCGGCCATTTGCAACGCGACAAGCAGCACGATGACGGCAAGCGCCAGTCGCAGATATTCCGGCTTCACCTTTTGTGCAAAACGCGCGCCGAACTGCGCGCCGACCACGCTGCCAAGCAGCAGCAGCGCCGCCAGCACGATGTCGACCGCTCCGGTCGTCAACGCATGAACCATCGTCGTCGCGATCGTCACGAACAGGATCTGGAACAGCGATGTTCCGACGACAACCTGCGTCCCCATGCCGAGCAGATAGAGCATCGCCGGGACCATGATGAAGCCGCCGCCGACCCCGAGCAGCATCGTCAGCACGCCGCCCACCAGCCCGAGAAGCAGCGGCGCCAGCGGCGAGATGTACAGACCCGATCGATAGAAGCGCCAGCGCAGCGGCAGATTGGCGACCATCGGATGGTGGCGCCGTTTGCGCGCGGGAGCCGGCAGTCCGGCCTTCGCAGCGCGAAAGCTGCCCCAGGCCTCGCGCCCCATAAACGTCCCGACGGTACCGAGCAGCGCCACATAGAGGATCGAAATGACCGTATCGATTTGCCCCCACGCCGTGAGCAATTCGAACAAGGCGGCGCCGATCAGCGATCCGAGCAGACCGCCCGCGACCAGCACCGCGCCCATTCGCAAATCGACCCCGTCGCGTTCGAGGTGCGCCATGACACCCGACACGCTTGCGCCGGTGACCTGCGTCGCCGCCGACGCCGCGGCGACGGTCGGCGGGATGCCGTAAAAGATCAGTAGCGGGGTGGTCAGGAATCCGCCGCCGACCCCAAACATGCCCGACATAAAGCCGACACCTCCGCCCAGCAGCACGATGACCAGCGCGTTGACCGACAGATTGGCGACGGGAAGATAAAGGTCCATGGCCCCGCAAAGCTTCAGCGGCGCCGGAACAGCCCCGATTCCAGAGACCCTAGACCATTTTTCCGGGGCGGGGAATCGGCTGCGCCGCTATTTTTGCGGAGGCTCAGAAGTCGCTGGCGAGGGTCAACGCCAATCCGCTTTCGGGTCGTGCATTTCCCGCCACGCGCTGGCGCCAGTCGAGCGCAATGCGGCTGCCCTCACCGACGTGGGGCAGGCGCAGCGTCAATCGCGGGCCGACATCGACGCGCGCGGCACCCGGCTGGACGGCTCCCGCCGCCAGCGCACCCAGCCGCAGCGGCGCGTCCTCGTCGGGGCCAAGCCGGCGGTCGATCACAATCGCGCCATCGGCGAACCCATCGCGCCGCCGCGCTCCGACGACACCGGCCTGGCCATAGGCTTCGAGCCGGAACCCTTGCGGCAGTGCAACATCGGAAACGCCCCCGCTGACCATCGCGGCGAGCGCCGTTCGCCCTTCGCTTCCCGCCGCGATGCGCTGCTCGATGGCGACATCGACCGGCCAATGCCCGACCGGCGCAAAAGCCAGCCCAAAGGCAAGCTCGCGCTGTGCGATGCGCCGCGCCGCCAGCGTCGCGCGGCCGTAAGCGCGAACGCGCCCGGTTTCCCCAAAACCATAAGCGACCCGCAATCCTGTTTGGCTACCGCCGAGCTGGCTTGCCGCCGCGATGCCATCTGGCGCACGCAAAGCGCCATCGCGCAGGTAGAGCCAGCCGCCGAGCGACCACCCCGCCATCTGCCGTCGCATCCAGAACGGCTTACCCTGCCCCGGCGCTGACCGTTCCGGTACGCCGACCGGGTACCAGTCGGCCTTGCTGCGCCGCATGGCCGTCCGCATCGCGCCGCCCGGCGGTGCGGGGAAAAGCCGCGCGATCAGCGCGGCGCGCAGGGCGTGGCGATCTGCGCCCCCGGAATCACCCGATAACCCGATTTCGTCCGGCGCCTTTGCGGCAGCATCAACGTCGCCCGATTGCGCCGCAAACACCGGCTCCAGACCCGCCAGCCGCGGCACCCGCGCGACCCTGGCGATGGAATCGCGAACAGGCGGGGCGATGTCGTCGCGCCAGTCGGTCGCGGCAAAGGGCGACGGCATCGACCAAGGCGGTGTTGCGGCTTCGGGCGGCGGCGGCGGTACTTCGGGACTCCATTGCGCCGCGACGCGCATTACCGTCCACCCGCCAACGCACAACGCCAGAAACCGCAGCGATCGTGCATCGCGTCGGATCGCAAAGCGAAGGCCGCTCAACGCCCCGACACCGGCGCGGTCGCGACGTCCATCGCCATGTCGCTTTCGCGATGCTCGGTCTTGTCCCATACGACCTCACCCGACCGCAGCATCCGCCAATAAATCACCAGCGCCCGCCGCGCCGCAAGCATCGCCATGATATTGGCGACAAAGGCGCGGGGGACCGCCCAAACCGCCTCACGCGATCCGTAGCAACGTCCGGCAAAGAAGCTTCGCATTGCCAGCCGCCAGACCAGCAGCACCGCGCCCAGCGCCAGCAACATCCGCATCGCGTCGCTGATGATCACTGTTTCCCAACCCAGAACGGCGCGCCCCAGCCAGCCAAGTGCGGTCAACATCAGTCCGGCATAAGCCGCCAACAGGACAAGCGCGGCGAGCGGTGCGCGGCGGTCGCGCCACAACATCCAACGGGCCAGCCAGACGCGCTCCGACTGAGCCGCCATCGTGCCGCGACGCGATCCGGGCCAGCCCAGATGGTCCCACCCCGCCAGCGCAATCCCGGCGATCCAGCGCGCCTTTTGCCGCACCGCCGCTTCGGCGCGATTGGGAAAAGCGCCGCGCGACACGATCCGGTCGCCCGACGCCCCGGCTTCATCGACAAATCGGGCGCGAAGGCCATAGGCGCCGATCACCATGCCCAGCTCATAATCTTCGGTCAGGCTGTTGCAGCGAAAGGGATCACCGCCGCGTTCGATTGCCAGCAAGGCCAACGTATGGCGCGTCAACGCACAGCCGACCCCTGCCGATGGCAAGGACATTCCCAGCCGCGACCGGACCACCATTTCCTTACCATGCGCCTCGGCAAACTCGTCGCCATAGTGACCGCCAATCCACCGCGCGCCGCGCGCGATGATCGGCACCACCGGGATCTGCACCATCGCCGCGTCGGTCAAATGGCGTCGATACAGCGCGATCTCGCCGGGATGGACATGATCCTCGGCATCGTGAAGGACGATCGCGGCAAAGCGCATCCCCTCGGCGCGCTCGTCCGCGCCGAGCGCCGCCCACAGCCGGTTGAGATTATCGCCCTTGGTCGTCGGCCCGTCGCGCTCGTTGACGACCAATCGCAACCGGCGGTCGCCAGCAACCAGCGGCGAGATCGCAAACAGCGTCGCGGCGTCATTGGGATAACAGCCGATATAGATACGGACGTCTTCGCCCACCCACGCGGCGAGCGAACGGCGGAGCATCGCGGCCAGGATGCGGTGCTCGTCCCACGCGGGAATGAAGATGGCGATGGTACCGGCCAACGGCGGCTTCGCGATCGCGCGTGTCGGACGCTCGCCGCGGGTTCCGAGCCACAAGGCGTCGAACAAAAGATCATCGAGCCCGATCAGCAGGATACCTACCGATGCGAACAGCATCAGTTCATAACTGGCCCCCAGCACCAGCCATTCCAGCCATGCGGTCGATCGCTCCACCCACCAGCCTCGTGCCACGGCGGCATCGCGCCACCCACTCCAATATTGCTAGAGCGCAAGGCGGATTTGTAAAGCTGAGCGCATAGAGCTAGGACACCGGCCATCCCTGGGCAACAAGAGGAACCACCGACCCATGACCGGCAGAAATCCGCCCCGTTCCGCGCTGCGCGACTTTCTTGAGAGCGAAAGCGCCGGAGGAATGCTGCTGATTTTCGCCGCCATTTTGGCGATGATTATCGCCAATTCGGCGCTCGGCGATGATTATCACCATTTGATCCATGCGGTGACCGGCCCGGTGCTCACCGACAAGCTCGGCCCGATGACGGTTCATCTGTGGATCAACGACGGGTTGATGGCGGTTTTTTTCCTGCTCGTCGGGCTCGAAATCAAGCGTGAGTTTGTCGACGGACGGCTGGCGAGTTGGGACCGGCGGCGCCTGCCCTTCATCGCAGCAGCGGCAGGGATGGCGGTGCCCGCCGGGCTCTATCTCCTCTTCGCCGGATCGACCCCGGGACTGGCGCAGGGCTGGGCGATCCCCGCCGCCACCGACATTGCCTTTGCGATGGGGGTGCTGGCGCTCCTCGGTCGGCGCGCGCCGACGTCGCTCAAACTCTTCCTCGTCACCGTTGCCATTGTCGATGACATGGGTGCGGTCGCGATCATCGCGCTCTTCTATACCGCCGAGATCAACATGATGGCCCTCGCCGCCGCTGCTGCGATCCTGGGTGCGATGTTCGTAATGAACCGGCTGGGGATCAAAAGCCTGCCGCTCTATCTGCTGATGTTCCTCTTTCTGTGGTATGCGATGCTGCTGTCGGGCGTCCACGCCACGATCGCCGGGGTGCTGGCCGCAATGGCGATCCCGTTCGAGCGCACCCCCGGCACCCCCGATAGCCAGACCTCGCCGCTGCACCGCCTTGAACACGGTCTCCATCCGTGGGTCGCTTTTGCCATCGTGCCGCTGTTCGGTTTTGCCAATGCCGGGGTCGATGTCGGCGCGTTGACGATGGAACAGATTTTCGCGCCCTTGCCGCTCGGCATCGCGGCCGGCCTCTTCTTCGGCAAGCAGATCGGCATTTTCGGCAGCGTCTGGCTCGCGGTCAAATTCGGCATCGCGGGCAAGCTGCGCGGCGCGACCTGGCTGCAGATCTATGGCATTGCGATGCTGTGCGGGATCGGCTTCACGATGAGCCTGTTCATCGGTGGGCTGGCCTTCCCCGGCAATGCGCTGCTCATCGAAGAGGCCAAGATTGGCGTCCTGATGGGTTCGCTAGCCGCGGCGCTGGTCGGCTTTGCTGTCCTCCGCTTCGCGCCGCTCCATCACCAGCATGACGCAGTCGAACGCGAATCCGCAGCGGAAATCGCGGCCGACGGCGATGTCGAGGACACTTCCGAAGACGATGATCCGGTAACCGCATGATGCTCCGGTCGATAACCTTGGCGCTGGCGGTCGCCTCCATATTGTCGGGCTGCGCGGCGAGCCAAAATGCGCGCGGCACGGCGGATGTCGCTGCGATCGACGTGCGCCGCGCCCCGGCCTCGGCGCAGGCGCTGAACGACATCGCTGCGACCTACCTCCGGCTGACACTCGAGATCGGCACCCATGAAGCGGGCTATATCGATGCCTATTACGGCCGGCCCGAGCTGAAGACCGCAGCCGAGGCCGCACCGCGCGACAAGCCCACCTTGCTCGCCGCGACACGCGACCTGACCGCGCGGCTCAACACCACCGCCCGCCGCCTGTCCGACCCGCTCGACCGCCGCCGCGCAGCCTTCCTGCGCGCCCAGCTGCGCGCCGCCGAAACGCGGCTGATGATGATGGAGGGCACCCGCTTCGCCTTCGCCGACGAGGCCGAACGGCTGTTCGGCGTCCGCCCGCAGCTCAAACCCCTCGCCAGCTACGACCAGCATCTCGCCGCGGTCGAGGCGCTGGTCCCCGGCGATGGCCCGCTCGCGACGCGCGTCGAGGCCTATCTCGACGCCTTCACCATCCCCAAGGATCGGTTGCAAAAGGTGTTCGACGTCGCGATCGCGCGCTGCCGCGGACGCAGCCTCGCGCATATCCCGATGCCCGAAGACGAGAGCTTCCGGCTCGCGTTCGTCACCGGCAAAAGCTGGAGCGGCTATAATTATTATCAGGGCGCTTATCACAGCCTGATTCAGGTCAACACCGACCTGCCGATCCGCCTGTCGCGCGCGCTCGATCTGGGCTGCCACGAAGGCTATCCCGGCCACCATTTGCTCAACATGAAGCTGGAGGAGAAACTGGTCAAAGAGCGCGGCTGGACCGAGTTCAGCGTCTATCCGCTCTACAGCCCGCAAAGCCTGATCGCCGAGGGGACCGCCAATTACGGCATCGATCTGGCGTTCCCCGAAGCCAGCAAGGCCGAGACCGAACGCGACGTGCTGATGCCGCTCGCCGAAATCGCGGTGCCGTCGGACGACCGCTATTGGCAGCTGCTCAAAGCGATCGAGGCGCTGGGCGGCGCGCGGCTGACGATCGCACAGCAATATCTCGACGGCGTAATTGATCGCCCGACCGCGGTTCAGCTGACCCAGAAATATCTGCTCGTGTCGCCCAAGCGCGCCCAACAGTCGGTCAGCTTCACCGACCAATATCGCAGCTATGTGATCAACTACGGTCTCGGCGAAGCGATGGTCCGCGCCCATGTCGAGCGCGGCAAGCCAAGCCGTGACGAAATGTGGCGGCGGATGGCGAAGCTGGTCAGCGAACCGACGCTGCCCGCGGATCTGCTGACCAAATGAAGCGCACCGCGCCCTTGCTTTGGCTCGGCCAGTCGGGATCGCCGCGGCGCCCGCCCGCAGGGGTGTATCCGCGGGGTTGAGCAACCGGACAATAGCCCCTCCCCTTCAGGGGAGGGGCAGCGAGACTTGGCAGCTTGCTGCCTAGTCGCAGCGGGTGGGGTCCATCGGCCTTGCGCTAGGCCGATGGACCCCACCCCAACCCCTCCCCTGAAGGGGAGGGGCTTAGCAATGCCCAAGGGACACCCCCATGCTCGACAAAACCGACATCCACGCCCGCCTCGAAGCCCCGGTCCTCAAGGACTATGGCGTTTACCTCGCGGTCGACCGCCTGCTCGCCTGCCAGAAACCGCTCGCCGGCCTCGTCACCCCCGACGAACTGCAATTCCAGATCGTCCATCAGGTCGAGGAATTGTGGATGAAGCTCGCCGCCTTCACCCTCGCCGAAATCGATCAGCATTTGCGCGACGGCCAGATCATGCGCGCGATCACCCTGTTCGGGCGGGTCCATATGCTACTCAGGATGATGACCGACCAGCTGGCGCTGATCGAAACGATGAGCCCCTATGATTATCAGGCGATCCGGCTCCAGCTCGGCAACGGTTCGGGACAGGAAAGCCCCGGGTTTCTGATGCTCCTGACTCTGCCCGCCGGGCTATGGGACACCTATCGCGCCAAATATCTTGATCCGCAGGCCCGCACCCTGACCGACATCTACGACACCGGCTACGCCCATGACGAAGCCTATATGGTCGCCGAGGCGCTGATCGAATTCGACGAGCTGTTCCAGAAATTCCGCGCCCACCACATCTACCTTGTCCACCGTTCGATCGGCATGGGATCGAAAGCGATCAGCGGCCGCGCGGTGGATTTACTCGACGCAGGCGCGCGGCACCGCTTCTTCCCCGAACTCTGGGCGATCCGCGCCCAGATGACCGACCGCTGGGGCGCCGAATATGGGGTTAAACGCGACAGCATCCGGCACGGCGACGCGGGGCATGGCAGCGGGGTTTAGACCGCCCTAAATATCCACCACAATCTTCCCGAAATGCCCATTCGCCGCCTGATGCCGGAACGCATCGGCGAGGCGGTCGAGCGGGAAATGGTCGCTGATGATCGGGCGGATGCCGTTCGCTTCGATCCCCGCAATCATGTCGAGCTGTTGCTGGCGGCTGCCCACGGTCAGCCCCTGCACGCGCAGGTTCTTGGCCATCAGCAGCCCGGTCTGCACCGGCCCGGCAAAACCCGCGAGGACGCCAATAAGCGCGACATGACCGCCGACCCGCGTCGCCATCATCGACTGGTCGAGCGTGCCCGCGCCGCCGATTTCGACGACGGTATCGACCCCGCGCCCACCGGTCAGTTCGAGCGCCTTCGCGCCCCATGCGGGCACATCCTTGTAATTGATCAGCTCGTCGGCGCCGAGTGCCTTCAGCCGCTCCAGCTTGGCGTCGGACGAGCTGGTTGCGATCACCCGCGCGCCCGCGGCCTTCGCGAATTGCAGCGCGAACACCGACACCCCGCCGCTGCCCTGCACCAGCACCGTCGATCCCGGCTTGACCGCGCCATCGACGAACAAGGCGCGCCACGCAGTCAGCCCGGCGCAGGTCAGCGTCGCCGCCTCGGCAGCATTATAGCCGGTCGGCACGCGCGTGAACCAGTGCTGCGGCGTCACCACGACCTCGCGCGCATAGCCGTCGATGCCGTCGCCCGGCACGCCGCGAAACGCGGTCGCGGGCGGCGCGCCGTCGATCCAGTCGGGGAAGAAAATCGACACCACGGTGTCGCCGCGTTTGAACTGCGTGACCCCCTCGCCTACCGCTTCAACGGTCCCGGCGCCATCGGACATCGGGATGCGTCCGTCAGCGGCGGGGATCATTCCGACTACGACAGCATAGTCGTGAAAGTTGAGCGACGACGCCGCCAGCCGGATGCGGATCTCGCCCGGCCCCGGATCGCCGGGGTCGGCCAGATCGACCAGCGTCAGATTATCGAGCGAGGCGGACGCGCGAAGCTGGATGGCTTTCATGGCATTTTCCTTTGGTCGATTGGCGGGGGGGCGGATTCTCCGCCAAAATCTCGTCACCCTGAACGTGTTTCAGGGTCCATTGCAGTCATGGATTCCTCCGTCATTGCGAGCGAAGCGAAGCAAGCTCCTGCTATCGTTACCGAAGGCCGATAGCAGGAGATTGCTTCGTCGCTTCGCTCCTCGCAATGACGATGTGAAGCGATGTTTATTCCGCCGCAATCGCCATTTCGACACGCTGCGGGCCGCGGATCACGCCGCCGGGGGTCGGCCCCTGCATATTGCCGTCGCGGAAGGTCACCTCGCCCGACTTGATCGTCGCGACATAGCCGTCGGCCTTTTGCAGCAGGCGCTTGCCGCCCGCAGGCAGGTCGAACGCCAGCCACGGCTTGCCGAGCTTGATCGCGTCCATGTCGATGACGTTGAGGTCGGCGAGATAGCCCGGCGCGAGCACCCCGCGATCCTCAAGCCCATAAAGCAGGGCGGTGTCGCGGCACTGGCGCTTGACCGCATGTTCGAGCGCGATGCGCTTGCCCGCACGGTCGCGCACCCAATGCTGGAGCATGAAGGTCGGCGACGCAGCGTCGCAGATCGTTCCGCAATGCGCGCCGCCGTCGGACAGGCTGTTCACCGTGTCGTCGGCATGCTGCAAATCCTCGAGGAAATTGAGGTTCCCGTCGCGGTAGTTGAGGATGGGGAAATAGATGAAGCCTTTGCCATCATCCTTCATCAGCAGGTCATAGGCATATTCGCCCGGCGAGACGCCCGCCGCGGTGGCGCGCGCCATGATGCTTTCGTCCATCTTCGGTTCGTAATTGAAATCGGGGTCCATTTCGAACTGCACCGGCCAGCCGAGCGCGACGATTTTGAGGAAGTCGATGATGTCGCTTTCGGGCCAGACATTCTCCTCGGCAATCATCCGCGCCTTGAACGCGGGGTCTTTCAGCTTCGCGAGCTGCGCCTCCCACGGCAGGTCGATGATCTCGTTCCACGCCGGTTTGAAGCGGAACGGGTGGACCGTCCCCTGCCACGCCATGATGATGCCGTTGCCGCGCAGCGCGATCTGCGCGACGATATTCGCGCCGGTCGCATTCTGGCGCCGCATCTCCTCGATCTGCTCCTCCAGCGGCAATTCCTTGGCGATCGATTGCAGCGCGGCGAAGGTCACCGGCAGCCCGGTTTCGCGGCTGAGGTCGCCCATCCACTGAAACTCGTTCCACTCGCGCTTGAGGTCGCTCGCCATCTCGAACACGCCATAACCGACGCGCCCCATCGCGCGGCCGATCGCGATCAGTTCCTCAGGCGTAGCCGTGGTGCCGGGGACAAGCTCGCCATCGATCGATTTGTGGAGCACGGTGCGGCTGGTCGAGAAACCGAGCGCACCGGCGCGGATGCCTTCCTCGACGATCCGCGACATTTCGGCGATGTCGGCATCGGTCGGGATCGCGCCGGGTTTCTCGCGGTCGCCAAGCACATAGGCGCGCACCGCGCCGTGCGGGACGTGGCACGCGACATCGACCGTGCGCGGCAGTTTTTCGAGCGCATCCATATATTCGGGGAAGGTCTCCCAATCCCACGACATGCCCTCGGCGAGCGCGGTGCCGGGGATATCCTCGACCCCCTCCATCAGCGAAATCAGCCATTCGTGGCGGTCGGGCTTGGCGGGGGCAAAGCCGACGCCGCAATTGCCCATGACGACGGTGGTGACGCCGTGCCAGCTCGACGGCGCCATTTCCTGGTCCCATGTCGCCTGGCCGTCATAATGGGTGTGGACATCGACGAAGCCGGGGGTGACAATCTTGCCGCTCGCGTCGATTTCGTCGCGCCCGGCGCCCAGATTTTCGCCGACCGCGACGATGCGATCACCGTCAACCGCGACATCCGCGACAAAGGGCGCGCCGCCCGAACCATCGACGACAGTGCCGCCGCGTATCACCAGATCAAACATCCCGAGTCTCCCGATCTTTTTAGTTTCACGAAGAAACCTATCATCAAAATCGCGAGATGCAAATAAACGGGCGAACGCGCCGCGATGCTGTTATACTGTTGCGATACACCAATGGGAGTCGATGCCATGATCCGTCCGCTTACCCTCGCCCTGCTGCTCGCCCTGTCGGCGACGCCGCTCGCCGCCAAAGAAGCCGCGACCCCCGACTATGCCGCTGCGCTCGCCGATCCGGCGCGCCCCGCCGCCGACCGCGAGCGTGACGCGGTGCGCAGACCCGCAGAGCTGCTGGCGTTCGCGCAGATCGCACCCGGCGAACAGGTCGGCGATTTCGTCATGGGGGGCGGCTATGTCACCCGCCTGCTCGCCGCCGCAGTCGGCCCGGCGGGTAAGGTCCACGCCTTCCAGCCCGCCGAGTTCATCGCGTTCAAGGCGCAATATGGAACCGATCAGGCCGCGGTCGACGCCGCCTATGCCAATGTCGACGCCGTCGCCGGCCCGTTCGCCGCGCCCGCCTTTGCCGCACCGCTCGACACGATCATCACGGTGCAGAATTTCCACGACCTCTATCTGAAGCCCTTTCCCGAAGGCACCGGCGAAAAGGCGAGCGCGGCGCTGTTCGCGGCGCTGAAACCCGGCGGGACGCTGGTGATCGTCGATCATAGCGCCGCCGACGAGACGGGGACGACGCTGGCCGACAGCCTGCACCGCATCGACAAGGCGGCGGTGGTCGCGGCGCTGACCAAGGCCGGGTTCAAGCTGGAGGCCGAGAGCGATCTCTACCGCCGCGCCGACGACCCGCGCACCACGAACGTCTTCGACCCCGCGATCCGCGGCAAGACCGACCAGTTCACCCTTCGCTTCCGCAAACCGGGATGATGGAATGACCAGCGACGACGACGATTATGTCTATGATGAGGCGAGCGGCGAATGGTTGTCCGCCGCCGACGTCGCCGCACGCGATGCCGACGCCTCCGCCGGGCCGGAGGTGCGCGACGCGGTCGGGAACCGGCTCGCCGATGGCGACTCGGTCGTGCTGGTGAAGGATCTGACCGTCAAGGGCGCGGGCCAGACGCTCAAGGTCGGGACCGTGATCAAGTCGATCCGCCTGACCGGCGACGCACAGGAAATCGACTGCCGCCATGAAGGGATCAAGGGGCTGGTGCTGCGCGCGGAGTTTGTGCGGAAGCGGTAGGGGAAACGATCCTCCCTGTCGCGCAGCGATGGGGAGGTGGAAGCCCGAAGGGCTGACGGA
>JAHJHL010000020.1 GCA_018823905.1 Alphaproteobacteria bacterium
GCATGCTCTACTCCTCTGTGGCGGCCGGTTTGGCGCGCCGCCGCGTCAGCATGGCGACCAGATCCTTGTCAAGCGCGCCGACGAGGAAGGCGGCTGCGAAAAACACTGCGCCGCCGGCGCCGACCAGCGCCGCCAGCGACCAGATACGCTCGAACACCCCGCCGCCATAATAGGGCGCCATCATCGGCATCATCCACCACAGCGCTGCCGACATCGCCGCGACGGCGACGATCTGGCGCGCGATCCGCCCGCCCAGCTTGGCGGTAAAATGGAACCAGCCCCGGCGGTGGAGCATGATGTAGAGCAGAATGCAGTTGAGCGACGCCGACACTGCGGTCGCGCCCGCCAGCCCGACTATGCCGTACCGCTCGACGACATACAGGTTGATCGCGATATTGACGATCAGCGCCGCGAGCGCGGTCCACACCGGAGTGCGCATGTCCTCGCGTGCGAAAAATCCGGGGTTCAAAATCTTGACGATGACATAGGCGGGCAGGCCGGCGACGAGCGCCGCGACGATCTGCGCCATGATCGCGCCGTCGGCATCGGTGAATTTCCCGCCGACGAAAAAAGCGGTGGTGAACGCAGGCGCGCAAATCGCCAGCGCTGCGGCGGCGGGCAGCGTCAGCAGGGTCGCGATCTCGAACGCATTGCCCTGCAGTCGCTGTGCCTCCTGCGCGTCGCCGCTGTGGATATGGCGCGCCAGCATTGGCAGGATCGCGGTGCCGAGCGCGATGCCGACGATGCCCAGCGGCATCTGGTTCAGCCGGTCGGCCAACTTGAGCAAGGTCAGCGACCCCTGCGGCAGCGAGGTGGCAAAGAAGGTGTCGACGAACTGGCTGATCTGGTAAATCCCGGCGCCAAAGGTCGCGGGCACGATCAGCATGCCAAGCCGGCGGACCTGCGGCGTCATCTTGGGCAAGCGCCATTGCAGCCTCAGCCCCGCGCGCCGCACCGCCCACCATAGATAGGCAAGCTGGACGACCCCGGCGAGGCTGACCGAGATCGCCAGCGCGGTGGCGACGATACGATCGTCGCCGCCGTCGCCGCGCAGCCACCACCCGGTGGTGATGCCGCTGATCAGCACGATGTTGAGCAGCACCGGGGCAAAAGCGCCGGGGGCAAAGCGCGACCGCGCGTTGAGCAACCCCGACAGCATCGCCACCAGGCTGACCAGCGCCAGATAGGGAAAGGTCATCCGGCTCAGGAACACTGCCAGCTCGAACTTGCCGGGCACCGCCTGGAAATCGCGCGCCAGCAGCCACACCAGCCCCGGCATTGCGATCATCATGACGCCTGAAAAGGCCAGCAGCACCCACAGAAAGACCGACAGGACATCGTCGGCGAATTTCGCCGCGGCTTCCTCGCCGCCCTCTCCGTGGAGCGCGCGGCTGTACATCGGCACGAACGCGACCGAGAAGGCGCCCTCGGCGAACAGGCGGCGAAAGGTGTTGGGCAGCGTGAAGGCAAGCTGAAAGGCGTCGGCGGCGAGGCCGGCGCCCAGCACCCGGGCGAGCAGCATGTCGCGGGCGAAACCAAAGATGCGGCTGACCATCGTCAGGCCGCCGATCGTCCCGACATTCTTGATCAGGCTGCTCATACCGTCAGCCCGCCGGGTCGATGCGGATCAGGCCTGACCAACCGGCGTTACGTCGCCCGCCTGTTCGGCCTCGACCTGCTGGACCTGCTGCTGGAACAGGCCGTGGAAATCGATCGGTTCGAGCAGCAGCGGTGCGAAACCGCCGTCGCGGACCGCATCGGCGACGACGCGGCGCGCGAACGGGAACAGGATGCGCGGTGCTTCGGCCAGGAAGAACGGCTGCAACTGGTCGTCGGGGACGTTGCGGACGCCGAACAGGCCGGCATATTTCAGTTCGATCACGAACATCGTGCCCGCATCGGCCTTCGACGTGACGTCGATCTTCAGCGACACTTCGAACAGCTGGTCGCCGACGCCTTCGGCGGCAATGTTGAACTGGACGTCGATCTGCGGCGCGTCCTGCCACTGATACACCGCGGGCGCGTTAGGGTTTTCGAACGAGAGGTCTTTGACATATTGCGAGATCAGGCCGATCGCCGGGCTCGTGTCTTCGCCATTGGGCTGCAGGGCGGGGTTGTTGATGTCGGCGCTGGTCTCGTCAGCCATGGTGCAATGCTTTCGCTCGAAAAGATGAAACAGGATCCGCGCCACAGACCGTTTCGGGTCCGCGGCAGACGGTTGCGGCGGCGCTTAGCAGCGCGCGCCAGCTAGCACAATGGGATCGCGGCGGCGCTTTGGTCGGGGTGAATTGTTGACCTGCCGCACCGCCGGGGCCATGGCGTTTGAAACTTGGCCGTGCATCGCCTATGTATTGGCCTCTATGTTTCCATTGCCCGCATTGGACTTTTGCCCGTGACTGCTTTTTCGATCGTCTTGCTCGCCATGATTGCCGCCTTCCTCGGCATGCGGCTGTATTCGGTACTCGGCAAGCGCACCGGGCATGAGCAGGAACCCGTGCTGCCGCGCCGCGACGATCGCGCCGCGCCGTCGCCGGTGCGTCTGGAGGATGGCGAAACGCCGTCGCCGTCGATTGGCGCGCCCGACACGTCGGGCCTCGTTTACGAACCCGCCGCCGAAATCGGCCTGCGCCAACTGCTCGCCAGCGACCGCAATTTCGATGCTGGCCGCTTCATGGAAGGCGCCGAAGCGGCGTACCGGATGATCCTCGAAGCCTATTGGAAGGGCGACCGCGACACGCTGCGCGACCTGTGCGACGACGACAGCTATGAAGCCTTTGTCGAAGCGATCGAAGCACGCGAAGCCCGCGGCGAAAAGCTGGAAAACCGGCTGGTCGGAATCGATTCGGCGAAGATCACCGCGGTCGAAATGGACCGCAAGGAAGCGCGCATTACCGTGCGTTACCAGGCCGACATCAGCGCGATCACCCGCGATGCCGACGGCAAGCTGATCGCCGGGTCAATGAGCGATGCGTCGCAGACGGATGACCTTTGGACCTTCCGCCGCGCCATCGGCAGCGACGATCCCAACTGGCTGCTCGACGAAATCGAAGCAGCCTGACGCGCATGCCCGCGGTGTGCTCGTCCGGGGTGCGCCGGACGCGGGTTTTAGGATACTCTTTCCTCGCTGCACTGCCGCTGTTGGCGGGCTGCGCATCGGTGATCCCCGATTCGGGTAGTCGACCCGCGACCGCCGCACCTGCACCGTCGCGGCCGACGACCGCGCCGCGCCCCTACCAGCCGCGCCCCTCGGAAAGCGGGGGTGTTGCCGCCAAGCCGATTCCCGCCACCCCGCGTCCGCCGCTCCCCGCGACCGCCTTGCCGACCGACGCAACGACCGCAGCTACCAGCGGTGTCCTCGCCGGTCCCGATTTCGCGACGCTGGGCATCACCCCCGAGCAGGCGACAACCGCGCTCGCGGCCTTCCGCATCAGCTGCCCCTCGGTCCAGCGCCGCGCCGACGTCAGCGGGCTGACGCAGGGCGCCGACTGGACTGAAAGCTGCAACGCCGCGAAAAACTGGTCCGACAGCGACGCCGCGGCCTTCTTCGCGCGCTATTTCGGCACCGTCCAGATCGGCCCCGGAACGGCGTTCGTTACCGGCTATTACGAACCCGAAATCGCCGGATCGCGCACGAAACGGCCGGGGTACGACATCCCCATCTATCGCCGCCCCGCCGACCTGATCGACGTCGACCTCGGCCAATTCTCCGACGAATTGAAGGGCAAGACGATCCGCGGCCGCGTCGAGGGCAGCAAGCTGGTGCAATATTACGACCGCGCCGCGATCGAAAGCGGCGCGCTCGAGGGCCGCGGCCTCGAAATCGCTTATGCCGCCGACGCCGCCGAATTCTTCTTCCTGCAAGTCCAGGGTTCGGGCCGCCTGCGCCTGCCCGACGGCGGCATCATGCGGATCGGTTATGAGACGCAGAATGGCCGCGGCTATGTCGGCATCGGCAAACTGCTGCTCGACCGCGGCGAGCTTCAGCGCGGACAGGCGTCGATGCAGGGCATTCTCGACTATCTGCGCGCCGATCCGGTCCGCGGCGCCGCGGTGATGAACGAGAACCCCAGCTGGGTGTTCTTCCGCGAAATCACCGGCCCCGGCCCGCTTGGCGCCATGGGCCTGCCGGTGACCGGCCGCGCCAGCGTCGCCGCCGATCCCAAATATGTGCCGCTCGGCGCCCCCGTCTTCCTTTCGCTCGACCGCGCCGAACCCAACGGCCTGTGGATCACGCAGGACACCGGCGGCGCGATCAAGGGCGCCAACCGCTTCGACAGCTTCTGGGGCGCGGGCGAAGATGCGCGCGCGATTGCCGGCGGCATGGCGGCGCGCGGCTCGGCGCTGCTCCTGCTCCCGCGCGCCAGCATCGCGCGGCTGATCCCGGCGCGCTGACGCCGCGATGGCGCGGCGGCTCGATCCCGACGAAAACGCGCTGTGGAAAAAGGTCGCGGCGAC
>JAHJHL010000021.1 GCA_018823905.1 Alphaproteobacteria bacterium
CACTGCCGTCGAGCGCGCCGGCATGTCGACGCTGAACAAGGAACAGCGCGTTTCTTACGAGCTGGAAACCGACCAGCGCGGCAAGACCTCGGCTGTCAATCTTCAGCCTGCATGAATGAACTCCGGCCCGGCGTCCCTGGGGCGCCGGGCCGGACCATTCGCCGATCACTCGGCATCCAGCTCGCTCCAACGCCAAGGGACTGCCCGATGGATATGAACGAGCTTTTTTACCACCACCAGATGGCCTTGATCGCGCTCAGCCAGCCTCAAGGTCGCGGCGCCAGCGCGCGCCATGCCAGCTTCGATCTGCCCGGCCATTATGCCCAGCGCATCGATGCTTACCGCGCCAAGCGCGGCATGCGCCAATATTTCACCGGCCCCCCGCATTCCGAGCCGCCGAAGATCGGCTAGTCGATCCGTTCGACCTCGATATGCGGCCAGCGCGCCGCCAGCCGCGCGGCCCAGCGCTCATAGGGCCACGGAATCACTTCTTCATCGAACCAGAACAGCCGCTCGCCGGCGCGGTCGTAAAGATGCACTGCGTCGTCACTGTCGTCCTGCCGCACGATCCGTACTTTGCTGATCTGTGAGGGATGGATGCGCCCTTCGTCGCCGCCGCTGCTCCCGATCCGCCCCTTCCACCAAACCAAGTCGCCCGTTGCCGGATCGATGAAACTGCCGCGGTTCGGATTGGCGAGCATGTTGAGCCCCGCGCCCAGCGCGACTAGCGCCCCAAACCCCTGCGCCAGCGGGACCAGCCACGGCGCGCATTCGCGTCCATCCTCGCTGCAATTGCCGGCCGGATCGATGACCGATCCCGCCCACAGGAACACCAGTCCGAAAGCCAGCAGCAACCACATGCGCCAATCGGTGCGCGCGCTGCGCCGATAGGATGGGATGTCGACGTCGGTCATGGCGCGGCGTTACCCGAACCGCGTCAACAGGTCGCTAACGCCTGCCTGTGGGCTTTACCGGCTCCAGCATCAGCACCCCGCCCGTGCCGCTGCGGCACAGTTTGCACGCACTGCAACATTTTGTTGGCGTTTGCGCGTATAAGGCGGATTGGCACCCGTTCGCGCGAATCGGCGCGGGCGCGGCGATGGAATTTGATGCGCGCATGAAGCCCGAACTGAACCTGACCGCCCGTTCGACGTGGCGCGACCCGGCGCCGGAGAAACCGGCGGGGCCGGGGCGCGCCTTTTGGGCCGCGATCGTTGCGGTGATGGCGACCGCGTGCCTAGCTTTCCTGCTGTCGAGCGGACAGCTCCGTCCGCCCGCGGCGTTTGGCCCGTACAGCGTCTCGGTGCCGCTCGATTTCCGTCCCTATGACCCGGCGCGCTGGGCGATCATGAATGCCGAGGATTATGAGGAGGCGCTGAAGATTGATCCGACGCTGCCCGATCCGGCCAGTATCGGTTTTGGCGACGCCGCCGCGCTGCCCCCCGCCGACCCGGCGCTGCTGCGCGACGAAGCATTCGTCGGGCCGCCCGCCAAGCCCTATGTCTTTCGCGGCGTCACCGCGCTGGACCGCGAGCGCGCGCATTATTGCCTGACCGCCGCGATCTATTACGAAGCGGCATCGGAAACCGACGACGGGATGCGCGGCGTCGCCCAGACGGTGATCAACCGCGTTCGCCACCCCAGCTTCCCCAACACCGTGTGCGGGGTTGTGTTTCAGGGATCGCAGCGCGCGGGCGTGTGTCAGTTCACCTTCAGCTGCGACGGCGCGATGGCGCGCAGCCCCAGCAAGCCCAACTGGCTGCGCGCCAGTCGCGTCGCCTCGGCGGCGCTGGGCGGATTTGTCTTTCCCAAGGTCGGCCTTGCCACCCATTACCACACGCAGGCGATCTGGCCGCGCTGGGGCAAAAGCCTGGTGATGACCAATATCGTCGGCGCGCATATCTTTCACCGCTGGCGCGGTCGTTGGGGGATGCCCGATGCGTTCCGGGCGCCTTATCCGGGCCGCGAGCCGGTACCCGGCCCCTATCTGCCGCTGGCGCAGCAACTCGCGATCCTGAAGGGTCAGGGTCTGCCGCCCGGTGCCGGTCCGGCCCCGATGCTTGGCGGCCCGGGTACGCCGCTACCCGATGTCGCCGCCGCGCCGCTCCCCGGCACCATGGCACCGACCGCCCCCGCCATGACATCGCCCGTAGCCGCGCCAATCCCGACGCCGACCTACGCCGATCCGCGGCTCAACCAGTCGGGTCAGGTCCGCGAAGAATTCCGCGGCAGCGGAGAGTGGAAACAGTGAGGCAATTGGGCTAGCCTGCCTGCCACACCGCAGGGAGGCTGAGATGGGGCATGTCAAAGGTATCGGCGGGCTGTTTTTCCGGGCGCGCGACCCCGACGCGCTCAACACCTGGTATAAGGAACGGCTGGGCATCGGCGCGGGATGCAACGCCGACGACACCGGGCCGATCGACGAATGGACGTGGAACGTCGCCGCGGGGCCGGTGGTGTTCGCACCGTTCAAGGCCGACACCGACTATTTCGCCGCCGACCGCCAATTTATGATCAACCTGCGTGTTGACGATCTCGACGCTGTGCTGGCGCCATTTCATGCGGCGGGCGACGATGTGATCACCAAACCCGAATGGGACGACCCGGCAACCGGCCGCTTCGCGCGCGTCCATGACCCCGAAGGCAATCCGATCGAATTGTGGGAACCGCCGAAAAGCGCGTGATATAACCATATAGGTTATTTCGCTTGACATCGTCACGCTGATATGGCACAAGTGTCGCGATTATGTACTTTACACACCCACGGCTAAGTGGTAGATAATGCTCATCAACGGAGCATATCACCATGTCGGTTCTTTCTTCCCCCTATTTCCACGACGAAGCCAAGGCTTTTGAGCATCTGGAAAGCATCGTTTGGGCTGACGGCGTTGTCTGCCCGCATTGCGGTGTGATCGGTGGTCGGGTCTATGACCTGTCGGGCGTTCGCGGCAAGCCGACCCTGAAAACGCCGGAAGGCGCACTCCGTCACGGCCTCAAGAAGTGTGGCGAGTGCCGCAAGCAGTTCACCGTGAAGGTTGGCACGGTTTTCGAGCATGCCCGTATGCCGCTCCACAAGATGCTACAGGCCGTTCACCTGATCGCGTCGAGCAAGAAGGGCATTAGCGCCCACCAGCTTGGCCGCATCCTTGAGGTCCAGTACAAGACGGCTTGGTTCCTCGCCCACCGCATCCGCGAAGCCATGCGTTCCGGTGACCTTGCTGCCCCGTTCGGTTCGGGCGGTGGCGCTGTCGAGGTTGATGAGACCTATTTCGGCACCAAGGAAGGCCGTCGCGGCGCCAAGGCTGGCACGGCTCACAAGTTCGGCGTTCTGGCGCTGGTGGACCGTGAAACCGGCACCATGCGTTCGTTCACCTTCGACAAGTTCCGCGCCGACGAAGTTCATCCCATCGTTCTCAACAACATCGCCCGCGAAGCCCGTTTGATGACGGACGAAGCCAAGATGTACAAAAAGATTGGCCGCGAGTTCGCCGAGCATGGCACGACGCTGCACGGCGCCCGCCAGTACGTCGATTACAAGGATCGCACGATCCACACCAACACCGTTGAAGGCGCGTTCTCGATTTTCAAGCGCGGCATGAAGGGCGTCTATCAGCACTGTGGCGAGCAGCACCTGCACCGCTATCTGGCTGAATTTGAGTTCCGCTATAACACCCGTCAGGCTAACGGCATTGATGATCGCGGTCGGGCTGTTGCGGCGGTGCGAGGCATCGTTGGCAAGCGCCTCACTTACCAGCAGTAGGTTGATAGCGTGTACACGCGACGCAATCTTGTAGATTCTAAACCAGATTGACGGGCTTTTTTTACCTCTACCGAGTAACCCGGTCCTCGGAAGTGATAGAGCATCCGTGGAAGGTATCTGTTTTTTCCAACCAAAAACGCCGGAGGGGAAACCCTCCGGCGTTTAATTTTGGTCGATACGGAGTTCCGTCAGATGACGGCGCGAAGTCCGGTATCAAAAGGGTTTTGGGTTTCCTGTGGCGCAAACTGGCGCTCGAAATATCGCTCATTCCGATAGATCAGCGCGCCCTCGCTTTTTAGACGCGACAAAATTGCAGCAGGCGTATCTTTGCCGACGCCAGGGATTTTGGCCCTAACAAGAGCGTCAACGTCAGCCGAAGTTGCGCCGGTGGTTCCGGCCTCTCGCATAATATCGAGAACCAGCGGTTTGACGCTGGGTGAGCGCTTGCGAGCGACTGGCGCTGAGCTGTCTGAGGCTCCGAAAGTCTTTAGGAGCCTTGCAAGTGTAGCCTCCTCAATTCTGAGTTTATCGATTTCGGACCTGATGCGATCCAATTCTTTCTGGATCATTTGCATTTGTTCTCTCGCTGATGACATGGTATTTTCCTTGGAAGTGATACGTTTTTGGTGCCCCCAGCGAGACTCGAACTCGCACACCCGTGGAAGGATTTCAGTTTTAAAGACCGCTGCGTCTACCAATTCCGCCATGGGGGCATCGACGTTGTTGTTAAAGCTGTTAGTCAATCCTGCAAGTTGGACTTGCAAGTATGACGACGAATGGAGTGGGAATCGCGATGAGCGGAAAAGCTGGAACAACCGGGCAGGTGGAAAAGTTCAAGGAAGCCGCGCGCGACCTTGAAACCGACGATGACCCCAAGCGTTTTGACGAGCGCCTAGGGAAGCTGGTGAAGCATAAGCCGGTGGAAAAGCCGAAGTGAATCCGATCCGCGAGATGACCGATGAAGAAGCGGCGGATTTTGCTCTTTCGCTTTCCGATTTGGAACGGCAGGTTATCGCTCTCTGCTCAATAGGCAGGTCATGGGGATACTCAGAGATCGCGAAAAGGATCGGCGCTTCATATGACGCGGTCCAAGCGATAGGTCATAAGTTACAGGCGCTGCGCATGGCCCATATCTCAGTCATCCCATACAACGGATCGGCGATATTCCTGAATGTTCGTGGTGACAGCGCAAAGCGAGCGATTGAGGCGCTTGCAAAAATCAGGGCCGACCGGGCCTGAAAATTCCTTTCCTACAAAATCCCGGCCTGTCACACCGACCGGATGAACCACGAACCAGATTGGAAAGATCGCGCTGAGGCGGCCAATTACTGGCTGCTAACCGCTGTTGTCGCTGGCGCCTTCGTTGCGGGGCTGATTGCCGCCGTTCCTTATATCGCGGGCGGGTGAGTGGGTTTGCAAACTACATAAACGCCACAAGTGTCACATCATGAAGAATTGCGAGTCGGGCCGGCGGCCTTCCGTTTGGCGGGAGGCTGTTCCGGCCCGACTGGCGTTTGGGGAGGATGGTCCATGGCGCAGATCGGCAAGGCGGCGACCCGGGATGTGCGCAGCGTGCGTCCGGGGGCGGCGCAAATGACGCAGTTTCTGGAATCGCTGGCGGAGTCGTCGAACGTCGCCGCGTCAGCGCGCGCGGCGGGGGTGTTCGTTCGACTTCTAGGACGGAGTGAACGGTAGGGCGGCTGCCACCCCACGGAATAAATTCCGTGTACGATCCGAGGCCGAACCGGAAGCGGGGCGATGCTGGCTGGTTGGAGCGGCGCCGACGGGCGATTGGTCTGGGCAGGGACATGCGATCGCGATCTGGACGGTCGGCGGTTGGCGATTTGTTGCACCGCGTGCCGGGATGGCGGTGGTGCGGTTGGCTGATGGCGTACGGTTGAGATTCGATGACGGCGAATGGGTCACACCAGCAACGATCGTCTCTCCTTCTGGCGGCTCGACAATCGATGCCGAAGCGCGTAGCGCGCTGAGTGCGTTGATCCTGCACCTTGCGGCGCAGGGCCTTCTGATTTCAGCCTGAATTTCCTCGCGTTGGTTTAAAAAGTGCGACTTTTGGGCAACAGATTAGCGATTTGTTCACTTGCACGGAACCAAAGCGGCGGGTAGGACGTCTGCCGAGACGTATATCTCAATTTGAAAGGGGAATTACTATGAGGAAGCTTGCCGTAGCTGTGGCGTTAGCCTCCACTGCCCTGGCGTCGCCTGCTTTGGCACGCGACGACTCCTGGTATGTTGGTGTTGGTGCCGGCGTTATGATCGTTGAAGACCTGGATCTCGATATTGGAGCGGCGACCAATGCCGCTGCGATCGATCACCGTAAGGGTTACGATTTCGAAGGCGTTGTGGGTTATGATTTTGGCGGTTTCCGCGCCGAAGTCGAAGTCGGTTATCGCGAAGCCGACATCAAGTCGGGTCGTTTTGCCGCTCCGGGTATTCCGCAAACGGTATCGGGCGCTGGCCCGACCTACGTTGGCAATACCGACCTGAATGGCGACACCAATGCGCTGAGCTTCATGGTCAATGGCATGCTCGACTTCGGTGACGACGATGGGCTTCAGGGCTTTGTCGGCGGTGGTGCCGGTGTTGCTCGCGTGTCGGTCGAACCCGTGTTTGCTGGTGCATTCCTTGACGATTCGGATACGGGCTTTGCCTGGCAGGCAATCGCCGGCGTTCGCGCTCCGCTCAGCGACTCGATCGACGTTGGCCTGAAGTATCGCTTCTTCAACGTCGACAATGTCGATCTGGTTGATCAGCGTGGCCGCGATGTTTCGACGCGCTTCCGTTCACACTCGCTTCTGGGTACGCTGACGTTCAACTTCGGTGGCGCACCGGAGCCGGTTGTGGCACCGCCGCCCCCGCCGCCCCCGCCGCCCCCGCCGCCGCCTCCTCCGCCCCCGCCCCCGCCGCCGGTGGTGTGTGAGCCCGGACCGTACATCGTGTACTTCGACTGGGATCAGTCGAACATCACGCCGGAAGCGGCTTCGACGCTCGACAACGCGATCAGCGCCTATAACCGTGGTTGCACGGGTACGCAGGTCATGCTGGCCGGTCACGCTGACCGTTCGGGTTCGGCCACGTACAACGTCGGTCTGTCGGAACGCCGCAACACCGCGGTTCGCAGCTATCTGACCGCTCGCGGTATCTCGGATGGCTCGATCAGCGCCCAGGGCTTTGGCGAAAGCCGCCCGGCCGTTGCAACCGCCGATGGCGTCCGCAACGACCAGAACCGTCGCGTGGAAATCACTTACGGTCCGAACTCGGGCATGTAAGACCGGTTTCCATTCCCGATCGGGACTGGAAGAAACAAGTGAGGGCGGTACCGCGAGGTGCCGTCCTTTCTTTTTGCGCGCATCGGAGGTCGGTACGAGGCGCCGCGGCAGGATATATCTTGCTGTATTTGATAAATGGTATATCATCACACGATAGTTCGGCCCACTTTGGTGTGCATGTTGGATGCCGAACCGTCTGTGTGCAGTCCGCTGTCGGACGAAGCGACGATAGCTGCTGCTCCTAATTGGGAGAGAGCCAATGCGTCGACGTCGCAGCCTTTTTCACCGCAGCATTTTCAGAGCTGACCCCAATGGCGACCCTGATATCAACACGACGCCGTTGATCGACGTCATGCTGGTGATGTTGGTGATGTTTATCATTACGATTCCACCGCCGACGCATAGTGTCGATATCACCTTACCGGGGGTTGACCCCGGCCCCGCTGAAGTTCGCGATGAAAACCGCATTACCATCGACACGAGCGACGTCATTCGATGGAATGGCGAACCGGTCGATCTCGCCGAGCTCGGCGTACTGGTCAATATGGCGTCCGATCGTCCCGAAGTTGCGACGCTGATGTTCGAGCCCGAGGCGCGGGCGCGCTATCTGCGTGTCGATGAGGCCATCGGCGCAATCCGGCGCAACGGTGGGTCAAAAATCGCCTTTCCGGGTATCCACCAGTATCGCGAGCTGATCTGAACGGCGGACGTAGGCGAAGGGGGGCTTGAAGGCTGCCCTCTGGCTGGCGTTGCAAGGGATAGCGCTCGGCTATTGCCCCGGCCGGGATCACATTGCGGGGTGTACCCGCGAGAATCTGGCTTCGAGCCGCGATGTCGGTCAAATTTGTTTCGCACGAAGACACAAAGAAACGAAGATGTCGTGCTGACCGCGAAGCGGCCTACTCCTTTCACGTCGCACCGGACCCGCGGTCGCTGAAGAGAAGGCGGCCTGACGACGGCGAACCATCCTCTTCGTGTCTTCGTTCGAAAGAAAAATCCGGACCTGTCGCGCCTAAACGAAGCTCTCTGCGCCAATCGACGTTCCTCAGCGCACTCCGCGCCCCCTTAGACTGCCTCCGAAAAACTCGCCGCTGTCCTAAGCTGCGGGCGCGGTGCCGGGGCGGAGATATGCAAACATATAACCGACATAGTCGGCCTTGCCGAGCGGGATGCCTATGTGGCGCAGGATCGAATAGGCGGCGACGACGTGGAAGTAGAATTGCGGCTGCGCCCAGTCGCGGACATAGGTGCGCACGGTCATATCGAAGACCATGCCGTTCGGCAGGTCGAAGCTGACCGCACGGTCCGGGTCGGCGTCGAACGCGGCGGGGTCGACGGTGTCGAGCCACGTCAGCGTCGCCGCGATCTGCGCCTGAAGTCCCGCGAAGTCGGTGGCGTCGTCGGTCAGCGCAGGCGCGCCGGTCGCTCCAAGGCGCGTCGGCGGCTGGATCGCCTGCAAACAGCTGAAACGTACTTGGGCGGCGAGCGGGAACATGTTGGGCGCGAGGCGCGCGACGACAAGTTGAAGCTCGCCGATGCCGTTGTCCGCGCCCCATGCGAGCGCCTTGTCGAGCTGCGCGGACAGCGCGCTCAAGCCGTGCTTATAGGCCGGAACGGTCATATCGTAGAGCATCGTCATATCCTTTGAAGGGCCATGCGGTCAGGCGGGGGCGAGATTGTCCTGGAATTGCAGGCGCGCGAGGCGGGCATAAAGGCCATCGGCGGCGACGAGCGCGTCGTGCTTGCCCTCTTCGACGATGCGGCCATTGTCCATGACGATGATGCGGTCGGCGGCGCGGACGGTGGCGAGGCGGTGCGCGATGACGATTGTGGTGCGGTCGTGCATCAAGGTTTCGAGTGCGTCCTGTACCAGCTTTTCGGATTCGGCATCGAGCGCCGAGGTCGCTTCGTCGAGCAGCAGCAGCGGCGAACGGCGGAGCAACGCTCGCGCAATCGCGACGCGCTGGCGCTGGCCGCCCGACAGGCGGGCGCCGCCCTCGCCCATGAAGGTGTCGAGGCCGTCAGGCAGCTTGCGCAGGAATTCCTCGGCATTGGCGGCGCGCGCGGCGTCCCACAATTGATCGTCGGTCGCGTCCCAATTGCCGTAGCGCAGATTGTCGCGCGCCGAGGCGGCGAAGATCACGGTTTCCTGCGGCACCATCGCAATGCGGGCGCGGATGTCGGCGGGGTCGGCGTCAACGAGCGGGACGCCGTCAAGCAGGATCTGCCCCGCCTGCGGATCGTAGAAGCGCTCGGCGAGCTGGAACAGGGTCGATTTTCCGGCGCCCGAGGGGCCGACAATCGCGACCGTTTCGCGCGGCTGGATCGCGAGGTTGAAGTCGTGCAGCGCGGGCGCGTCGGGGCGGGTCGGATAGTGGAATTCGACGTTTACGAATTCGAGCGTGCCGCGCGCGGGTTCGGGGAAGGCGCGCGGCTGTGCTGGCGGGGCAATGCTCGCTTCGGCATTGAGGAGTTCGCTAAGACGCTCGGCAGCCCCCGCGGCGCGCAGCAGGTCGCCATAGACCTCGGTGAGCGCGCCGAACGCCCCCGCGACCAGCCCGCCGGTGAGGACGAAGGCGGCGATGGTGCCGCCGGTGATCGTCCCCGCAGCGACGCCCTCAGCCCCGTACCAGAGCAGGGTGGTGATCGCGCCGAACAACAGCCCGATGACGATCGCGGTCATGATCGCGCGCAGGCGGATACGGCGCTTGGCGGTGGCAAAGGTCGCCTCGACCGCGCTCGCGAAGCGCGCCGCTTCGCGCTCTTCCTGTCCGAACGCCTGAACGATTTTCATCGCGCCGAGCTGTTCGGAGGTGGTCGCGCCGATGTCGGCCACCCGATCCTGGCTCGTCCGCGAGACATTCTGAAGGCGGCGGCCAAGCAGGACGATCGGCATGATGATCACCGGGATACCGAGCAAGATGCCGCCGGTCAGCTTGGGCGACAGGGTGAAGAGATAGGCGATACCGCCGATCCCCATCACCATGTTGCGCAGTGCCACCGACACGGTTGTGCCGACGACCTGTTCGATGATCGTGGTGTCCGATGTCATGCGCGAGGCGATTTCGGACGGACGGTTTTCCTCGAAAAAGCCGGGGGCGAGGCGGAGAAGGTTGCGCTGGACCGCCTGCCGGATGTCGGCGACGGTGCGTTCGCCCAGCCAGCTGACAAAATAGAAGCGCAGCGCCGTGGCAGCGGCGAGGGTCAGGACGATGGCGTAGAACAGGCGGAAATGCGGCGCGACGTCGCCGCCGCCGGCGACGAAGCCGCTGTCGATCATTTCCTTGAACTGCCACGGGATCGCCAAGGTCGCGAGCGCGGCGACGCCCAGCGCGACGGCGGCGATGACCAGTTGCAGCGGGTACGCGCTGGCATAATGCCAGATCATCCGCAGGCTGCCGAGCTTGCGGCGGGGTTCGGCGGGGGCTTTCGCTGCGGAAAGTTCGGGGTTGCTGGCCATCGCAGCGGCCCTAGCAGCGGCGACGCCCGCGCTCAACGACGCAGAATGGCGCTGCGCTTCATGGATTATGAAGTACGGCTGCATAGTTGGCGGCGTGATTTCGGACAAAGGTCGTCGCAAACCGCGTTTATGACGCATTGCACAATGAAATGGATGCCCTAGACTGGCGCCAACGAACAGACGCCCAAAGAGCGTCGGGGCTTGCCAAGGAACTGATCGAACATGCTGTATCATGCCTTTGAAATGCAAAAGAGCTGGCTGGCGGGCGCGAGCGCGCTGGCAACCGCGGGGGCGCAGGTGATGCAGCATCCCGCGAACCCGCTCGGCTATTTCGGTGGCAGTCCGCAATTTGCTTCGGCGCTGGAAGTGTTTGCGCATGCCGCGGCGCCGCGCGGCAAACCGGGGTTCGAACTCTACGAAACCGAAGTCCACGGCGAGATCGTCCGGGTGACCGAGTCAATCGAGGCGCGCAAACCATTCGGCCAGCTCAAGCATTTCAAGCATAAGGGTACCAAGGACGCGCCCAAGTTGCTGATCGTCGCGCCGATGTCGGGCCATTATGCGACGCTTCTGCGCGGCACCGTCGAGCGGATGCTGCCCGGGCATGACGTGTGGATTACCGACTGGCGCGACGCGCGCAACGTGCCGCTGGAGGCGGGCAAGTTCGACCTCGACGATTATATCGATTATCTGATCGGCTGGATGGAGCATATCGGCCCCGGCGCGCATATGCTGGCGGTGTGTCAGCCGTCGGTTCCGGCGCTCGCCGCAGCGGCGATCATGGCCGCCGACAAAAACAAGTGCCGCCCGAAAACGCTGACGATGATGGGCGGCCCGATCGACACGCGCAAGGCGCCGACCGCGGTCAACCAGCATGCGATGACCCGCCCGCACGCGTGGTTTCAGGAAAATGTCATCGTGACCGTGCCGGCCTGGTATCCGGGCGCCGGGCGCCGCGTCTATCCGGGCTTTTTGCAGCTTGCGGGCTTCATGTCGATGAACCTCGGCAACCACATGATGAGCCACTGGGCGATGTTCAACCATCTGGTCGACGGCGACGGCGAAGAGGCCGACAAGACCAAGGAATTCTATGACGAATATCGTTCGGTGTGCGACATGACCGCCGAATTTTACCTGCAAACCGTCGATCTGGTGTTCCAGCGCCATGCGCTGCCCAAGGGCGAGATGCTGCATCGCGGCCAGCCGGTCGACCTGAATGCGATCGAGGATATTGCGCTGCTCGCGATCGAGGGCGAGCGCGACGATATTTCGGGGATCGGCCAGACCAAGGCAGCGCTGACGCTGGCGAAGTCGCTACCCGCCGAGAAGAAGAAATATCTGATGGCCAAGACCGTCGGCCATTATGGCATCTTCAATGGCCGCAAATGGCGCGAGGATATTGCGCCGGTGGTCGAGGGATGGATTCGCAGCAACGGGGGTTGAGGGTCGGTTGCTGGCGCGGTTGATGCCACAATAATCCTCCCCGCTTGCGGGGAGGGGGACCGCCGAAGGCGGTGGAGGGGGGCGACGGCCTGAGGCGAGGTTGCGGGAGAACGCCAACCCCCTCCGTCAGCGCTACGCGCTGCCACCTCCCCACAAGTGGGGAGGATCTACGAATGTCCGCTGACTCCGACCGAACGGACGGTTCGCCTGCATGATCGCGCCGTCAATGCATCGGCGACGTCCGCACCGCCCAATAAACCAGATAGAGCAACCCCGCCCACAGCAGCAGGATGAACGCCATCCCTATGCGGCTCGACGGGCGTTCGCTGGCCGCTTCGGCGGCGGCGTGGAGTTCGCGCCACAGCGGGGCGGGGATCAGGCGGCGGACGGCCCATAATCCCAGCGGGACGATCAACAGGTCGTCGAGCCAGCCGAGCACCGGAATGAAATCGGGTATCAGGTCGATTGGCGACAGCGCATAGGCGGCTACCGCAATCGCCAGGAATCGCGCGAGCGTCGGGACGCGCGGGTCGCGCGCGGCGAGCCACGCGGCGTGCGCCTCGACCGCGAGACGGTGGCCAAGGTCGCCGATGCGTTCGGAAAGGGATTTGCCGGTCATCGCGATCTACACTAGCCTTCCTGCATGGCTATCCAACTGAAAAGCGCGCGGGTCGAGCGTTGGGCGGTCGCGGGATCGTTTGTGATCGCGCGTGGTACCAAGACGTTTGTCGATGTTGTGGTCGCTGAGGTCGAGGATGGCGGCGCGATCGGGCGGGGCGAGGGTACGCCGGTCACTTATCTGGGCGAGGATGCGGTCGGGTGCCGCGATGCGATTCTGCTCGCCGCGCCGCATATCGCTGACATGGGCGCGGCCGAAGCGCGGGCATTGGTGCAGGAGCTGATGGCGCCGGGCGCGGCGCGCAATGCGCTCGACTGTGCGCTGTGGGATCTGGAGGCGAAGCAGCGCGGGCTGCGGCTGTGGCAAGTGGCGGGCTGCGATGGCGCGCCGACTGCGCGGGTCACCGCTTTTACCATCTCGCTGGGCACACCGGGCGCGATGGCCGAGCAGGCGGCGACCGCCGAAGCCGACGGCTATCGCCTGCTCAAAATCAAGCTGACCGGCGAAGATGATCGGCTGCGTGTTGCCGCGGTGCGCACGGGGGCGCCCGAAGCGCGGCTGATTGTTGATGCCAATGAAAGCTGGGGACAGCTCGACATCTTGGCCGAAGCCGAGGCGCTCGCCGACTTCGGGGTCGAGATGATTGAGCAGCCGGTCGCGGTGGGCGCCGATGCGCTGCTCGACCCGATTTATGCGCCGATTCCGTTCGTGGCGGATGAAAGCTGTCAGACCGCGGCCGATGTCGCGCGGATCGGCGCCTTTTACGACGGGGTGAACATCAAGCTCGACAAGGCGGGCGGGCTGACCGAGGCGTTGCGGATCGCCGATGCCGCTGACGCGGCGGGATTGTCGATCATGGTCGGGTGCATGTTGTCGACCAGCCTGGCGATCGCGCCCGCGTTCGTGCTGGCGCAGCGCGCGCGGTGGGTCGACCTTGATGGTCCCGCGCTGCTGGCGCGCGACCGTGAGGGTGGGTTCGAGTTTCGCGAGGGGCGGATCGGGCCGCCTGTTGGTTGATAAATCCTCCCTGTCGCGCAGCGATGGGGAGGGGGACCGCTTGCGAAGCAAGGGGTGGAGGGGCCGCGACAGTAGCGCTAAAGCCCCTCCGTCAGTCCTACGGACTGCCACCTCCCCATGGCTACGCCACAGGGAGGATTTGCAATTACAGCGCCACCTCGGCGTGCTGTCCGAGCTCGCCTTCCTTCATCGTCATGCCGGTCATCAGCTTGAAGACGCCCTTGATCCCGGGATCGGCGGTCCAGATTTCGGCGTCGGTCAGGTCGAAGCGGAGCAGGACCAGCTTGGGATCGTCCTTGCCGCCCTCATACCAGGCCGCGACGCCGTTGCTCCACAGCTTGTCGAGCACCGCGCGGTCGCTTTCATGGACCAGCGTCCCCGAAATGCACGCGAACAGGTCGTGGCCCTTCGAGGCGAACTGCGCCATCGCGGGGCCGCCTCCCGACAGACGGTTGTCGGTCGAAGTGAAGAACCAGAACGCGCCGTCGGCATCCTTGTCGAGCTGGGCGTTCATCGGGATATGATGCTCGCGCTCGCCGGTCGCGCCGATCATGACATAGGGGCTGTCGGCCAGTGCCTTCCAGAACTGCTTCTTGATGTCGTCGCTCATTGGGGGGCTCCTTTTTGCTTCGTTGATAGCCAATCAACGCATTACACCCCCCAATGTTGCGCCGCGTTAGGATGCCGTCGCCAGCTTTCCGCGCGCCTCGGCGATCGCGGTCACCAACCGCGGCTCGTCATAATGCGGCAGCGCGACTTCCATCGCGGTAATCGCGCCTTCGATCATCTTGCGATCGGCGCCCGGCGTTTTCGACCGGTATAACCCCCACGCGGCGATCAGTGGGACATCATAGTGCGCCGGGTTCGCCTTGAGCGCCTGACGCGCTTCGGCAACCTCCCCCGCCAGCATCCGCCCGATCAGCGCGATGCTGCGCTCGTCGGCGAAGGGTTCGCGGGGTGCGGGTTTGCGGCCCATCGCGCGGAGCAATGCCTCGGCGGCGCTGTACGTCGAAAAGGGGTTTTGTCCGGTGACGATGCGGCCGTCGGCGACGACATGGTTCAGCATCATCGGCGCAGCGCTGAACCGGGCCCCGGCGCCGCGCAGCCCGTCTTCGAGCAACACGGGGAAGGCGGGAATCCAGCGCTTGCCGAACAGCAATTCCTCCTCGTTCGACATGCCGGTGACGCCGCGTCCGGCGATCAGCGATTTGCCGTCCTTCATCGGCACATTCATCAGCACGGCAGGGCCGTGGCAGACCGCGCCGATCACGCCGCCTGCTTCATAGGTTTGCGCGATCAGCGTCTTGAGGTCGGTATTGACCGGCAGGTCGAACATCGCGCCCTTGCCGCCGACGACGAACACCGCGGCATAGCTTTCGCCGCGCGCGCTGGCCAAAGTGCGCGTCGCGGTGAGCTTTGCCTGGGCCGCGGTGTCGGCGATGAAGCGGCTGTTATAGGGTTTTTTGGGATCGAACGCATCGGCGACGACAACGCCCCCGGCCGGACTGGCGATGTCGACGGTCAACCCATTGTCGGCGAACACCGCATAGGCCTGCGACAATTCATCCATTTCAAAGCCGGGGCGGGTCTTGCCGCCGTCGGCGCCATGGCTGCTGACGACGAGCAATACGCGGTCGGACTTCGTCGTGATGTCGCCCTGCGCCTGGGCCGGCAGGGGGGCCGCGATCAACAGACCGACCGCCAACATCGCCAAATTCTTCTTCTGCTTGTGCATCGTGTCGCTCCACATTGTGTCAGGATGCCGCCGGTCTGGCAGACCGGGCGTCAGACCGATGTGAAAGCCGTTTTGACGCTATTTTGACCTGGCATCGCCAAGACTTTGCGACGGAACTGGGCGCGTGTGGTAAGGGACATGGCTTGAACAAGGCATTCGACATCTTGCTGGTGGAGGACAACGCCGATCTGGCGGGCAACGTCATCGACTATCTCGAGGCGCTGGGGCATCGGCTCCATTACGCCGCCGACGGTGAGGCGGGGGTCCGCGAGGCCTTGATGCGCCCCGTCGATGTCGTACTGCTCGACCTCGCGCTGCCGCGGCGCGACGGGCTGAGCGTATGCGCCGAGATCCGCCGCCGCGCCGATCACCGGATTCCGATCCTCATGCTCACCGCGCGCGACACGCTCGACGACAAGCTCGCGGGCTTTGGCAGCGGCGCCGATGATTATCTGGTCAAACCCTTTTCGCTCGCCGAACTCGCCGCGCGGATCACAGCGCTGGCGCAGCGGCCGCAGCTGGGCCAATCGCACAGCATCACCGTCGGTCCGCTGACCATCGATCGGCAGCTGCGCACCGCGACGCGCGCCGGGCAGCCGCTCCGCCTGTCGCCGCTGCTGTGGGACATCCTGCTGTTGCTGGCCGAAGCGTCGCCGCAGCCGGTCGCGCGCGCCGAGATCGCGCGCAAGCTGTGGGGCGACGAGCCGCCACCGTCCGATGCGCTGCGCAGCCACATCCATCTGTTGCGGCAGATTGTCGACAAGCCGTTCGGCGCCCCGATGATCGAAACCGTCCACAGCATTGGCTTTCGCCTGAGCGCGCCGTAATGAGGCAGCGGTCATACAGTCTGCGCCGCCGCGTGATCGCTGCGCTGGTCGCCTCCGTGCTCGCAACCAGCGCGGTGTTCGGCCTGACGACCTTCATCTTTGCCTATACCCTCGAGGACCGGCTGTTCAGCACGGCACTAGACAGCGAGATTGCACGGCAGCAGCAAAGCTGGAGCCGCGATGGCACACTGACAACTCCCGAAGTCGCCTACATCAAAATCTATCCTGGAAAGGCTGGCTTACCCGCCGACCTTGCCCCGCGGGTTGCGGCCAACCCCCAGCAGCGCGAATTTTATGGGGCGGCGGGGCGTCACTACCATGTCGAGCATTTCACGCTCGATCAGCGTACCGGTGCGGCTTCCGGCGGCACGCCTGCGGTCGCAGTGGCCGAGGTCAGCCGCTATCTGCTCGTCCGCCCGGTGCGCGACGGGATGATCCAGTTCCTGATTGCGCTCGGCCTGTTCGTCGCGCTGGCGATGGCGCTGCTCGGCTGGTGGCTCGCCAACCGCGCGATGCGCCCGCTCAGTCGGCTCGCCAAAGACGTCGCCGACGGCGGCAGCGAAACCGTACCCGTCGTGCGGACGGAGGATTATCCGGCGAACGAGATCGGCCTACTGGCAGGCGCGCTCGGACAGGCGTTCCAGCGCATTCGCGGCTTTGTCGATCGTGAGCGTAGCTTCACGCGCGATGCCAGCCACGAACTGCGCACCCCGCTGGCGGTCATTCGCGGCGCGGCTGAAGTCATCGCGCAACGCGGCGATCTGCCCGCGCCGGTTCCCGAGGCGCTGCGCCGGATCGAAACCGCGACGATCGACATGACGCAAACGCTCGACCTGCTGCTCGCGCTGGCACGCGAAGGTGACGCGCTGCCGGTAGAAAGCATCAAATTGCGCCCGGTCGTCGAAAAGGCGATCGCTGCGGCGGCGGTGCGCTTTCCGGCGAACCGGCTTGCCGTGTCGAACGATGTTGCGGGGGATGCGACGATCATCGTCGAGCCGACGTCGTTGCAGCTCGTGCTCAACAATCTGATCGGCAACACATTCCAGCATGCGGCTGCGGCCAATCTGCACGTTGCATTCAGCGGCGACCAATTGTCGATCTGCGACGACGGCCCCGGTCTTGGTACGGCAACCGACGCATTCGCACCGTTCGTCAAAGGCGAAGCGAGCGAAGGCAGCGGGCTCGGCCTCGACATTGTGCGGCGGTTGTGCGCCGCTGCGGGCATCGACCTGAGCAGCGGGGCGGGTGCGAACGGGCAGGGCGCCTGCTTCACGCTAAAATTCGCCGATCGATAGAAAATCGCGCCGCAATGATCTAATCCCGTCGCCATGGCCGACGAGAGACCCCGCTATCGAACCTACACCAGCCCCGCGGGAGGCTGGGGTGCCGCCGCTGCGACGGCGAAGGTATTGATGGAACAGAGCGTCGTCACCAAGGGATCGCGCGCGCTGTTGGCGATGAACCAGCCCGGCGGGTTCAAATGCCCGAGTTGCGCCTTTCCCGATGCGACCTGCACCAAGAAGCTCGAATTTTGCGAAAATGGCGCCAAGGCGCTGGCGCATGAAGCGACGAAGTTTCGCGTCACGCGCGACTTTTTTGCCGAACACAGCGTGTCGGCGCTGATGGAACAGTCGGACTATTGGCTGGAGATGCAGGGCCGCCTGACCGAACCGATGCGTTACGATGCCGCGACCGACCATTATGTGCCGGTGAGCTGGGACGACGCCTTTGCGCTGATCGGCCGTCATTTGCGCGCCCTTGACAGCCCGCACCAGGCCGAATTCTACACCTCGGGCCGCACCGCGAACGAGACCGCGTTTCTCTATGCGATCTTCGTGCGCGAGTTCGGTACCAACAATTTTCCCGACTGTTCGAACATGTGCCACGAGCCGACGAGCCGCGGGCTGCCGCCCGCGATCGGTATAGGCAAAGGAACCGTCGTCCTCGACGATTTCGAACATGCCGAGGCGATCTTCCTGATCGGCCACAATGCGGGAACGAACGCGCCGCGGATGATGACCCCGCTGGTCGAGGCGCGCAAACGCGGCGTCCCGATCGTCGCGGTCAACCCGATGCCCGAACGCGCGCTGGTCCGCTTCACCGAACCGCAGGACATCGTCCAGATGGCGACCTTCGGATCGACCGAGGTCACCAGCGAATTTGTCCATATCAAGATCGGCGGCGACCTCGCGCTGCTCAAGGGCATGATGAAGGTCATGTTCGAGCGCGACGCTGCGGGCGAGGCGGTGTTCGATCATGATTTCATCGCCGAACACACGGAGGGCTTTGCCGCGCTTCGGGCCGACATCGCCGCGCAGGACTGGCCCGCGATCGTCGTGGCGTCGGGGCTGGATGAGGCACAGATCCGCCGCTGCGCCGACATCTACATCCGCTCGAACGCGACGATCATCTGTTATGGCATGGGGGTAACCCAGCATCAGCAGGGATCGCAGCTCGTCCAGCAGATCGCCAACCTGCTGCTGCTCAAGGGCAATTTCGGCAAGCCGGGGGCGGGCATTTCGCCGATCCGCGGTCATTCGAATGTGCAGGGCGACCGCACCGTCGGCATCGACGAAAAGCCCAGCGAAGCCTATCTCGACAAGGTGCGCGAGGTGTTCGGCTTCGAACCGCCGCGCGAGCATGGCCATCATACGGTCGAATCGATCGAGGCGATGCTGGCGGGGACCGCTAAGGTCTTCATCGGGCTCGGCGGCAATTTTGTCCGCGCGGTTCCCGACACCGATCGGTCTTATGATGCGATGCGCCAGCTCGACCTGACCGTCGGGATCGCAACCAAGCTCAACCGCGGGCATCTGGTGCATGGCAAAGAGGCGCTGATCCTGCCCGTCATCGCGCGCTCCGAACCGATTGCCACCGCGGCGGGTGAGCAGTTCGTTACCATCGAGGATTCGATGTCGAACGTCACCGCCTCGCGCGGCGTGCTCGACCCGGCGAGCTCACATCTGCTCGCCGAGACCGAAATCGTCTGCCGCATGGCGATGGCGACCTTGCCGGACAGCAAGGTCGATTGGGCCGCCTATATCAACGATTACAGTCTGATCCGCGACAAGATCGCCGCGGTCTATCCCGCGATTTACGCGGACTTTTCCGAGCGGATCAAGGCGCCGCTCGGCTTCCACCTCGACATCGCGCCGCGCCGCCGCGCGTGGGCGACCCCGAACGGCAAGGCCAATTTCCTGATTCTCCCCGGTCTCGCGGTCAACGCGCAGGTCACCGACCCTAGCATGTTGCGGCTGGCCACAGTGCGCTCGCACGATCAGTTCAACACCACGATCTACAGCTATAACGACCGCTATCGCGGCGTGTACAACGACCGCATGGTGCTGTTCATGAACGCCGACGACATCGCCGATCGAAAGCTGGCGGCGGGGACGAACGTCGCGCTCGAAACGATCAGCGACGACGGGGTGGTCCGACGGGTCGAGGGATTGACGATCATCGACTATCCGATGTCGCGCGGGTCGGTCGCGGGCTATTATCCCGAACTCAACCCGCTGCTTCCGCTCGGCCATTATGACAAGACCAGTGGCTGTCCGGCAGCGAAGGCGATACCCGTGCGTGTCGTGCCGATGGCGGCTTAGCCCGCACCGTCTGCCAGCCGCGCCAGATCCTCCGCGCTGTTGATATTGGGCAGCGCAAAATTCACCGCGATGGCGCGCGCGCCGATCCGCCGGGCAAAGGCGCGCACGGCATGATCGTCTTCGCCGGTCAGCATCGCCTGCAAGGCGTCCAGTGCCGCGACCGACCACAGCCCGACCACCGGTTGGGTGTCGACAAACACCGACGCCGGTCCCAGCCGTGCGCGAAGATCGGCGGGCAGGCGCACACAATCGACGGGTGCCGTCAGCACTTGCCCAAAGCCGTTCGCGGCGGCGTGGCGCAGCGCGCCTGCGATGGCGCCGAGCGGCCCCATGTCGGGCCGCGGCCAATCGGCGATGCCCCCCTTGCGGCCGACAACGACCACCGCGTCGCAATGCGCGCGCAGCGCCGCCAGCGCATGATCGAGCAAGGTCTGCCCATCCAGCATCGCGACCGCTTTGTCCGAACCAAAACGGCGCGACCGTCCGCCCGCGAGCACCGCGCCCAGCGTCTTCACGCGATCATCCGCCGCGCATCGTTGATGACCAGCGCGGAGTCGGCGCGCGCCAGTGCGACCAGCGTCAGTCCCGCCTGCACCGCGCGCTCCGCCGCCAGGCTGGTCGGCGCCGAAATGGTGACCAGCATCGGGCAGCCCGCGCGCACCGTCTTTTCGACCAGCTCATAACTGCACCGCGCCGACAGCAGGATGAAGCCGGTCGCGGGGTCGGTCCCCGCGCGCGCCAGCGCTCCGATCAGCTTGTCGAGCGCATTGTGCCGCCCGACATCCTCGCGAGTGCAAAGGATTTCGCCCGTGGGCGCACAAAAAGCAGCAGCGTGAACCGCGCCGGTAGCTTGCCCCAGCGGCTGATGATCGCGCAGCGCCGCCAATGCCGCGGCAATCGCGGCGCGGTCGGTCGCGATGCGCGCGGTCAGCGGCGGTAGGGGACGCAAAACCTGCTCGATATTCTCGATCCCGCACAACCCGCAGCTGCTCTCGCTCACCCGCTGGCGCGCGCGCTCCAGCGCCATCGCCTTGCGGTCGGGCGGTACCCAGATGCGCAGCGCCCAGCCACCCTCGACCGGATGCACGTCGATGCGCTCGATCTGATCAGCCGTCTCGAACAGCCCTTCGCTCAGCGCGAAGCCCAGGCCATAATCGTCCAGATCGGCCGGGGTCGCCATCATCACCGCATAACCGATGCCGCCGACCTCAATCGACACCGGCGCTTCGGCGGCCAAGCTGCGGACCAATGCCGCATCACCGGGTTCGGCAAGGCCCAGCCGTCGCACGGGCAGGTCAATCATCGCGTCGTTCATGCCGCACCCTAACGCATCGGCGTCCGCTTGTCCCAGCCGGGACGATTGCCATTTCCGGCGCGCACTTTATCAGTCGCCGCGATGAAAACCGAAATCCTCGCCGTCCTTTGTGGACAGGTGCGTCCCTTCCGCGGCGATGACGAACCCAGCGCGATCGCCAAGCTGCCGGTGACGCATGCGGTCGCAGTCGGCGCAATGGGGCTGGCCGGAGACGAGCAGGCCGATCGCACGGTCCATGGCGGTATCGACAAGGCAGTCCATCATTATCCCGCCGACCATTATGCGTGGTGGCGTGAGCATCTGGGGAACCCGGCGCTCCTCGAGGCACCCGGCGCGTTCGGCGAGAACATCTCCACAACGGGCCTCGACGAAACCAACGTCTTTCTCGGCGACCGCTTCCGCCTCGGCACCGCGCTTGTCGAGGTCAGCCAGGCGCGCCAGCCGTGCTGGAAACTCGACCATCGTTTCGGGGCCAAGGGGGTGATGGCGCAGGTGGTCAAAACGCGGCGTACCGGCTGGTATTACCGCGTCATTGAAGCCGGGGAGGTGCGCGCGGGGGAAATGCTCGAACTGGTGGAACGTCCCTATCCCGAATGGCCGCTGGCATCACTGTTCGGTTTGCTCATCGGCGGCGAAGCAAAGGACCGCCCCGCCGACCTCCGCGCGCTGCGTGACGTCGCGGTGCTCGCCGAAACATGGAAAGTCCGCCGCGCGAAGCTCGCCGAGCAATATGGTGTGGATGACTAGAGCACGTTGATTGCCAACGGATCCCCTAATCCCGTTCGTGTCGAGCGAAGTCGAGACACCGAGCGTCAGCGCACCGCTTCACGGCATCTCGACTTCGCTCGATGCGAACGGACCAAGAGAAGATGATCATTCTCAGTGGGTTTGGGGGCGTGCATTCAGCCAGCTTGCAAGTTTCACCACCTCCTCGGCGCTGAAATGCAGCCCCAGCTTGCTGCGCCGCCACAATATGTCGTCGGTCGTCTGCGCCCATTCCTGCTCGACCAGCCACGCCGCCTCGGCCACGCTCAGCCCGTGCGCAATCTCGCCGCCGAGCGCGTCCCACCCGTCGGCATCGCCCAGCCAGCGGCGCGCATCGGTCCCATAGGCCTTGACGATACGATCGACCGTCGCGGCGGTCAGGAAAGGATGCGCAAGCCTGATCTCGGCCTTGAGCGCCGCCGCGCCGCTGGTCGCGAAATCGCCGCCCGGCAGCGGCGCCTTTGCCGTCCAGCACTTCCCCGTCAGCGCGGGTATATGGCCCACCAGTTCGTCGACCGCGGCCTCGGCAACATGGCGATAGCTGGTGATCTTGCCGCCATAGATGGTGAGCAGCGGCGCGCCCTCCGCCATGTCGAGGTCGATCCGGTACCCGCGCGTCGCCGCTTCGGGCCGCCCCGACCCATCCTCGATCAAGGGCCGCACCCCCGAATAGGTCCACACAACGTCGGCGGGGGTGATCGGTTCGCGGAAATAGAGGCTGGCGCCTTCGCACAGATAGGCGATTTCGTCGACGCTTGCCCGGGCTTCGCTGGCGGGACCGTCATGATCGACGTCGGTCGTACCGATTAGCGTGAAGTCGCGCTCATAGGGGATTGCAAAGAATATCCGCCCGTCGGGCAGCTGGAAAAAATAGGCATAGTCATGCTGGAACAACCGCCGCACGACGATATGCGACCCGCGCACCAGTCGCATCGCATGATCGGGTTCGGCATCGGCGCGCTTTAGCAAATCGAGCACCGCCGGCCCCGCGGCATTGACGATCGCGCTCCCGGTGAAACGATAGCTATGCCCGTTGTCGCAGCTTGCCTCGACCACCCACAGCCCGCCCTCGCAGCGCAGCATGTCGGCGCGGGTGCGCGTGCGGACCTTCGCGCCATGCTGGGCGGCATCGCGCGCGTTGAGCATGACCAGCCGCGCGTCGTCGACCCAGCCGTCCGAATATTCGAAACCATGCGTATATTTCGGCTGCAACGGCTCGCCCGCGACATGGCGGCGCAAGTCGATCGAACGCGTCGCGGGCAGCTTCTTGCGCCCGCCGATATGGTCATAGAGGAACAGCCCCAAGCGCAGCAGCCAGCGCGGGCGGAGTCCCGGACGATGTGGCAGCACGAAGCGCAGCGGCCAGATGATGTGCGGCGCGATGCCCCACAACGTCTCGCGCTCCTTCAGCGCCTCGCGCACGAGGGCGAACTCATAATGCTCCAGATAGCGCAGCCCGCCGTGGATCAGTTTGGTCGACGCCGACGAGGTGCCTTGCGCCAGATCGCCCGCTTCGAGCAGCAACACCCGCGCCCCGCGCCCCGCGGCGTCGCGTGCGACCCCGGCGCCATTGACGCCGCCGCCGATTACAATGACGTCATAGGGTTGGGCGCTGTCGGGCATGGCAATCTCCCTAAGGCAGGTGCGTTGGCTTTGCCAAGGGGGCGGTCGATGCAGGGGGTCATCGACTGCGGTGGACAGCAGGGCAGTCGGTTGCGAAGGTCGTCGCAGGTTGGGGCAAGGGGGAGAGGATCATGCAGCGTTTGTCGAAACGATGGGAAGTGCTTGCGGTTGGCATGGCAGGCTTGGCCGCCGCGATAGCCAGTGCGCCCGCGGCTGCGCAGCCCGCGATGCTCGACGCCGCGACCATGGAGGAATATATCGCCTTCCTGTCGCTGCCCAACGACGCCGCGAACCCCGACGACGCACTAACCAATGCCCATTTTGTCCAGGCGATGATGAAACGCCGCGGCATCGCGTCCGAACTGCTCTACGATATCGACAGAAAAGCGCCGCCTGCGGTGTTCGGCGAGGTGAAGACCCCCGGCGCGACCAGAACGATCGTCTTTTACGCCCATTATGATGGCCAGCCCGTCGTCCCCGAACGCTGGGCGCCGGGGTTGTCGCCGTTCCGCCCGGTCGCGATCTCGCGCCCGATCGAACAGGGCGGCACGGTGCTCGGCCCCTGGACGCCCGAGGCCCGCTTCCCCGCGGGCTGGCGCCTTGCCGCACGCAGCGCGGCCGACGACAAGGCGGGGGTGATGGTCGCGCTCAACGCCTTTCGCGACCCCGCCGGAACCGCCGCGCGGCTGGGCGTGAATGTGAAATTCTTTTTCGAGGGCGAGGAGGAAAAGGGATCACCGAACCTTCGTGCGATCCTGCACGCGCACAGCGAAAAGCTCGAAAGCGACCTGTGGGTCATGGTCGACGGGCCGCGGCATACCGCGGGGTATCGCGCGATGGTGCTGGGGGTGCGCGGGGTCGTCGATGTCGGCATCACCGTTTACGGTGCGAACCGGCCGCTGCACGCGGGCAATTATGGCAATTGGGCGCCCAACCCGGCGCTGCGGCTCGCGGCGCTGCTGGGCAGCCTGAAGGATGCCGACGGGCGCATCCTGATCCCCGGCTTCTATGACGATGCGGTCCCCGCGACCGCCGCCGAGCTGGCCGAAATCGCCAAGGCGCCGTCGATGGACGCGACGCGCCAGAGTCTGGGGATCGCCCGAACGCAGGGCGGCGGCAAGCTCCACGGCGAACTGGTGCTGCTCCCGGGAATCGAAATCACCGGACTGCGCGCGGGCGCGACCGATGCCAAGGCGGCGAACGTCATCCCGACCGAGGCCGAGGCCCGGCTCGACATGCGGCTGGTCAAGGGCGACCGCATCGATCGTCAGCTGGCCCGGCTGGTGCGCTTTATCGAAGGGCAGGGCTATTACGTCCTCGACCGCACCCCGACCGCGGCGGAACGGCTGGCGCATCCGGCGATCGCCCGCGTCGCCTCGGGCTTTGGTTATGAAGCGCAGCGCACCGCGCTCGACGAACCGATGGTGACGCGCGTCAAACATCTGCTTGAAAGCGTCTCGCCCGACCGGCTGGTCGTCGTCCCTTCGACCGGGGGCAGCCTGCCGCTGTCGCTGTTCGCGAGCGAACTCGGCGCGCCGATGGTGACGATCCCCGTCGTCAACGCCGACAACAACCAGCACGGCGAGAATGAGAATGTCGACCCGGCGTTCCTCGCCGAGGGGATCACCAATATCCGCGCGATCATGGAGGATGATTTTTCGGAGCGGTGAGCGCGCGTTACATGCCGGTCCGATTTAGAGCGGCCTACGTATGCGCGTTGCAATCGCACGCTGGCTCCGCCATTTCCCTTGGTGGATATCCAAGGGGATTGGCGTGAGCGTGAAAGTCGAGACATTGGTGCTGTTCGGCGCGACGGGCGACCTCGCGCAGCGCATGCTCTTTCCCTCGCTCTACAACCTCCACCTCGACGGACTGCTCGCCGATGCGCTGACGATCATCGGGTCGGGGCGGTCGAAAATGGATCGTACAACCTTTCACGCGCAGGTGCGCGCGGCGCTGACCGAACATCTGCCCGCCGATCGCATCGAAGATGCCGGTGTCGCGGCCTTCCTCGATCGCATCGATTATTGCGCGATCGATGCCGGAGCGGGCACCGGTTATGACGAACTCGCCGCTTTGCTCGGCGACCGGATGCAGCGCCCAATCGGCGTCTATCTTTCGACCCCGCCGTCGATGTTCGGCCCGATCGCGCAGGGACTGAAGGCCGCGGGCATCGCCTGCGCCGAATGCCGGATCGCGATGGAAAAGCCGATCGGTCACGATCTCGCTTCGTCGCGTGAGGTCAATCAACAGGTCGGCGATGCGTTCGCCGAGGACCATGTGTTCCGCATCGACCATTATCTCGGCAAGGAAACGGTGCAGAACCTGCTCGCGCTGCGTTTTGCCAATATGTTGTTCGAACCGCTGTGGAATGCGCAGGCGATCGACCATGTCCAGATCACCGTCGCCGAAACCGTCGGTCTCGAAGGCCGCGTCTCCTATTATGATGGGGTCGGCGCGCTTAAGGATATGGTCCAGAACCATATGCTCCAGCTGCTCGCGATCATTGCGATGGAGCCGCCCGCCAGCGTCAGCGCGACCGCGGTGCGCGACGAAAAGGTCAAGCTGCTGCGGAGCTTGCGCAAGATGCGCGCCGAGGATGTCAAGGCGCACAGCGTCAAGGGCCAGTATAGCAGCGGTGCGGTCAACGGCGGCGCGGTCACCGGCTATGCCGACGAGCTTGGCCAGCCGTCGAACACCGAGACCTTCGTCGCGATCAAGGCCTTCATCGACAATTGGCGCTGGAAGGGCGTGCCCTTTTATCTGCGTACGGGCAAACGGATGCCCGAGCGCAAGTCCGAGGTGCTGATCCAGTTCAAGCCGGTGCCTCACAATATCTTTGCGCGCGTCGGCGCGGGCAAGCTCGACGCCAATATGATGATCATCAACCTCCAGCCCGAGGAGAATATCCGGGTCAAGGTGATGGCGAAACAGCCGGGGCTCGACCGCGACGGCGTGAAGCTCAAAGAAGTGACGATGGACGTGTCGCTCTCGCACAGCTTCGCCGGCGAGCGGCGGCGGATCGCTTACGAACGCCTGCTGCTCGATTTCATCGAGGGCGACCAGACGCTGTTCGTGCGCCGCGACGAGGTCGAGGCGCAGTGGCAGTGGATCGATTCGATCCGCGACGCCTGGGCCGCGGTCGACATGGCGCCGCAGACTTACACGGCGGGCAGCTGGGGGCCGAGTTCGGCAATCGCACTGATCGAACGCGACGGGGCGAGCTGGCATGATTGAGCGGATAAATCCCCTCTCCCCTTGCGGGAGAGGGATGCGCAGACTTGGCAGCTTGCTGCCTAGTCGAAGCTGGGTGAGGGGTTGCGGTCGCAAAGCGACCGCGCGAGCCCTTGGCTCGCAACCCCTCATCCAAGTCCGCCTAATCGCTCCGCGATAAGGCTCCCTATCCTTCTCCCGCAAGGGGAGAAGGGAAATTTGATGATCAAGCCCGAGGATGCGCGCTGCGATAAATGTCGAGCAAATGCGCGGCATCGACCGCGGTGTACACCTGTGTCGACGCCAGACTCGCATGACCGAGCAACTCCTGCAAACTGCGCAAATCGGCGCCGCCCGCCAGCAGATGCGTCGCGAAACTGTGGCGCAGCGCATGCGGCGTCGTGCGTTCGGATAGCCCCAGCGCGCGCCGCGCCGTCCGCACGCTGGCCCGCACAACCCCGGGTGCCAGCGGCCCGCCGCGTGCGCCGAGGAACAGCGGTCCATCCTTCGCGATCGGATAGGGGCAGGTTTCGACATAGCGCGTTACCGCCGCCGCCACGGCGGGCAGGATCGGCACGACGCGCGTCTTGTTCCGTTTGCCGGTAACGCGCAGCGTCTCGCCGAGCGGTAGTGCGGCGCCGGTCAGTGCCAGCGCCTCGCCAATGCGCAGCCCCGCGCCGTAAAGCAGCAACAGCAACGCGAAATCGCGCGCGCCGGTCCAGCCCTGCCGCGCATTGTCCTCGACATCCTGCGCCAGCGCGAGCGCCTCGGCGGGCGAAACCGGACGCGGCAGCCCCTTCTTGACCCGCGGCCCGCGCAGCGGCGGGATGCTGGCGCCCGAGCCGCCGACGAAGCGCAGAAAGCCGCGCAAGGCCGACAGCTCGCGGGCCGCCGACGCGTTGCCCAGCCCCTCGGCGCGGCGGTCGGCGAGATAGGCGCGCAGGTCGTTCGGCGTCAGTTTGGCGAGCATCGCGCCATCGACCGCGCCGCCGCGGTGTTCGGACAGGAAGGCACAGAACCGTTCGGCGGTCGCCATGTAGGCGCGGCGGGTGTGTTCCGACCGGCGCTTTTCGTGCGCCAGATGGGCATCCCATTCGCGGATCAACTGCTGCGACAAACCGTTTTCCCAAATTCCGTTCGCATCGAGCGAAGTCGAGATGCCCATCGGGGTCACGCAACGCCGAGGGGTGTCTCGACTTCGCTCGACACGAACGGGTCTGATGGGGTTTAGCTGGTCCGAACCACCTCGGAAAGGATGCTGTCGAGCAGGAGAATACCGTCGTCCGTGACCGCCAGACGGTCGCCCTCCCCCACCATCAGCCCCTGATCGACCAACCGCGCCACGGCATCCGCATCGACAAACGCCGCGCGCCGCAGCCCGCTCCGCATCTCGATCCGCGCCAGATCGATACCTTCGGTCAGCCGCAGCCCCATCAGCATCGCCTCGGTCGCGCGTTCGTGCGCGGGGAGATCGGCTTCGACCTTCAGCCCATGCCCGTTGCGTTCGACCGCCGCGATGAAATTCTCGGGCTTTTTGTGGCGCTCGGTCGCCTGTCCCAGCCGCCGCCCATGCGCGCCGGGACCGACCCCGGCATAATCGGCATAGCGCCAGTAAGCGAGGTTGTGGCGGCTCTCCTGCCCGACCCGCGCATGGTTCGACACTTCATAGCGCGGCAGTCCCGCGGCGCTGGTCATCGCCTGCGTTGCGTCGAACAGGTCGGCGGCGGCGTCGCCGTCGGGGATGGTGAGGTCGCCCTTCGCCGCCAGCGTCGCAAAACGTGTGCCGGGCTCGATGGTCAGCTGGTAAAGCGAGAGATGATCGGTGCCGAACGCCAGCGCCCCCGCCAACTCGCTTTCCCACGCCGCCATCGTCTGGCCGGGACGCGCATAGATCAGGTCGAAGCTGACCCGCGCAAAATGCTCCTGCGCCGTCGCGATCGCGCGCCGCGCCTCATCCTCGCTGTGCGCGCGACCTAGAAATTCAAGCACTTCGGTATCGAAGCTCTGAACGCCTATCGATACGCGGTTCACGCCTGCGGCCGCCAGGTCAGCAAAATTGGCAACCTCGACCGAGTTCGGGTTTGCCTCCAGCGTGATCTCACAATCGTTAGCCAGCCCCCATTCGGCCGCCGCTGCCGCAATCACGGCCGCGACGGTGGCAGGGGGCATCAGGCTGGGCGTGCCGCCGCCGAAAAAGATCGACCCGACCGGGCGATCCGGCAGCAACGCCGCCTCATGGCGCAGATCGTCCAGCAGCGCATCGCACCACACCGCCTGATCGACGCTGTCGCGGACATGGCTATTGAAATCGCAATAGGGGCATTTTGACACGCAAAACGGCCAATGGACATAAAGGGCGAGCGGTTCGGCCATGGGGGGCGATATACTCGCTTTGTCCGGAAAGTCAGTCGTCGGGTTCGAAGACGTAAAACTCAGTGTCCGATTGATAGCGAAGAACCGCCAGCTGCCAGATATTCGCGCCCGAGGGAGCTTTGGCCGCCTCCGCTTCGAGGCGCGCCGCATCGCCTTCGACGTCTTCGGTAAAGAAACTATGGCCACCGCCGCCCGATCGCCACGCCCGAAACCAGCCCACGCGCCACGCGTCGATGACCGTTAGCGAAAGGCCTTCACTGCCTTGGGCAAAGAACGGCGCTTCCAGCCATTCACGTTTCAGCGCCGAAAGCGCAATTGCTTTCGCTTCCTCGACGTTCGCCGACGTCACTGTTCGCGTCGTGAAGAATCCTGTGTGATCTTCAACGGGCGGGTCCCAAAGGCCACGGAGCAAGACACGATAGTAAGCCATCGACAGATTCAGAACACGCCCGCGACCAGCTTCGCAAACGCATCGGCGCGGTGGCTGATCGCGTGCTTTTCTTCCGGGTCGATTTCGGCGTAAGTCAATGACTTGCCAACCGGAACAAATACCGGATCATAACCAAACCCGAGCAACCCGCGCGGCGGCCAGGTTAGGCTGCCTTGCGCGCGGCCCTCGAACACTTCGACATGGCCATCGGGCCAGGCGAGCGCGAGGGTGCAGACGAAGCAGGCGCTGCGGTCAACGTCCGGCCCCTGCTCGGCGAGCAGGCCTTCGACCTTGCCCATCGCCATATACCAGTCGCGGCCCGGCTCGCCCTCGAACCATTGCCGTTCGGCCCAGTCTGCGGTGTAAACGCCGGGGCGCCCGCCCAGCGCAGCAACCTCCAGCCCGCTGTCGTCGGCGAGCGCGGGCAGTCCCGACGCTGACGCGCTCGCATGCGCTTTGAGCAGCGCATTGTCGCGGAACGTCGTCCCGGTTTCCTCGGGCTCGGGCAGACCGAGGTCGCCCGCCGACACCGGATCGATCCCGAACGGTTCGAGCAACGCGCGAATCTCGCGCACCTTGCCCGCATTGTGGCTGGCAATGACGAGTTTGCCGGGGGCGAGTTTGCGATGGGTCATGGTGATGGTCTCTCGTAGAATTAGGCCCCGAGCGCCGGATTTAAGGGTTTCGCACAAAGACACAAAGACACGAAGAGGTCCGCGCTTGCCGCGCAGCGGCCTTTTTCCATCGACCGCCCGCTATGGCGCAATGTCGACAGAGAAAGAGGCCTGTCGGCCCGGATCCATTTCTTCGTGTCTTCGTGTCTTCGTGCGAACCAAATTTTACAAACCTACCGCCCCGTCGCCTTATCCTGCGCCGCGAAAATCTCGGTGCAGCCGATACGCGCGAGGCGCAGCAACCGCAGCAACCCTTCCTCGTCATAGGTCGCGCCCTCGGCGCTTGCCTGCACTTCGACGATCTGGCCGCGGCCGGTCAGCACGAAATTTCCGTCGGCTTCCGCCACCGAATCCTCGTCATAGTCGAGGTCGAGTACCGGGGTGCCGTTGTAGATGCCGCACGAAATCGCCCCGACCTTGTCGACAATCGGATCCTCGGCAATCGTCTTGGCTGCGAGCAGTTTGTCGACCGCGATGCGCAGCGCGACCCACGCGCCCGAAATCGACGCGGTGCGGGTGCCGCCATCGGCCTGGATCACATCGCAGTCGATGATGATCTGGCGCTCGCCCAGCTTCTTCATATCGACCACAGCGCGCAAAGACCGCCCGATAAGCCGCTGAATTTCCTGCGTCCGTCCCGACTGCTTGCCCTTCGCCGCTTCGCGGCTGCCGCGGGTGTGCGTCGCGCGGGGCAGCATGCCATATTCGGCGGTGACCCACCCCTGCCCCTTGCCGCGCAGGAACGGCGGTACCTTTTCATCGACGCTGGCGGTCACCAGCACCTTGGTGTTGCCAAAGCTGACGAGCACGCTGCCCTCGGCATGGATGGTGAAGGCGGTTTCGATGGCGATCGAGCGCATCTGATCGGGGGCGCGGCCGGATGGGCGCATGGGGGATTCTCCTGTGAATGTGTGCGGCGCGCTTAGCGGGGCATGCGGCAGTTGGCCAGAGCATAGCTTGCCCCCACGCCCCCGCGTCCCTAAATCCCCACCATGACCACCGCGCCGATCACCGAACTCACCACGCGCGCCCGCGACGTGTTCCGGCTGGTCGTCGACGCCTATCTGGAGACCGGGCAACCGGTCGGCTCGCGCACGCTGTCGAAGCTCGCGGCGCTCAACCTGTCGCCCGCATCGATCCGCAACGTCATGCAGGATCTGGAGGAATTCGGCCTGCTCGCCAGCCCGCACACCAGCGCGGGCCGCCTGCCGACCGAGCAAGGCCTGCGCCTGTTCGTCGACGGCATGATGCAGGTTGCGGAACCCAGCGCCGAGGACCGTGCCCAGATTGAGGCGAGCCTGTCAGACGCGGGTCCAATCGAAAGCGCGCTGGCGCAGGCGACCTCGGCGCTATCCGGCCTGTCGGCGTGCGCCGGGCTGGTGCTCGTCCCCAAGCATGAGCGTATCCTGAAACAGGTCGCGTTTGTGCCGTTGTCCGACGCGCAGGCGCTCGTCGTGCTCGTCGCGGGCGACGGTGCGGTCGAGAACCGTGTTATCGACACCCCGCCGGGGCTCGACCCGTCGGCGCTGGTCGAGGCGGGCAATTATATCAGCGCGATGCTCGCGGGCCTGACGCTGACCGAAGCGATGGCGCGGGTGCGCCACGAGATCGAGGCCGAGCGCATCGCGATCGACCGCGCGGCGCAGGATCTGGTCAGCCGCGGGCTTGCGATCTGGTCGTCCGACGGCGCCGACCGCCCGGTGCTGATCGTGCGCGGCCAGGCCAATCTGCTCGACGACAGCGCGGTCGGCGACCTCGACCGCGTCCGCCAGCTGCTCGACGAGCTTGAGACCAAGCAGGACATCGCGCAACTGCTCGACAGCGCCCGCGACGGCAGCGCGACCCGCATTTTCATCGGGTCGGAAAATAAATTATTCTCGCTTTCGGGCTCTTCCGTGATAGCGGCGCCCTATCGCGGATCGGACGGACGCGTGGTCGGCGTGGTCGGGGTTATCGGCCCCACCCGCTTGAACTATGCCCGCATCGTTCCCATGGTGGATTTCACCGCACAATCGCTCTCCAGACTGATACGATAGGTTTATGACGAACATCGAAAATAACACCCCGGTCGACGACAGCGCGACCCCAGAAGCCGCCACTGCAACCGAAGCGCCCGAAGCGGCAGCGCCCGAGAATGACGAAGTCGCCCAGCTGTACGAACAGCTCGCCGCGGTGCAGCAGGACCTGCTCTATGCGCGCGCCGAGACGCAGAATCTGGGTCGCCGCAAGGAAAAGGAAATCGCCGACGCGCACGCCTATGCCGCGACCAAATTTGCGCGCGACATCCTGTCGGTGGCCGACAACCTCGGCCGCGCGCTCGCCGCGCTCAGCGATGAACAGCGCGCATCGGACGCGATCAAGCCGCTGATCACCGGCCTTGAGGCGACCGAGCGCGAATTGCTGAGCGTCTTCGAACGCAACGGCATCACCCGGATCGCGGCGATCGGCCTGCCGCTCGATCCCAACCAGCATCAGGCGATGCTCGAAATCCCGAGCAGCGACGCCGAACCCGGCACGATCGTGCAGGAAATGCAGGCGGGGTATATGATGAAAGACCGGCTGCTGCGCCCCGCGATGGTCGCGGTGGCGAAGGCGGGCTGATCGAACCCCTCTCCCGTTGGGAGAGGGTTGCGCAAGCTTGGCAGCTTGCTGCCTAGCTGAAGCTGGGTGAGGGGTTCTGCGCGGGCGGGCGAACGCGAAGCCGCATCCCCTCACCCGCTGCAACTAGCGAACAAGTTCGCAAGTTTCGCTGCCCTCTCCCGACGGGAGAGGGTTCAGGCGGTCACGCCGCCTTCCGCATCTTCATCAGCTTCTTCAACACCATCTCGCGCTTCAGCCGCGACAGATGGTCGATGAAGAGGATGCCCTCCAGATGGTCATGCTCATGCTGGATGCACGTCGCCATCAGCCCGGTCATGCGTTCCTGATGATGCTTGCCGTCCTCGTCCTGCCAGTCGACGGTGACCTCGGCGGGGCGCGTTACATCGGCATATTGTTCGGGGACCGACAGGCACCCTTCCGAATAGACGCTATGCTCCTCGCTCTCGTCGGAGAACACGGGGTTGATGAACACCCGCGGCTCGCGGATCACCTTCTTGCCCTCTTCATCCTCGGGATCGGGTTCCTGCAGGTCGATCACCAAGATGCGCTTTGCCACCCCGACCTGAATCGCCGCCAGCCCGATGCCGGGCGCGTCGTACATCGTCTCGAACATATCGGCGACGAGCTGTTTCAGCTCGGCGTCGAAGGTCTCGACGGGCTTGGAAATGACGCGCAGCCGGGGGTCCGGGGTCTCAATGATGGGTAGGATGGCCATGGGGGTCAGGTATGGTCGGCGAGGCGTTGGGTCAAGGGGGTCCTATATCGCTGGCAGCGGATCGTTCTCGGTCATACCAGCCACCGCAATCTTCAACTGCTCGGCTACGTCTGGCCGCAAACCGTGAGTCCAGACGCCGGTCAGCATCCAGCGAAAGCGTGCCGTTCGCCGCGCCTCCACTCGTACACGTTCGAGTATTTCTTGGGTCGGGTCGCGCAATATGTCTTCGAGCGGCCCTGCGGCGACGAAAAAGAGAAACTCCGGGTCATCATGATTGTGGAGAGCTATTGTAACGCAGGCCAGCGCCCTTTCGGGGTCGACTTGGCCTGAAAGATACAATTCTTCAAAATCATAAGATGGGTCGGTCCAGTCTGACAACGCGCGCTTGCTGTCTTCTTGACGAAAGCTCTCCTGCCAAGCAGAAATCGCTTCCGTCATCGCCCCAAAATCAGGTCTGGCCTGTGCTCGATCAATTTCAAATGGCTCGGGGGTCGGCTTGCTCACCCCACCGGCCTTCTTGCCCGCAGCGCCTGCGCCAACGTCCCTTCATCGAGATAATCCAGCTCGCCCCCCACCGGCAAGCCATGCGCCAGCTGCGTCAGCCGCACCGGATAGCCCTCCAGCCGCTCCGCGAGATAATGGGCGGTCGTCTGGCCCTCCAGCGTGGCGTTCATTGCGAGCACGACCTCGTCGATGCCGCCCGCCGCGACGCGCGCGACCAGGGCGTCGATCGCCAGATCCTGCGGGCGGATGCCCTCCAGCGCCGACAATCGCCCGCCCAGCACATGATATTTGCCGGGGAACAGCCGCGACTTGTCGAGCGCCCACAGGTCGGACACCTCCTCGACCACGCACAGCGACCGCGCATCGCGGCGCGGGTCGGCGCAGATCGCGCAGGGATCGTGGGTATCGACATTGCCGCAGATGGTGCAGGTGACGAGCCGTTCGGACACCGTCTGCAACGCGGCGAGCAGCGGCACGAACGCGGACTCGCGCTTCTTCATCAGATGCAGCACCGCGCGCCGCGCCGACCGCGGGCCGAGGCCGGGGAGACGGGCGAGTTGCTGGACGAGGGCTTCGATTTCGGTGGAGGCCATGGGGGGGTGGTAGTGGCGCGCGGGGGTGGGCGCAATATCCCCTCTCCCGTCGGGAGAGGGTTGCGGAGACTTGCGAACTTGTTCGCTAGGCGTAGCTGGGTGAGGGGCTGTGCCCTCACGATAGTCCATACCCCCCTCACCCGCTGCGACTAAGCCAGCGAGCTGGCAAGTCTCGCTGCCCTCTCCCTAAATGGGAGAGGGACTTGCGCCGCTCGCCCGCCTCCGCCAAAGCCCGCACCCATGCGTATCGCTTTCATGGGGACGCCGCCCTTTGCGGTGCCGACGCTCGCTGCGCTGCATGCGGCAGGGCATGACATTGCCGCGGTCTATACCCAGCCGCCCCGCCCGGCGCAGCGCGGCAAGAAATTTCAAAAAAGCCCGGTGCAGGTGTGGGCCGAAGAGCATGGCCTGCCCGTTCGCACCCCGAAAAGCCTGAAGGGTGCCGACGAACAGGCCGACTTCGCCGCGCTCGATCTCGATGTCGCGGTGGTCGCGGCCTATGGCCTGATCCTGCCCCCCGCGATCCTCGATGCCCCGCGCGAAGGCTGCCTCAACGTTCATGGCTCGATCCTGCCGCGCTGGCGCGGCGCGGCGCCGGTGCAGCGCGCCATATTGGCGGGCGATGCCGAGACCGGGGTGACGATCATGCAGATGGACGTCGGGCTCGACACCGGTGCGATGCGGCTGGTCGAACCGACCCCGATCGGGCGCAAGACCGCGGGGGTGCTGACCCACGAGCTCGCCGAAATGGGCGCGCTGATGATGCGGCGCGTGCTGAGCGAGCTCCACGCCTTTCCGCCGGTGCCGCAACCCGAGGACGGCGTCACCTACGCCGCCAAGATCGACAAGAGCGAGGCGCGGCTCGATTTCCTGGTCAGCGCAGTGCAGGTCGAGCGGCAGATCCGCGCGTTCAATCCGGTGCCGGGGGCGTTTTTTGAGCTGGAGGGTGAGCGACACAAAATCCTCGCGGCCGAGGTTGTGCATCCGGGCGAGACGGTCGCGGGGGCAAGCCCCGGTACGACGCTGGACGACGCGCTGACCATCGCCTGCAACCCCGGCGCGATCCGCGCGGTGCGGGTGCAGCGAGCGGGGAAGCCCGCGATGGAGGCGAGCGAATTGCTGCGTGGGCGGGGGATTGCGGCAGGGACGCGGCTCGCATGAAGGAGCCTCTTATCCTTCGTCACCCCGGACTTGATCCGGGGTCCAGGACGTCAGCGCCGCAGTGGACCCCGGATCAAGTCCGGGGTGACGAGCATGGGGGTAAGGGGCGCCCATGACCCGCTTCGCCCTCACCATCGAATATGACGGCCGCTCCTATATGGGCTGGCAGCGACAGGCGCATGGCCCCAGCGTCCAGCAAGCGATCGAGGAAGCAATCCACCGCTTCACCGGCGAGACGGTGCAGGTCTTCAGCGCCGGGCGCACCGACGCCGGGGTCCACGCGATCGCGATGCGCGCGCATGTCGACATTGAAAAGCCGCTGACCCCGTTCAAGCTGACCGAGGCGCTCAACGCCCAGCTGCGTCCCGCGCCGATCGCGGTGCTCGCGGCGGAGATCGTTCCCGACGACTGGCACGCGCGCTTTGCCTGTATCGGGCGGTCCTACGAATATCGTATCGTCAACCGCCGCGCCCCGCTGACGTGGGACAAGGGGCTGTCGTGGCAGGTCGCGCGACCGCTCGACGCCGATGCGATGCACGCCGCGGCGCAGGCGCTGGTTGGGCTGCATGATTTCACCACCTTCCGCTCGGCGCATTGCCAGTCGCAAAGTCCGGTGAAGACGCTCGATAAGCTGACCGTCAGCCGCCACGGCGACGAGCTGATTATTGAGGCCGCGGCGCGCAGCTTCCTGCACCATCAGGTGCGCTCGATGGTCGGATGCCTGTCGCTTGTCGGGCACGGGCGGTGGACGGCGAGGGATCTGAAGGACGCGCTGGCGGCGGCGGACCGCAATGCGCTGGGGCTGAATGCTCCGCCCGATGGGTTGTATTTCGTGAGTGCGGTGTATCCCTAAGCCGTCATTGCGAGGAGCGTAGCGACGCGGCAATCTCCAGCTTGCGTCCCAGCAGGACGATGGCTGGAGATTGCTTCGCTCCGCTCGCAATGACGCCGACGAAAAAGGGCGGCCCTCGCAGACCGCCCCTTCCCTAAATCGCTAACCCGCGCGCTTACACCTTTTCGGCGTAATACAGCGGCGCATGCTCGTTCAAAATCTGCAAGATCTTCGCCTGCGCGGTCTTTTCGTCGCTTTCTTCCATCGCGCCCAGTTCGCGCGCGAGGCGGCTCGACGCCGCTTCAAAGATCTGGCGCTCCGAATAGCTCTGTTCGGGCTGATCGTCGGCGCGGAACAGGTCGCGCGTCACTTCGGCGATCGACACCAGGTCGCCCGAATTGATCTTCGCCTCATATTCCTGCGCGCGGCGCGACCACATGGTGCGCTTGACCTTCGGCTTGGTGGTCAGCACCTGCAACGCTTCCTTCAGCGTCTTGTCCGACGACAGCTTGCGCATCCCGACGCCTTCGGCCTTGTTCGTCGGCACGCGAAGCGTCATTTTTTCCTTTTCGAAGCGCAGCACATAAAGTTCGAGCTGCATTCCGGCGATTTCCGATTTCTGCAACTCGATGACGCGCCCCACGCCATGTTTGGGATAAACGACATAATCACCGACTTCGAACAAGAGCGTGCTTACGGACATGAAAATTCCTTTTGTTGTGCCTTGACCCTGATCTGAAAGTGCGACAACAACGGCGCATCCCGCCCTCTAGCCAAGGGGGATTTACGGTCGCTCGGCGCTAGCCAGTCAGAGTGACAAGGGATATGGCTCCATCGGAACGCCGCGAAACGCCCCAGCCCGAGACGGGAAGAGGCAGAATGTCGGCGCGTTGATATTTATTATAACAGATTCGCAACAAAATTGCCACCCCCGCCCGGGGATGCGCGAGCACGCCGCCTTGACGGCTGGCTGAACCCGTTTCAGGTTGCAACGAAATCATCGAATGGGAGCGGGTATGAACGATCAGATCTGGTGGATTACGGGCGCCTCGTCGGGCATTGGCGCGGCACTGGCGCGGGCGCTGGGCGCCCGAGGTGCGAAGCTGATCCTGTCCGGGCGCAATATCGCGGCCCTGGAGGCGGTCGCCGCCGATTGCGCGACCGAGACGCTGGTGCTGCCGTTCGAGGCGACCGACTATGCCGCCCTCCCCGCCATCGCCGAGAAAGCCTGGGGCTGGCAGGGCCGCGTCGACGGGCTGGTCAACAACGCCGGCATCGCGCAGCGCAGCCTGGCAATCGACACCGATTTTGCGGTCTATCAACAGATTGTCGCGGTCGACCTGCTCGCCCCGATCGCGCTGACCCAGCAATTGCTGCCGCGCATGGTCGGCGCAGGCGGCGGCCAGATCGTCGCGATCTCCAGCGTCGCGGGCATCGCCGGGGTGCCGCTGCGCAGCGCCTATTGCGCCGCCAAACATGGTCTGATCGGCTATCATGACAGCGTGCGCGCCGAGAATGAGCATCTGGGGTTGAAGGTGCTGGTCGTCGCCCCGGGGTCGGTCCAGACCAACGTCAGCCGCAACGCGCTCAACGCCGACGGGAGCGTCCGCGGGGAAAGCGACGCCGCGATCGACAACGGCCTGTCGCCCGATTTCGCCGCCGCGCAGATACTCGAGGCAGTCGACGCGGGGACGCGCGAGCTGGTCGTCGCCGAGGGCGCCGAGGCGGCGATCGCCCAATTGCGCCGCAGCGAACCCAATGCGCTGTTCGACCGGATGAGCGCGATGGTGCAGGCGGGATATGCAGCGCAGATGAAGACAGCGCGGGCCAACTAGACCCGCACTGCCTCTGTCGGGAACGCGCCTATTTTGTGTCGACAGTTACGACGACTGGCACCGGTTTGTCCGCATCGCTGGCGATGTATGCCGGATTGTGAGCGGCCAACCATTTCTCGGTTTCGACCAGCCATTCGGTATGCACATCCTCATAGGGCAGGTTGTGCGTTCCCTTCGGCTGTTCGACATAGCGGAAGTCAGCGCCTTCCTTTTTCCCTGATCCTTTCAATCGCGATACAAGAGTACGCGACTGTTCGATAGGAATGCGCGCATCACGCAGACCGGCAACAATCAGAATTGGTGCCCATTTGCCGTCGGTATTGCGCGCCGATGAGATAGAGATCAGATCATTGGCCGTCGCTTGGAAGCTCGCCCCGAAACTGCCAAACGTATTGGTATCGAACGATTTCATCATGGGAAAGTCGTAAACGCCGGCGCCTGCAATCGCGCATTTCCAAAAATTGCCATCGCGCTGTGCACCGCGAGCCGCCGCATATCCTCCATAGGACCATCCCATTACGCAGGCACGCTTCGGATCGACAAGACCCTGACCGGCAAACCAGGTTACGGCGTCGTTTAGGTCGTCCTGCATGCGGTTGCCATAACCGTTCGGCTTGCGCCCTTCGGTTACAAACTCCTTTCCGAAACCGCCCGAGCCGCGATAATTTGGCTGGATCACGACATAGCCGAGCTCGGCGACCGCCTGATGCCAAGGGAAAAAGCCAAAGCCCTCTTCGTCACGGATCCCGTAAGGTCCACCGTGCGGCATGACGACGACGGGAAGATTCTTACCGTCTTTGCGGTGACGCGGGTAGGTGATGACCGCTTCGATTTCCATTCCGTCGGAAGCCTTATAACGGACGGTGTCCGTCGGGTTCATTTTTGCCCCTTGCAAGATGGGGTGGACCCACCCGAGCAACTGCAACTTGCCGCTTTCGGTATCGTAGAGATAATATCCCCCCGGATCGCTCGTTTCCCCGACCTGAACAATCAATTTGGTATCGCCATCGTTCGTCGAGGTGATCATCGCATTGCCCTCGCCGAAATCTTCGTCGAAAAATTTCTGGACCTGGGCCAGACGTGGATCCATCCATTTCCGGCGATCCTTGTCGGTGATGAACGAGATGCCAAGCAGTTTCCTGCCACTCTCGTCCGGTATCAAACCCCCGACATCATAGCCATTGAGCTGAAAAACCGGAGCGCCGACGATTTCCATCGTCTTCATGTTGACCTTATAGACACGACGCAGATTGTCCTTGTTGCTGGTCGCATAGGCCATGTCCGGTTCGTCGAGGAAAATACTTGGCACAATCTGCGACTGCGTGAACGTCGGATCTTTTTCGTTGGAGACGGTCTTAAACGTGCCGCTGGCATCCGACCGATACATCAGCCGCTGGTTGCCCTTGTCGTCCTGCCCGATCCCACCGCGGAGGACGCCCTTGCCATCGACCAGCCAGCCGTCAACCTCGGGATTCGGTCGCTGGACGCCTTTGAAGCGTCCCGTGCGAACATCGACTTCGACAACCTCAGGACCCACCGAAAAAGAGCCGTCCTTAAAGGTGCTGCGCTGAAGAAGAATCGTTTCCTTTTCATCATCGACGAAAAGGATGGTACCAGCGTCACCGCCAGCCTCATTCCAGGCCAGCGGGGTCAGCTTGCCAGTTTCAAGGTCATAGGCCGCCAGGCGACGCAGGTCGGCACGCTGCCCAAAGATGTTCTCTCGCGACAGCAATGTCACCAGCAGCGTGCGGTTACCAACCCAGCGCCAGGTTCCCATGGTGCGGTCGCCCGCCTCGCGATATTCTTCCGCCTTGGCAAAAAAGGTCGGCGGGCTGCCGGGCTTTGCAAGATCGATATAGCCAAGATTATCGACACCATCGCGGCTCATCATCACGGCGATCTTGGTACCGTCGGGCGACAGGCGCGGATCGCGCATGAAGGGCCGCTTTCCGAACACCGGCGTGTCCACCCGTCCCTTTTGCGCCGTTACAACAATATCGCTCGTTTGGCCAAAGCCGATCGACGGCAGCCCCACCGCCGACACCAGCAAAGCCGCGGCAAACATCTTCTTGATCATCATGGTCTCCGCATTCGCGCCCCTACCCAAAGGCACACCCCATTGGCGCGCGGGCCGATTGCCCGCGCCATCCCTCTAATGCCGCAGCCTAAGTAGGCGTCATCACGAAGGCAACCGGGATATATTGAAAATCAAACCAAAAAGCCCGGCCGAGGCTATCGAGCGGCGCGTTTGTATAATCGCTTCCCCAGGGAGGGACTTGTCGCCCTATTGACCGAACCGAGGCGCTTCAGCCAGCCCAGTCGCCTTTCACGTCGCAGCGAACAGGGCGCCCGCAAGTCGGCGACGATGTCGACGCCCGCGTGCACATGCACTTCGCCAACCTTGACGATCGCCGTGCGCAGGACGGTGCAGTTGTCCATGTTACCATCGAAAGCGAAATAGCCCACGCCGCCGACATAAGGCCCGCGCGCGTCGGCCTCCACTGGCAGGCGTGGGCCTCGGGGGCCGCTGCTAGCGGGGTCTGGCGCGCAGATATGTACGGGACAAAAAAGTGGCCGTTCTCTCAACAGCGTCGAACTGCGCGTCGCGAACCTAATCCACGCTTACGCCGACCGCTCCGCTCACGCGCGCGAACCCGTCGCGCACCGCCAGCTTTTCCAGGCCATGCGCAATCCGGGCAGCAAGACCTGGGCCGGCATAGACCATCGCCGAGTAAATCTGGACCAGACTGGCGCCCGCGCGGATGCGGTCCCACGCTTGGCTTGCCGACGCGATACCACCCGCGGCCACCAACGGCACCTTGCCGCCGCTGGCAACATGGAAATCGCGGATCCGCTGGAGCGCCAAATCGGCGAGCGGCGCGCCCGATAGTCCCCCGGCCTCATCGGCGTGGCGTGAGGAGAGCGCCGGGCGCGTAATGGTGGTGTTCGACACGATCACTGCGGCTAGTCCTTTGTCGATCGCCACCGCAACGATGTCATCGATGTCGGCGGGTTCGAGGTCGGGCGCGACCTTGAGGAACACCGGCCTCGCCGCACCAACCGGCTGAGCTGCGGCGACACCGTCGAGCAACGCCTCGAGCGCGCCCTTGTCCTGCAACGCGCGCAGTCCCGGCGTGTTCGGCGAGCTGATATTGACGGTCAGATAATCGGCGAGCGGCGCCATCACCGCGGTGCCCTTCGCATAGTCGGCAATGCGGTCGGCGCTGTCCTTGTTGGCGCCAATATTGATCCCGAGCGGCACCGGCAGGCCATGGCGGCGCAGGCACGCGATCCGCTCGGCCGCCTTAGCCTGCCCGCCGTTGTTGAACCCCATGCGGTTGATCACCGCGCCATCCTCGACCAGCCGGAACAGCCGCGGGCGCGGGTTGCCGTCCTGCGGCAGCGGAGTCAGCGTCCCGACCTCGACAAAGCCGAAACCAAAATGCGGCATCGCATGGGCGACGCGTGCATCCTTGTCGAAACCGGGGGCGAGGCCGACGGGATTGGGGAAATGCAGCCCGGCAAACTCGGTGGCAAGCACCGGGCTGGTCAGCGCGTGTCGGGCGCGCGGCAGCGGCTGGAGCGCACTGAGCGTCAGATTATGCGCCGCCTCGCCATCGGTGGCGTGGACGATCGGACGGACCAGCGCGTATGCGGCGTCGGCAGCGGAAGCGAAGAGCGACATGGCCCGCCATTGCGCGTCCCGCGCGGCTATGGCAAGCCCCCCTCAACCTATTGGGCATCGCCAAAAAGCCATCGGAAAAACCGGGAGAAAATCGTGTTGCAGCTTCGCCTTATCGCTCGTCTGTCCACCGGCCTCGCGCTGCTCGCTGTGGCGGGCTGCGCGCCCGCTACGGTGCAGGAGGCGCCCGCCACCGCAGCGTCGACGCCCGCCCCCGACGCGGTGCCAGCGGGAGCGAACCTCGCGCAATTCTTCGACAATTATGACGCCGCGCAGCTGTCGCTCAGTCCGCAGGGCAAGGCGTATCGCGGGATTCGCGATGGCGATTACGGCCGCTGGAACGACGTCAGCGACGACGCCGCGATCGCGAGCCACAAATTGCAACAGGCGACCGCCGAGGCGATGCGCGGCAGCTTTGACCCCGCAGGGATGTCGACCGACGAGGCGCTGTCGTTCGAACTGTTCAACGCACAGGCGGCGCGCGCCGAGCGACTGTTCCCGTTTCGCGATCGCGGCTATGTCTTTGACCAGATGAACGGCCCGCAAAGCCAGCTCCCTGCCTTCCTGATCAACATCCACCGCGTCGCGAACACCGCCGAGGCCGAGGCCTATATCGCGCGCATCCGCGGGCTTGGCCCGGTGCTCGACGCGCTGACCGCACAGTCGGCGACGCGCGCCGCCAACGGCGTCCAGCCGCCGCAATGGGTCTATGCCTATTTGATTTCAGACATCGGCAATCTACAAGGACCGAATAACGCGGTGGTCGAGGATCTGGCCGCCAAGGTCGCCAAACTCAACATTGACGCCGCCGAAAAGGCGCGGCTGACCACCGCGGCGAAAACGGCGTGGGCCGACAGCATCGGTCCCGCCTATGGCCGCCTCCTCGCCGAAATGAAGCGCCAGCAGGCGAGCGCGCCGACGCAGGACGGCGTGTGGCGCCTGCCCGACGGCAAAGCCTATTACGAAGCGCTGCTCGCCAATTACACCACGACCGACATGACCGCGACGCAGATCCACGACCTTGGCTTGTCCGAAGTCGCGCGCATCCATGGCGAGATGAAGACGATCATGGCCCAGGTCGGCTTCAAGGGGACGTTGCAGCAATTCTTCGCGCATCTGCGCACCAGCCCGCAATATTATTACACTACCCGCGAAGCCTATCTGGCCGACGTCGACACCAAGGTTAAGGCGATGGAGGCGCGGCTGCCCGCCTTTTTCAACACGCTGCCCAAGGCGGCGTTGCAGGTGAAGGCGGTCGAGGCGTTCCGCGAGAAATCGGCGGGCAAGGCGTTCTACCAGTCGCCCCCACCCGATGGATCGCGCCCCGGCACCTATTATGTGAACCTCTATGACCTGCGCGACATGTCGAAGACCGAGCTTGAGGCGCTGGCGTACCATGAGGGCGTCCCCGGACATCATCTCCAACGCGCGGTGCAGACCGAGTTAACCGGCCTGCCGCCCTTCCGCCGCTTTGGCGGCTTCACCGCTTACACCGAAGGCTGGGGCCTCTATACCGAGGAACTGGCCAAGGACATGGGTTTCTACACCGATCCCTACAGCGATTTCGGGCGGCTCGGCATGGAGCTGTGGCGCGCGTGCCGCCTCGTCGTCGATACCGGCATCCACGACAAGCGGTGGAGCCGCGAACAGGCGATTAAATATCTGCAGGACAATACGCCCAATCCCGACGGCGACATCGAAAAGGCGATCGAGCGCTATATTGTCTATCCCGGACAGGCGACCGCCTATCTGATCGGCAAGCTCAAGATCATGGAATTGCGCGGTCGCGCGCAAGCCGCGATGGGCGCCAAATTCGACTATCGCGCCTTTCACGACGTGGTGCTCGAATCGGGACCGGTGCCGCTCGACATCCTCGAACGCCGCGTCGATGCCTGGATCGCAAGCCAAAAAAGCTAATAAAAGAACAAACTTCACGCTTGACGCGCAGGGAAGAAACGCAAATGATTTGGCTCAGATAACAAGGCAGCTGTTGAAAGGCTGTCGGGGCTGGGTCTCATGTCAGAAGAATCATCGTCGCGTGACAGCGTGGACGGCAGCGCGCCGTTCGAATTGCACTATTTTCCGCCCGATCCCGATCTGGCGGACATGGTGTCGAGCTTCTATTTCGCGCGTCTGAACATGCCGAGCTTCGACGAATATGAGCGCGCCGACCGGCCGCAATTCCGTTTCGTCACCAATGCCGACGGCGAATATGTCTTCGCCGACGGCCACCGGACCTCAGTTTCGCGTGCGATCATCATCGGACCGACGAGCGGGCGGGTGCGCGCGATCAGCAATTGCCCGGCGCAATTGTTCGGTTTCGGCCTTCTCCCCGCGGGATGGGCCGCGCTGATGGGCGACGACGCCGAAAAGCTGACCGACCGCGCGATCGACGCCGCCGACCGGTTCGGGCCGTGGATCGACGAGGTGGCAACCACCCTGGAACAGGCCGCCGATGTCGAGGCCAAGCTGGTGATCGGTAATAATTTCGCGCGCGAAGTGCTGACCCGCGGCGAAGCGCCTCCCTTATGGTTCATCCGCATTGTCGATCAGTGGCTGACCGCGTCGCCTTCGCCGCAGGTGCCCGACCTGGTCGATGCCACCGGCATGTCGATCCGGTCGGTCGAGCGGATGACGAAGCATTATTACGGGCTGTCACCGCGGATGCTGGCGCGCAAATATCGCGCGGTGCGCGCCGCATCGGCGCTGGCGCGCGGCGAAAAGCTGGACGATGCGGATCTGGGCGATGCCTTTTACGACCAGTCGCATCTGATCCGCGAGATCAAGCGCTTTGCGGGTGCGACGCCGGGACAGCTGAGCAAGCCGACCTCTTATACCGAGGCGACGACAAAGGGGCGCAAGCAGCTTGCCGGCAAGGTCGGCCCGATGGTGTCGGAAACATAGACCTGTTCGTCGCGATGCGTCCGATTGCACGCCCCTACGCCCCCTTAACCATCAAAATATGACCTAAGCCGTTTTTGGCGTTTCCGTACAATCGCGAATCATCGCGTCGGCATAATCCCCCCTTGCGACCCAGAAGAGCTCATCCTCTGACGAGGACTGAGACCTTCATCTCGGCACTCATTTGGCCCCGGCCAGATGGGTGCCTTTTTTTTGGCACAGCTTTTCTATCACCACGCCCAAACGGCCTTGCTTGCACCCGGAAGACCACGCGCCTATATAAGTGGAGTAATTTACTCCAGTTAAGAATCGTTCGCAATTTATGCGCCTGTCCAACCTTGCCGATTATGCCGTGGTGCTGATGAGCGCCGCCGCCCGCCAGTGCGGGTCGGTGCCGCTCCATGCCGCGCTGCTCGCCGAGCAGACGGGGATTCCGGGGCCGACCGCGCAGAAGCTGGTGAGCAGCCTCGCCCGCGCCGGACTGCTCGTCGCTTCGCGCGGCAGCGGCGGCGGGGTGCGGCTGGCAAGGCCCGCGGCGGCGATCAGCGTTGCCGATATCATCGAGGCGGTCGAAGGGCCGATCGCACTGACCAGCTGCGTCGCCGAAGGGCGGCACGATTGCTCGCTCGAGGGCAGCTGCAAGGTGCAGCCGCATTGGGGCGTCGTGAACGGCGCGGTGCGCGGGGCGTTGGCGAAGATTAGTTTAGCGACCTTATCCGTCGCCCCCGCCAAACCTAGCCCGTTCGTGTCGAGCGAAGTCGAGACACCCCTCGACAGCGCACGACCTATGGGCCTCTCGACTTCGCTCGAGGCGAACGGAATTTCTGTATGACCGATAACACCGAACTCCCCGTGAAAGACCAAGCCGCGCATGACGCCGCCGCCAAAGTCGCCGATTATGAGCATGGCTGGTCGGCCGACATCGAAACCGACTTCGCGCCCAAGGGGCTGACCGAGGATACAGTCCGTTTTATCTCTGCGAAGAAGAACGAGCCTGAATGGATGCTCGACTGGCGGCTGAAGGCGTTTCGCCATTGGCAGACGATGGAAACGCCCGATTGGGCCAAACTCAACGTGCCGCCGATCGATTATCAAGACGCCTATTATTACGCGGCGCCCAAGCCCAAACCCAAGCTCGGCAGCCTCGACGAGGTCGATCCCGAAATCCTCGAAGTCTATAAAAAGCTCGGCATCCCGATCGAGGAGCAGAAGGTGCTCGCCGGGGTTGAGGGCGCGCGCAAGGTCGCGGTCGACGCAGTGTTCGACAGCGTCAGCGTCGCGACCACCTTTCGCGAGGAGCTGAAGCGCGCGGGCGTGATCTTCCTGTCGATTTCGGAAGCGATCCGCGAATATCCCGAGCTGGTGAAGAAATGGCTCGGCAAGGTCGTGCCGATGTACGACAATTATTTCGCGGCGCTCAACTGCGCGGTCTTCTCGGACGGCACCTTTGTTTACGTGCCTAAGGGCGTCCGCTGCCCGATGGAACTGTCGACCTATTTCCGCATCAATGCCGAAAATACGGGGCAGTTCGAGCGGACTTTGATCATCGCCGACAAGGGCGCCTATGTCAGCTATCTCGAAGGCTGCACCGCGCCAATGCGCGACGAGAACCAACTGCACGCCGCGGTGGTCGAACTGGTGACGCTCGACGATGCCGAGATCAAATATTCGACCGTGCAGAACTGGTATCCCGGCAATGCCGAGGGGCTGGGCGGCATCTATAATTTCGTAACCAAGCGCGCGCTGTGCTTGGGACACCGCAGTAAGGTATCGTGGACGCAGGTCGAAACCGGCAGTGCGGTGACGTGGAAATATCCCAGCTGTGTGCTGAACGGCGACGACAGCGTCGGCGAATTTTATTCGGTCGCGGTGACGAACAATTTCCAGCAGGCCGACACCGGCACCAAGATGATCCACAATGGCAAGCGCACGCGATCGACCATCGTCAGCAAGGGGATCAGCGCGGGCAAGTCGAACAACACCTATCGCGGGATTGTGCGCGTCGCGCCCAATGCCGAGGGGGTGCGCAACTTCACCCAGTGCGACAGCCTGCTGCTAGGCTCGCTGAGCGGCGCGCACACGGTGCCGTACATCGAAGTCCGCAACCCGACCGCGACCGTCGAGCATGAAGCGACGACGAGCAAGATCAGCGACGACCAGCTGTTCTACGCGATGCAGCGGGGGCTGAATGCGGAAGAGGCGGTGGCGCTGATCGTCAACGGCTTTGCCAAGGAAGTGCTGCAGCAGCTGCCGATGGAATTTGCGGTCGAGGCGCAGAAGCTGCTGGGGATCAGTCTTGAGGGGAGCGTTGGATGATTACGTTCTGGGGTGCTGTTGGGATTGCGGTCGTTCTTTGGTTTGCGACCGGATGGTATCTCAATGAGCGCCTAAAACGGGTTCATGAGAAACTCGATCTTGTTCTGGAAAATTTCAACGGTCTTCGTGAATATCTTTACGAGATCGATTCTCAGTTTGCCGAAGAACGCGCGCTGATGACTGAGCTCTATGCTTCGGTCGAAAACGGCAAAATGTCGTTTGCGGGAATGCACCACTCGGATCTTACAAAGCAAAAAGAGGAGCAGGGATTCAGAACGCTCCACACATCATTTCTTAACGGAGGCCATCGTGCTCCAAATAAATAACCTCCACGCCACCGTTGCCGACAAGCCGATCCTGAAGGGCCTGTCGCTCAGCGTCAATGCGGGCGAGATCCATGCGATCATGGGGCCGAATGGCGCGGGTAAGTCGACCCTGTCTTATGTTCTCGGCGGGCGACCGGGGTATGAGGTCACAGACGGTTCGGCGACCTTCGAGGGGCAGGACCTGCTCGATATGGAGCCGCACGAGCGCGCCGCCGCCGGGCTGTTCCTTGGCTTCCAATATCCGGTCGAAATTCCCGGCGTGTCGAACGTCCAGTTCCTGCGCGAGGCATTGAATGCGCAGCGCAAGGCGCGCGGGCTGGAACCGTTGTCGGGTGGTGATTTCCTGAAGCTGGCGCGCGAAAAGGCGGGGCTGCTCAAGATGGACATGGACATGCTCAAGCGCCCGGTGAACGTCGGCTTTTCAGGCGGCGAGAAGAAGCGCAACGAGATGGTGCAGATGGGGATCACCCAGGCCCATGACCAGATAGCTGGCCTCGAACACCGTGCGG